>UQRW01000051.1 GCA_900543515.1 uncultured Collinsella sp.
GACCGACGGCGCATGCCCGTTGCATTCGCATCCCGCCCGCCCACCGCACGGCGCGGGCGGTCGAAGCGATTGAAAGGAACCCCCTCCATGTTGAAGAAAACCCTCGCCTTCGCCCTGTCGGCGGCGCTTTTCGCGTTCTCGCTCGCCGGCTGCGGCGGAAATTCAATCGACAGCGCAAAGGCAAGCGATGCCGATTCCCAGGAAAAGACCGAACAGGCGGCCGATGCGCCCGAGGGCGCAAGCGCTGCCCCCATCACCGCCGACAAGGTGGCCGACGGCACCTATCCGATCACCGTAGATTCCAGCTCGAACATGTTCAGGATTGTGGACGCCCAGCTCATCGTGGAAAACGGCTCCATGCACTGCGTGATGACACTTTCCGGCACGGGCTACGGCAAGCTCTTCATGGGCACGAGTGACGAGGCTGCCGCCGCGAGCGAGGCCGACTTCATCCCCTATGTGGAAAACGCGGAAGGCAAGTACACCTACGACGTGCCCGTTGAAGCACTCGACGAGGACACCGACTGCGCCGCGTGGAGCATTAAAAGGGAGCGGTGGTACGACCGCACACTCGTGTTCGAATCCGCCGGCGTCGATCTGCGCGCCGACGCACTGAAGTAACGCCATGCGGTCGATTCTTCCCAAGGGGGAAAACAGAAAGCGCCACAGAATCGCGGCGCGCGCGATCGCCTGCGTTCTCGTCGCCCTGCTCGCGCTTCCCTTCGCGGGGTGCAGTGCGAGCCCGAACGCGACCGGTGCCACGGCGGGCTCTCAGGAATACACTGTGAGCGTCTCGCTCTCCGGCGGGTCAGGGCGCGCAAGCATCGCCTCACCAACCACAATTGTGAAGGATGGCGACACCTACACCGCGACCATCACCTGGTCGAGTTCGAACTACGACAAGATGACCGTCGACGGCGTGGACTACGCGCCCATAAACGACGGCGGCAACTCCACGTTCGAGATACCCGTCACGCTCGACGAGGACATCGCCGTGTCGGCCGAGACCGTCGCCATGTCGACGCCGCACACCATCGACTACACGCTCCACTTCGACTCATCCACCATGAAGGAGAAATCGGGCGACGATGCAAGCGGCGGCTCCCCCGCGGGAACGGCTTCAAGCGCCGCGGCCGACTTCCACAACCCAGATTTGGGCTGCGGCTGGGAGCCGACGGGGACGCTTCAGCTTGAATACGCCAAGCACTTCACTGTCGACGAGTTCGAAGGCGGCCTGCGGCTTATCTGCGTTGCGAACGGGGAGCGCTTCCTCGTGGTACCGCAAGATGCGAAGGTACCTGATGGGTTGAGCTCTGACATCGCGGTCATAAGGCGCCCCGCCGACAAGGTGTACCTCGTGTCGTCGGCGACGATGTGCCTGGTCGACGCGCTCGATGCGAACGACAATATCTTCATGTCGGGCACGAAGGCCGACGATTGCTCGGTCGCGGGCTTCAAAAGCGCGCTCGAAAGTGGGGCGATCGCCTACGGCGGCAAGTACAGCGCGCCCGACTACGAGCGAATATCGGCCTCGGGCTGCACGCTCGCCATCGAGAACACCATGATCAACCACACACCCGATGTGAAGGAAAAGCTGCAGAAACTCGGGCTCGTCGTGCTCACCGAACAGTCGTCGAGCGAGCCCGAAGCACTCGGGCGCGTCGAGTGGATTAAGCTTTTCGGCGTCCTGTTCGACAAGGAAGACGAGGCCGCGCACCTGTTCAACGAGCAGAAGGCCCGCGTCGAGCAAACGTCGGGGCTCGCGTCGTCAGGTAAAACCGTGGCGTATTTCTACATTAACTCGAACGGGGCCGCCGTCACGCGGCGGGCGGGCGACTACGTGGCGCAGATGATCGAGCTTGCAGGCGGCAGCTACGCGCTCGATGACGCGCAGACGGCGTCGACGTCAGGTTCGTCAGTAACGCTCGAAATGGAGCGCTTCTACGCGACGGCGAAGGATGCCGACATCATCGTCTACAACGGCACCATCGACGAATCGGTTGCCACCTTGAACGACTTCGTAGGCAAAAACGCGCTATTGTCGCAGTTCAAAGCCGTGAAGAACGGCAACGTCTGGGTCACAAGCGCCGACATGTACCAGCAGATGACTTCTACCGCCGACATTATCGACGAACTGCACGGGGCGTTCACCGGCGATGACGCGAGCGACTTCCATTATCTGAGGAAGCTCGGCTAGCACCATGAAAAGCCGACTTTCCATGACATACGACGAATCGGGGCGCGCCGCGCGGTGTCGCGTCGTGACGGCGCTGCTCGCTGTTGCCCTCATCGTGCTCGTCGGGGCCAACCTGTGCATCGGGAGCGTGCTCGTGCCCGCAGACCACATCCCTGGCATCCTTTCGGGCGGCGCGGCCAATTCCATGGAAAGCCAAGTCATCTGGGAGATTCGCCTGCCGCGCGTGCTTTCAGCCGTGCTTCTCGGCGGGGCACTTTCGCTCTCCGGGTTCCTGCTGCAGACGTTTTTCAACAATCCCATCGCCGACCCGTTCATCTTGGGCGTCTCCTCGGGCGCAAAGTTCGTCGTCGCGCTTACGATGATCGTACTTCTGGGCGCGAACCAGGCCATGTCCTCGCCGGCCATGGTGGCCGCAGCGTTTCTGGGCTCGCTTATCACCATCGGCTTCGTGCTCCTCATCGCACGGCGCATAAGTTCCATGGCCATGCTCATCGTGGCGGGCGTCATGGTGGGATACATCTGCTCGGCGGCGACGAACTTCCTCATCGCCTTCGCCGACGACCAGTCCATCGTGAACCTGCACAACTGGTCTTTGGGTAGCTTTTCGGGTTCGAGCTGGGACGACATCGCGGTCATCGCGGTCGTGGTGATCACCGTGAGCGCATGCGTATTCGCGATATCGAAGCCCCTTTCCGCCTTCCAGCTGGGAGAAGCCTACGCGAAAAGCGTCGGCGTGAACGTCGCACGCTTCCGCGTGGTGCTCGTCCTTCTAGCGAGCATGCTCTCCGCCTGCGTGACCGCGTTCGCTGGTCCGGTGTCGTTCGTAGGCATCGCGGTTCCGCATCTCGTTAAGTCGGCGCTGAAGTCGTCGAAGCCTATCCGCGTGATTCCTGCGTGCTTCTTGGGAGGCGCCATCTTTTGCGCGGGCTGCGATTTGATCGCGCGCACGCTGTTCTCCCCCGTCGAGCTTTCCATCAGCGCCGTCACCGCCATCTTCGGCGCGCCGGTGGTTATTGCACTCATGTTGAAGAAGCGGGTGAGGTAGATGGGGGAATTCGTGCCGCGGACCAAAACGCTCGGAGGGAACATTCCATGCTTGGCCAGTCCTGAGCTCGCACGAAAGCGCCAGAAGGCACTTTCGGCTCGTGCGGAACTGCGCGCGGAACGCCTCCTTCGAGCGGAGTCGAACCTCGAAACCCCGGTCGAAACGCAGGCTGACGGAGCGCCGCTTTTCCGCATAAGCGACCTGTCGGCGGGCTACGACAAGAAGGTCGTAGTCGAAGGCATCGATCTGGAGGTTCGCGCGGGCGACGTCGTGGCACTCATCGGGCCGAACGGCTCGGGCAAGTCGACCATCTTGAAAACCATCACACGCCATCTGGCACCGCTTGCCGGCGCGGTCGAGCTCGACGGGCGGGAGATTTCCCGATGGAAGACGGCGGAGTTCGCAAGGAACCTTGCCGTTATGCTGACAGATCGCCCCCGGACCGAGCTCCTCACCTGCCGCGATATCGTAGAGGCGGGAAGGCATCCCTACACCGGGCGAATGGGCACACTCACGCCCGACGACCATAATCGGGTCGACGAGGCCATGAAAACCGCAAATGTGGAAAAGCTTGCCGAGCGCGACTTCATGCAGATAAGCGACGGGCAACGCCAGCGCGTCATGCTCGCACGCGCCATCGCGCAGGATCCGCGCGTGCTCGTGCTCGACGAGCCCACGTCGTATCTCGATATCCGCTACCAGATCGACCTGCTGCGAATACTTCGCCACCTTGCGAAATCGCGGAATGTTGCTGTCATCATGTCCATCCACGAACTCGAGCTCGCGCAGAAAAGCGCCGACAAGGTGATTTGCGTGAAGGACGGCCGGGTCTTCCGCGCCGGCGCACCCGAGGACATATTCACGCGCGAGACGATTGGCGAGCTCTACGGCCTGCAACATGGCACCTTCAACGAGCGCTTCGGCAGCGTGGAAATTGGGCGCCCGCACGGCGATGCGCACACGTTCGTCATCGCCGGCGCAGGTACGGGGTCGGCAGTGTTTCGCCAGCTCATCCGGCAGGGCAAGGCGTTCTACGCGGGCGTTCTGCACGAAGGGGACATCGACTGCGAGCTCGCGCGCGACCTGGCGACGGAATGCGTGGCCGAGCGCGCCTTCGAGCCGATCGGGGATAAAACCATAGCCCGCGCCAAAGAGCTCCTCGTCCACTGCACGCGCCTTATCGTGTGCCCCGCCGCCTTCGGCACCATAAACGCCCGCAACGCAGAGCTCGTCGAGTTCGCACGCTCGCATGGTATCGAGGTCATGCGAGCGTGCGAAGGCGCATCGGAGGATTCCCAATTGGAGTGGGAAGGATAAACTGGACTTTTTTTAAGGATCCTCAGGCTACAGCTCCTACGCCGGCGAGGTCTCCAAGGCGCCGGAGAACCTCGTGAACAGGAATTTCCACGCCGACGAGCCCAACTAGGCCTAATCCAAGCGAGATTCCAGACTCGAAAGGCCGTTGAGCGTGAGGTCGTTGGCAACCTCCGAGACGCGCTCGATAGGAACCGAGCCGTCAGACAGCGCCCACGTGCGATAGATACCGATAATACCCGACAGCAAAAACGCCAGATAGTAGTCGAACATTTCGTCCTTGAGACCTTGGGGCAGCAGATCGCGCTCGGCAATCTCGTGCTCGAGCGGCGCACGAAGACGAGCCATAAAATCATCGAGCGGAATGTTCTCGATCAGCTGACGATTGAGCACCAAGTTGTTGCACAGTGCCTCGTTAACGGTTTTAAAGAAGGTCGCCGCCGCGCCAAGAGCGCGCTCGTTGGTGTCGCCGTCCATTGAAGCAAGCGTTTTCTCGACCGAGTCGACAATCATCTCCACCACATCGACGGCAATGGCATCGAGCAGGCCGTCAACCGTGCCAAAGTGCACGTAGAAGGTTTTGCGGTCGACATTGGCCTCGCGCGCGATGGCACTCACCGTAATGTCTGCCAGCGGCTTTTCCATGAGCAGGCGCTCGAAAGCGGAAAGGATGGCATTACGGCTGCGAACGATGCGACGATCAAGACGCGGTTTGCTGGTTGCCATGGGCGTGTCCCTTCGATATGCGAGCATTCATCAACAGATGAGAGATAATCTACGTAAGATGATTATCCCCCATACAGCACAAATATGCCCCGCATCATGAAGAACGCACGACTGTCCTACTGCAACTTAGGGTGCTTCTTCTTATTGAGTGCCGACGGAGATACGCGAATACCGTCTCCTGTCTGACGCACATAGGCCTTATGAGCCGGCTTTGCGGTCCCAGAAGCCTTCTGAGCGTGCTTCTTGGGATCAACGGTAACAGCATTCGTGGGGTGCGGCTTAGTGGGCGCAGAGGGCGTCTGAGGCGTGCGGCCGAGCTTGCGCATCACGCGATCCCAGCGCGCATGGATGCTCTCGTTGTGGGCGCTCTTAAGTCCCAGCAGGGGCGCAGCCAAAATGGTAGGCGCAATAAACGTAATGAGACGCCACAGCAGATAGCCGGCGGTCGAAGCCGAACCGAAGAAATGACCCAAGAACAATGCAAAGCCGCCCTCAGCGCCACCAGTTCCACCGGGCAAGGGAACCGCAGAGCTTAACAGCTGGACAAAGGCGCTCGCGGCCATGACCGAGAAAAAGTCGACCTCGTGGTGGCCAAAGGCAAGCATCAGGAAATACGGAACCAGATAGAAAAACGCGAGCTGCAGCATGGTGATAAACACGGTGAGCAGCATGGAAGAAAAATGTCCGGCCGAAAGCTTGAACTTCTCGGAGAAGGAGTAGATCTCGCCATCGACAAACGTGCGCCAACTCTCGATCTTAGTGGCCGAGACACCAATGCGCTCGAGCCAATTGATGATGCAATGGGCGACGCGCGTGACGGTCTTAGGCATGAGCGCGACGGCGAAGATGCCAAGCAAGATGCAGCAGTGTCCACCAAAGCTAAAGACGCACAGCAGCGTCATGTCGCCGTAGCGTTCGGCAAAAAACGGCATACGGGCGAGCAGCAGGATAGCGCCCCAGGCGACCAGGCCAAACTGGTACACGATAAAGCGCGTGAATTGCGTGGCGCCGGCCTCGCCCACGTTTTGGCCGGCCTTGGTCAGGCGATAGATCTGAGCCGGGGTGGAGCCCATCATCATGGGCGTCAGGTTGCCAAAGAAGATGCCACTCGCCTCGACCGAGATCAGGTCGCGGATGCCGACGGGCGAATTGGGATCGAGCCAGACGGCGATCGCATAGGCCACAACGCCAAAGAACAGGTACATGAACATGCAAAGACACGCGACAACGAGCCATGACGCCTGGACGCTCGACATAGCGGCCCAGAACTGCCCCATCTGCCCGGTTACCACCAGATAGACGATATAACCTACCAGCACGACGCCGATAAAGATGGCGCCGCGGCGTGCGCTCTTATTGTCATCTCCGCCCGAGGCCTCAACCTCGACCTGGGGCTTAGACGTATGCTGAGAGGACTCCGTCATGAGACTCCTTCTAACAGTCAAAATATCTTGGATATTGTACCCGTAAGGGCCATAGGCAGAACGCAAAGCTCTGGTTCAAACGGGAATTGCAGACGGTTGTTTGAAAATAAAAAACCCGGCCTTCCATAGGAAGTCCGGGTATCAGATGCGTGGTAGCCCGTACCAGATTCGAACTGGTGATCTCCGCCTTGAGAGGGCGGCGTCCTAAACCGCTAGACGAACGGGCCACATGACATCTGCACTGCCGTGCTGCGAGGAAATATATTACGGGACAAAAAACGTCAGCGCAAGAAGAAATTCCAAATTGCCAAAAAATTGTCGGCAGGTTATGGAACACACAGGTAAACTAGGTAGCTAATTCAAGTTAAGATGGACCAAAAGAGCTTCGCGATCGTTGGGAATGTTGTCTTCGATCACGGCGTCGAGGGCGGAGTTGAGAAGCTGCCCCAGTTCCGGCCCGGGCTTGACTCCAGCACGGATCAGGTCGCCGCCGTTGATGGCGAGCATCTTGAGCGTATAGGGCTCCCCCGCCCTCAGCAGCTCGTGCGCCATCGCGCGCATCTCCTCAATCGTCTCAACGTAATAGAAGCACGACGGGGCCTTGCCAAGTGTGTCGGCACGCTTAAGGTCCATGAGCTCGTCAATCAGGCGGGCCGTGTCGACGCCCTCACCCGAAAGCGCGCGCATCATATTGAGCAGACAGGAGCGCTCGGGGCGCAGCGGCTTGTCATGGTATTTGATGAGCAGACACACGTCGCGCACCAAGTCGTGCGAGAGCGCCAGGCGATCCATAATGACGCGCGCCTTCTTGGCGCCGAGCTCGGGATGGCCGTAGAAGTGTCCGCTACCGGCATGGTCGACCGTGAAGCACTCGGGCTTGGACACATCGTGCAAAAACGCCGCCCACATAAGGCTCGACGAGGGCGCGACGCCGTCACACAGCGCGAGCTCCCCCGCCACCGTCAGCACACGGGCGATATGCTCGTAAACGTTAAACGCATGATAGACACTTCGCTGATCAAAGCCGCGACCCGCTGCCAGCTCAGGCACAGAGGCACAGATGAGCTCGGGGTAGCGCAGCATCGCGTCTCCCCCATGACCGGTCGAAAGAATGCCCTCAAGCTCAATACCCACACGCTCGCGCGCCACGGCGTCGAGCAGCGGCGCGCACTCGGCAAGCGCGCGCTTAGTCTCGGGCTCAATCATAAAGTCCAGGCGGCAGGCAAAGCGCACCGCACGCAACATGCGCAGGGCATCCTCGTTAAAGCGACGCTTGGGATCGCCGACAGCGCGAATCAGCTTGCGCTCCAAGTCACCCTGGCCGTCGTAGCGGTCGACAAGCCCGCGCTCGGGATGCCAGGCCATAGCGTTGACGGTAAAGTCGCGGCGCGCCAGATCGTCCTCAAGCGAGGCGGCACGTTCCACACTCTGGGGATGGCGACCATCGGTGTAAAAGCCATCCAGACGGTACGTGGTGACCTCGATACGCTCGCCATCGGAAATAGCCGTGATTCCGCCAAATTTAATGCCCGACTCCACGACCGCGATACCAGCGGCCTCGAGCGCCGCCTTGGACTCCTGCCACAGGCCGCTACAGCACATATCAACATCGTGGCTGGGGCAATCCATCAGGGCGTCGCGCACCCAACCGCCCACGCACCAAGCCTCAAGACCAGCCGCCTCAAGCGCGCGCAGGACGCGCAGGGACGCATCGGACGGTTGAGTACCGTTGAGCGAAACATTGCACATGCCTATGGCCTCCTGCGACTATCAAATTGGCTATCGATTGCGTCTGCAAGAAGTCTAGCAAGAAACAGCCTCCACTGCACACGCAAGTCCCGTAAACAAAAACGCATCCGTCCTAGTCTAAGACGGATGCGAAATAATCAAACTATTCAGACAAGGTGCCGGAACTAGCAGACCTGGCGAACCTCGATGTGCTTCTTATATTCGTCCACCTTGGCAAAATCACCCAGACCGGGGCACTCGACCACGTTGGCGCCAGTGGCCATCGAAAGGCGCAGGGCGTCCTCGACGCGCTCGGGGGCGTCGTGCCACACGGACAGGAAGGCAGCGAGCGAGGAATCGCCGGCGCACACCGTCGACAGCAGCTTGACGTCGAAGGTGCGGTTGGCAAACCAGATATGCTCGCCGTTGGAGAAGTACGCACCGGCGCCACCAAGGGTCAGCAGCACGTTCTTGGCGCCCTTGGCGTGCAGCTCGGCCATAGCGCCCTTGACGGACTCGTCGTCGCCACCGCTCACCTTGATGCCAAAGATGTCAAGCAGCTCGTCGTCATTGGGCTTGATCAGCAGTGGCTCCAGAGCAATGAGGTCTGCCAGCTGATGGCTCGAGATGTCGAGGACGAACTCGGCCCCCTTGGCCTTGACACGGCGCAGGACCTCGGCCAAGAAGCCCTCGGAAGTGTTGGGAGGCAGCGAGCCGCTGATGACCAGGCAGGTCATGTCATCGAGCGAATCGATAAGTTCAAACATCTCCTGCTCGTTGGCCTCATTGATGGCGGCACCGGCATTGACCATGTTGTACTCGGTGTCGGGACCGGCGTTGAGGAACACATTGACGCGCGTAATGCCGTCGGTCCACACGGGCTTGACGGGCACGCCCAGGGCCTCGGCGCCCTTAACGATAAACTCACCCGAGAAGCCGGCGAAGAAACCCAGGATCGTGGTGTCGACACCATAGTGGTCAAGCGCAAACGAGACGTTGAGGCCCTTGCCGTTGGGCGTGTAGACGGCATTGCGGGTACGCGTGACGGTATTGGCAGTAAGGCCGTCGCAGGCGATGTTGTAGTCAATGGCGGGATTTGCAGTGAGCGTGTAAATCATGAATGTTCCTTTCACGAAGCAACGTGTTAATGAAAGTATATTCCACGCATCGGTAAAAGGCTAGGACAACTCGGCGAACGGTGTGGAAGCGATGAAGCACGGCGGGACACCTCTCCCCCGTGGCGGAACAAAAAGGCGCCCCAGCCGAAACCTGGGCGCCACATGCGCACGAATATGTCGCGTTTCAATTACTGACGATCGAGCTTGCGGACAGCAACGCGCTTGCTGTACTCGTCGACGTGACCGAAGTCGCCGATGCCGACGGACTCGGCAACGTTGGCGCCGGTGGCCATAGCGAGCTTCATGGCCTCCTCGACGTTGTCGCGATCCCTGTACCACTTGTGCAGGAACGCAGCGAGGGTGCAGTCGCCGGCGCAGACGGAAGAAACCAGCTTGATGTTGAACTCACGCTTGGCGTACCAGATGTCCTCGCCGTTGGAGAAGTAAGCGTCGCCGCGGCTACCACGGGTGAGCAGCACGTTCTGAACGCCAGCGTCGTGAGCCATCTTCATGGCAACGCGGACCTCGTCGTCGGTGTCGACCGGCACGCCGAAGATGGCCTTCATCTCGTGATGGTTCGGCTTGATGAGCAGCGGCTTCTTGTGAGCGAGCTCCTTGAGCTTGTCGGAGGACAGGTCCAAGACGACATCGGCGCCACGAGCCTGAGCGTGCTCCATAACCTTAGCCAGGAAGTCAGGCGTAGCTTTGGGAGGCACGGAGCCGGAAACGATCAGGCACTCGAGATCACCCGCGGTGTCCAGGATGTTGTAGAGCTCCTCCTGGTGCTGCGGCGTGATCGGAGCACCCGGGTTCAGGATGCCGTACTCGTGCTGGCCATCGTTGACGTAGGTGTTAATGCGCGTGATACCGTCGGTCCAGACCGGGCGGCAGAGGCAACCCAGGTTCATAACCTCCTCGACGATGAACTTGCCCGTGAAGCCGGCGAAGAAGCCGAGCGCGACGGTGTCGACGCCCATCTTCTTAAAGGCGAAGGACACGTCGAGGCCCTTGCCGTTAGCCGTGTAGCTGGCCGAGCCGGTGCGGACGTTCTCGTCGGGCTCGAGCGGAGAGCTCGAAACCGTCATGTCGACAGCCGGGTTAGCGGTTAGCGTGTAGAACATTTACAGTACCCCCTGTATATGTGAGGGCCGCGTGGCCGGCCCATTCCAACCACGCGGTTACCTCTGATACCAAATTAGCGAGCTGCGGACTCGAGCAGTGCCTTGACCTCGGCGGCGGTGTTGCAGGCGAGTGCCTTCTCGGCGAGCTCGTCGCACTCGGCCTTGGTCCACTGGCTGATGGTCTTGCGGGCGCGCAGGATCGACGGAGCGCTCATCGAGAACTCCTCCAGGCCCCAGCTGATCAGCAGCGGCTCGAGCAGCGGATCGGCAGCGGCCTCGCCGCACATACCGACCATGATGCCGGCCTTCACGCCGCTCTCGATGATGTTCTTGAGCGAGCGGAGCACGGCGGGATAGTAAACCTGGTACAGGTTGGAGATGGTGTCGTTACCACGGTCGGCGCACATGGTGTAGCCGATCAGGTCGTTGGTGCCGATGGAGAAGAAGTCGGCGACCTCGGCAAGACGGTCTGCGAGCAGCGAAGCGGCGGGCGTCTCGACCATGATGCCGACCTCGATGTTCTCGTTGAACTTGCGACCCTCTTCGGTCAGCTCGGCCTTGCACTGCTCGACGAGCTCCTTGACAGCCAAGACCTCCTCGACGCAGGTGACGAGCGGGATCATGATCTTAACGTCACCGAAGGCGCTAGCGCGCAGCAGAGCGCGGAGCTGGACCTTGTACTGGTCGGGATTGGCCAGGCAGTAACGCACGGCGCGGAAGCCCATGAAGGGGTTATCTTCCTTGACCATGTGCAGATACGGAATCTCCTTGTCGCCACCCACATCGAGCGTGCGGATGATGACCGGAGCGCCCTTGAGCGCGCTGGCGACCTTACGGTAGGCGTTGAACTGCTCCTCCTCGGAAGGAAGCTCGGCAGAGTCCATGAACAGGAACTCGGAGCGGAACAGACCGATGGCCTCGGCATCGTGATCGAGCGCGTTGGGCACGTCATCAGGGTTACCGATGTTGCAGGCGATGATCTTCTTGATGCCATCGGCAGTCACGGACGGCTTGCCACGGAAGGCCTCGAGGGCTGCCTTCTCGGCAGCGAAGGCCTCGGCCTTGGCGGTGTAGGCGGCGAGCGTCTCCTCGTCGGGATCGGCCTCGACGATACCCTTGCCACCGTCGACGACAACGGTCATACCGTTGCGCAGCGCGGTGCAGCTATTGGAAACCGAAAGGACAGCCGGGATCTCAAGGGCGCGCGCAATAATCGCGGAGTGCGACGTGCGGCCACCGGTCTCGGTGACGATACCGGCAACGTGGGCCTTATCGATCGTGGCGGTCATGGACGGCGTGAGGTCGTGCACGACAACGACAGTGTTCTCGGGCAGGACGGAGAGGTCGACGACCTCCTTGCCCAGCAGCTCGGCCAGAATACCGGTGCGGATGTCGGCGATGTCGGCCGCGCGCAGACGGAACATCTCGTCGTCCATGGACAGGAACATGTTCTCGAACATGGTCGAGGTGTCCATGAGCGCCTGCTCGGCGCAGGTACCACCGTCAATGGCGGCGTTGATGGCGTCGGTCATACCCGGATCCTGAGCCAGGACAATATGTCCGCTCATGATCTCGGCCTCGGCCTCGCCCACCGTCTCCTTCATGTGGTCGGCCTGAGCCTGGGTCTTCTCGCAGAAGACCGAAAGAGCGGACTGATAGCGCTCCTTCTCTGCTGCCGAATCAGCAACCTCGTGCGGCTCAAACGTCAAGTCGGGATCGACGGCGACCATGACGGTGCCGATACCGATGCCCTCGGAAGCGTTGACTCCCTGATACATTCCCATTCCTCTCTCCGTGTCATGTGATAAAGCGTTTTGCCATATCCATGACAAAAGAGCGCAGCTACCTTACAACAGGTCACTGCGCCCCCAAATATGAACTTAGTTGTTCAACATGCGACCCGTTTGAGTTCTACTCGCCAAGACCGCTCTTGATGAGCTCGATGGCAGCAGCCAGAGCCTCGGCCTCGTCAGCGCCGTCGCACTTGACCTCGACCTCGGTACCGCAGGGGATACCAGCAGCCATGAGGGCCATCGGGGACTTGCCGTTGACCTCCTTCTCGGGGGTGACGACCGTCACGTCACAGGCATACTTGCCCATGGTGGAGGCGAACAGACCAGCCGGACGCATGTGCAGACCCTGAGGATTAACGAGGGTAGCCTTCTCAGAAACCATAGTTGACTCCTTTTTGTGTTTAACCCCTGTCATGCATGTGGCAGGAGTCAGATTCACGACGTTGTTTATATTAACTCACATCAAACGGTTTTTCATTGTGTTTCACACGAATTGTTGGACAGATGTGTTTGTCGTCCGCTTGCTTGCCGGGCGGGGCGATTAAGTTTGCTGCTCTACAGTCCTGCGCAAGACGGAAAGCACATTAAGTGCTTTC
>UQRW01000052.1 GCA_900543515.1 uncultured Collinsella sp.
GAACCCGAATGTGAATACTGCGATTTGTCGACGCTCGCCCCCTCACGCGCGTGAGTGGTACGCTCTCGCTTACCGGCTCTGGGCGGTATCGTTTGACGGTTGCGACTGAGACGGGAGCCGTCGCGCGCACGATGATCACGCTGACGCATCGTATCCTTAAGCTCAAAACGGAGTTCACCGTCCGCAAATCTGTATTGCATAAGGTTCGAAACTACCTCATCACCTTGCCTGATCAGCCAGACCTGGATAAGGCTCTGGTGCTGCTGGGTATCCTCGACCGTAGGGGGGGACTTGTCGCCGGCGTACCCCGACATATCGTTGCCCGTCCTTGCTGTAGACTTGCCTATATCCGCGGCGCGCTCATCGCGGGCGGCTTCGTGGCCGATCCACGAGGCGATTTTCATTTGGAGATCGCGGTGCAGGGCGAGCAATATGCCAAGGGGCTTTGCGATCTGTTGGAGCAGATTGGGGTCCATGCTCGTGTTAATGCACGGCGGGGGTCATATGCCGTGTACATTAAGAGCGCCGAGGAAATCGAGCATCTTTTAAAGCTGATTGGTGCCAAGCGCAGCGTTGCCGAGATTGAGGAGGCGCGCGCGGTCAAGTTGGTTAAGAACGATGTGAACCGTCGCGTGAACGCCGAGCTCGCCAACCAGACCAGAAGTGCCGGCGCTGCCCAACATCAGCTTGCGCTTATCGATGAGCTCGAGCAACGTGGCCTTCGCGATGCGCTTCCGGATGCCTTGGCGGTCTTTTGCGACCTGCGCGAGCGCTATCCCGATCTGTCGCTGCGCGATCTGGGCGAGATGGCCGACCCTCCCTTGTCGAAGTCGGCCCTCTACCATCGTGTTTTGAGGCTTGAAAAGCTCATTGAAGCAAACAGGTAGTTGAGCGAAACTGCTTATATACGGATTTAACTGCTGTTTTACTCTTTAAAACGTTTTAACGTAAATTTGATTTTCAATTTCGAGCATTCTCGTGAAATTCAAGTCAAAAAAAAGGTATATTAGGCGAGTGGTTAGTTTGTGGGCCTCAACGGCAGGCGCTGTAGCTTGCGGGGGCCTTACGAAAGGAGACACAATGGCAGTAAAGGTTGCTATTAACGGCTTCGGTCGCATCGGTCGTCTGGCTTTCCGTCAGATGTTCGGTCATGAGGGCTCCGAGATCGTCGCTATCAACGACCTCACCTCTCCCGATATGCTCGCTTACCTGCTGAAGTACGACTCCACGCAGGGCAACTACGCTCGCGATCACGAGGTCGTTGCTGGCGAGGATTCCATCACCGTTGACGGCAAGGAGATCAAGATCTACAAGGAGGCCGACGCCAACAACCTGCCTTGGGGCGACCTCGACGTCGACGTCGTTCTCGAGTGCACCGGCTTCTACACCAGCAAGGCTAAGGCTCAGGCCCACATCAACGCTGGCGCCAAGAAGGTCGTCATCTCCGCTCCGGCTGGCAGCGATCTGCCCACCATCGTGTACAACGTCAACCACGAGACGCTGACCGCTGAGGACAACATCATCTCCGCTGCTTCCTGCACCACCAACTGCCTCGCCCCGATGGCCAAGGGTCTGAACGACTTCGCTCCCATCGTGTCCGGCATCATGACTACCATTCACGCCTGGACTGGCGACCAGATGCCGCTCGACGGCCCGCAGCGCAAGGGCAACAAGCGTCGTAGCCGCGCCTGCGCCGTCAACATCGTCCCCAACACCACCGGTGCTGCCAAGGCTATCGGCCTGGTTCTCCCCGAGCTCAACGGTAAGCTCATCGGTGCCGCCCAGCGCGTCCCGACGCCGACCGGCTCCATCACCAACCTCTACGCTGTCGTTGACAAGAAGGTCACCGTCGACGAGGTCAACGCTGCTATGAAGGCCTACGCTGCCACCATCTCCGAGACCTTCGGTTACAACGAGGACGACATCGTCTCCACCGATATCATCGGCGAGACCCACGGCTCCATCTTCGACGCCACTCAGACCATGTGCTCTGACCTCGGCAACGGCCAGACCCTCGTTCAGGTCACCTCTTGGTACGACAACGAGAACTCCTACACCTCTCAGATGGTCCGCACCATCAAGTACTTCGAGAAGTTCGTTGCTTAATTTAGCTTTTAGCGAATAGCTCGTTGAGCGTCTAAAGAAGGGCGCGGCCTTATAGGGCTTACACCCTAGGGTCGCGCCCTTTTTATAAGAAATCGTCTGCCGTAATGGGAGGCAGACACGTACGAAAGGTAGAAGCAAACATGGCCTTTACCAAGAAGACCGTCCGCGACATCGATGTCGACGGCAAGCGCGTTCTCGTCCGCGTTGACTTTAACGTGCCTATCAAGGATGGCGTCGTTGGCGACACCACCCGTATCAAGGCTGCCCTGCCCACCATCAACTATCTCGTTGAGCACAATGCTCGCGTCATCCTCATGAGCCACCTCGGCCGTCCCGATGGCACCGGCTTCCAGCCCGAGCTGTCCCTCGAGCCCGTCGCCAAGAAGCTCGCCGAGCTCTCTGGTCTCGACGTCGCCTTTGTCGCCGACACTTACGGCGAGAAGGCTGCCGAGGCTGTCGCTGCCGTCGAGCCGGGCAAGGTTCTCGTTCTCGAGAACGTCCGCTTCGATAAGCGTGAGAAGAAGAACGATCCCGAGATCGCCAAGAAGCTCGCTTCCTATGGTGACGTCTTCGTTCTCGATGCCTTCGGCACCGCTCACCGCGCCCAGGGTTCCGTCGTGGGCCCCGCCGCTTACCTGCCCGCAGTCGCTGGCTTCCTGCTCGAGAAGGAGGTCGACACGCTGACCGGCATCTTCGCCGAGCCCGAGCGTCCCTTCGTCGCTATCGTCGGCGGTTCCAAGGTTTCCTCCAAGATCGGTGTTCTCGATCACCTCATCGACTCTGCTGATACCCTGATCATCGGTGGCGGCATGGCCTACACCTTCTTCCTGGCTCAGGGCCTGTCCGTTGGTCAGTCCCTCAAGGAAGAGGACTGGGTCGAGCGCGCTGGCGAGATGCTCAAGAAGGCCGAGGAGAAGGGCGTCAAGATCCTGCTCCCCATCGACAACCGTGTTGCCGATCACTTTGGCGAGGACGCTGTCCCCGAGGTTGTCGCTTCCGACGCTATCCCCGACGATCGTGAGGGTATGGACATCGGCCCCAAGACCGAGGAACTCTACGCCGAGGCCGTCAAGGGCGCCAAGACCGTGTTCTGGAATGGCCCCATGGGCGTCTTCGAGTTCGATAACTTCGCTCACGGCACCCAGGCTATCGCCGAGGCTGTCGCCGAGGCCGACTGCACCTCGATCATCGGTGGTGGCGATTCCGTCGCGGCCGTCAACAAGTTTAACCTGGCCGACAAGATGAGCTGGATTTCCACCGGCGGTGGCGCTTCCATGGAGCTCGTCGAGGGTAAGGCCCTGCCCGGAGTGGAGGCGCTTCTCGATGCCTAATCGCACCCTTCTTATCGCTGGTAACTGGAAGATGAACAACGACGTCGCCGAGGCTGCCAAGCTCGCCGACGAGCTGGCTCAGGCTCTGCCCGAGGTTCCGGCTGGCGTCGAGGTACTCGTCTGCCCTCCGACCATCGACATCACCACGGTTCATGACCGCATTCAGGCTGCCCCCATCGCCCTCGGTGCACAGAACGTGTACTGGGAGGCCAAGGGTGCCTTCACCGGTGAGTCCTCTTGCGACATGCTCAAGTCCGCTGGCTGCACCTACTGCATCATCGGTCACTCCGAGCGTCGCGACTACTTCCACGAGACCGACGAGGACCAGAACAAGAAGGCCAAGGCTCTCGTTGCCGCCGGCCTTGTTCCCGTCTTCTGCTGCGGCGAGTCCCTCGAGGTCCGCGAGGCCGGCACCTATGTCGAGCACGTCGTGAACCAGGTCAAGGCTGGCCTTGCTGGTCTTGAGATCACCTGCCCCAAGCAGGTCGTCGTCGCCTATGAGCCCATCTGGGCCATCGGCACCGGCAAGACCGCTACCGCCGAGGACGCTCAGGAGGTCTGCGGCGCTATCCGTGAGACCCTCAAGGAGATGTTCGGCGAGGGGCTCGCCAACGGCATCCGCGTTCTCTACGGTGGTTCCGCCAAGCCCGGTAACATCGCCGAGCTCGTCGCCAAGCCCGACGTTGACGGCGCCCTCGTGGGCGGCGCTTCGCTCAAGGCTGCCGACTTCGCCTCTATGGTCGTCAAGGCAGGCGAGTAGGACATATGGCACAACGTCATCTTCCTGCACTCCTGATTATCATGGACGGCTGCGGCCTGGCTCCGGCTGATGGCGAGAACGCCGTCGCCGCTGCCAAGACGCCCTTCCTTGATGGCCTGTACGAGAAGTATCCTCACACCACGCTCGGTGCTTCGGGCGAGGACGTGGGCCTTCCCGACGGCCAGATGGGCAACTCCGAGGTGGGTCACCTCAACATCGGTGCCGGTCGCATCGTGTTCCAGGAGCTTTCGCGCATCAACAATGCCATCAAGGACGGCTCCATCGCCAAGAACGAGGTTTTCGTCAAGGCCATGGACGATGTCAAGGCTGACGGCAAGACTCTCCACCTCATGGGCCTTATGAGCCCTGGCGGCGTTCACTCCCACATGAACCACGTCGAGGCTCTGGTCAAGATGGCTGCCGAGCATGGTGTCAAGACCGTTCGCGTCCACGCCTTCATGGATGGCCGCGACGTTGACCCGCAGTCCGGTGCCGGTTACATGAGTGAGTTCTGCGCCTTCCTGGCCAAGATTTCCGAGGAGACCGGTTGCGACGCTCGCGTTGCCACCGTCTCGGGTCGTTATTGGGCGATGGACCGCGACAACCGTTGGGAGCGCATCCAGCGCGCCTACGACGTCATGGTCAACGCGTCCGATGCTGATACCGACCCCGTTGCCGGTATCAAGGCCTACTACGAGAAGGACCCGCGCGGCGACGAGTTCGTCGAGCCCTTCGCTGCCCACAACGAGGGCATCCACGAGGGCGACGCGGCTATTTTCTTCAACTTCCGTCCCGACCGCGCACGTCAGATGACCCGCGTGTTCACGGACAAGGAGTTCGACGGCTTTGAGCGCGAGCAGATCAAGCTCTCGCACTTTGTGACGATGACCGAGTACGATCCGACGTTTGACGTCGAGGTCGCCTTCCCCAAGACGTTCCCCGAGAACGTCCTGGCCGACGTCATCGCCGCCAATGGCCTGAAGCAGCTGCACACTGCCGAGACCGAGAAGTATGCCCACGTGACGTTCTTCCTCAACGGTGGCATCGAGGAGCCCAAGGAGGGCGAGGAGCGTGTGCTCGTCGCTTCCCCCAAGGTCGCTACCTACGATTTGCAGCCCGAGATGAGCGCTCCCGAGGTTACCGAGAAGCTTGTCGCCGCCATCAACGAGGATCGCGCTGATTTCTACATCGTGAACTTCGCGAACTGCGACATGGTTGGTCACACCGGTGTCTTCGACGCCGCCGTTAAGGCCGTCGAGGCCGTTGACGATGCCCTGTCTAAGGTTGTCCCGGCGATTCTCGCCAAGGGCGGCTTTGCGCTGATCACCGCCGACCACGGCAACGCCGATCACATGTTTGACGTTGCTTCCGACGGTTCCAAGCATCCGTTTACGGCTCACACCACCAACCGCGTTCCGTTCATCATCGTTGATGAGAAGGCCAAGCTCACCGGTATCGAGGACGGCCGTCTTTCCGATATCGCTCCGACCATGCTCACCATGGCTGGTATTGAGCCTTCCGCCGAGATGACGGGCCGCGTGCTCGCCACCGAGGCCTAATAGAAAACAAATACCGTTTTCTAGTAAGGGGGTTGTCCACAACCGGACAACCCCCTTTTTGGTATTTCTGCCATTTCCACCCCGTCCTTGAGTGGCAGGTAGGGGAGAGCGGGGGATTGTGGTACAGTACTGGAGTTTAAACTGTTCTATTAAGGAGCTTATCTATGGGTCCGTTCCAGATTCTT
The DNA here is from genome assembly GCA_900543515.1 of uncultured Collinsella sp. Classification (GTDB taxonomy): domain Bacteria; phylum Actinomycetota; class Coriobacteriia; order Coriobacteriales; family Coriobacteriaceae; genus Collinsella. Next base: position 5,942 of record UQRW01000052.1, read on the forward strand.
CTGTTTGTCGTTTGGGCTGTCTCTGCCGTGGCGCTGACGATTCTCGTCCTGATGCATTCCGGTAAGGGCACCGGCGTTTCGGATATGATCGCTAGCTCGCTGTATAACTCCAGCTCTGCCACGGGCGTCATGGAGCAGAACCTCGACCGCCTGACCGTCATCATGGCTGTCGTGTTTGCCGTGTGCGTCGTGCTGTGCATGTTCTTCTTCCCGCAGGGCATCGTCGGCTACTAAGCACGAGCCGCATAAATATTCAAAAAGGGTCCCGTAAGTGCGGGACCCTTTTTGTTTACATATTTGTAACAGAGTCAAAATATCCCCACATACTTCGCCCAACTAAAGAAATTCTCGACCGTTAACCGGAATTAGCCCCAAATTGTGTATAAAATGCGCTACTGTATTGCAAAACGTTGGTCCGTTGTGCATAACCAGCCATAGCAGCGGGCGGCGTTTTGATGGTTCGGATCGGATTGTTTCGACATGTGTCCGACTGAACATTTCTTTGTCCTATCTCATAAGGAGGATGGCATGGCTGATTCTATGTTCCACCAGCCCGTTATGGGTCGTCGCGCCTTTGTTGGCGGCACCCTTGCTGCGAGCTCCATGGCTTTTCTTGCCGCATGTGGCAAGAAGGGTGGCGACGCTTCCGGTTCTGAGTCCGGTTCGACGCTGAACTTCTACATCAACAACCCGGTCTGCATCGACCCCTACAATGTCCAGGAGGACCAGGGCACTCAGGTCGAGTACCAGCTCTTTGACGCTCTGACCTCTTACGACGCCGAGAAGGGCGAGATCGTTCCGCTGGCTTGCGAGTCCTTTGAGTCCAACGACGACGCCACCGAGTTTACCTTCAAGATCAAGAAGGCCAAGTTCCACAACGGTGACGACGTTACCTCCAAGTCCTTCAAGCTCGGTTGGGAGCGTCTGGTCAACACCAAGTCGGCCATCGCTACCGAGTACGGTCCTTCCGAGGTCTCCTATCACCTTTCCATGGTCGAGGGTTATGACGACCTGCTTGCCGGTAACGCTACCGAGCTCAGCGGTGTTACGTGCCCCGACGATGAGACCCTCGTCGTCAAGCTGTCTTCCGCTTACGCTGACTTCCCTTTCGTCGCCTCTCATCCGGCTCTGGCCCCGGTTCCCGAGTGCGCCGAGTCCGATGTCAAGAGCTTCTATCTTGCCCCGGTCGGTAACGGCCCGTTCATGATGGACGGCAAGTGGGAGGATGGCCAGGAGATCAACGTCAAGAAGTTCGACGATTACTATGGCGACAAGGCCAAGATCGATGGCATCCACTTCCAGGTCATCAAGGACATGGAGACCGCTTACAAGGAGTTCCAGGCCGGTAACCTCGATGTCTGCGACGTTCCCGTCGCTCAGATCGATGCCGCCAAGAAGGATCGCGGCGTGTCCAAGGACGGCTACACCATGGGTGACGGCGAGCGCATGCTGCTCGGCGCCGAGCCTTCCACGTACTATCTGACCTGCAACACCACGGCCGAGCCGTTCAACAACGCCGACCTGCGTAGGGGCATCTCCCTGGCCATTAACCGTGAGGCCATCTGCAAGACCATCTTCAAGGGTACCCGTACCCCTGCCGACGGCATTGTTCCTCCGGGCATCGATGGCTACAAGGAGGGCGCATGGGAGTTCTGCGCCTACGATGTCGACAAGGCTAACGAGTACCTCGACAAGGTTGCTCCCGCTGGCGCTAACGGGGATCGTGGCATTAGCGTGACCCTGTCCTACAACCAGGACGGCGGTCACAAGGAGATCATGGAGTCCATCATCGGCGACCTCGCCAAGGTTGGCGTTACCGCTGTCTCCGATACCCCTGAGTGGTCTGCCCTGCTCGAGCAGTATCAGAACTTTAACTATCAGTTCGGTCGTCTGGGTTGGATTGCCGACTACCCGATCATGGACAACTTCCTGTATCCGCTGTTCCACTCCGACTCCCTCGGTGGCGACAACCGCTCCGGTTACAACAACCCCGAGTTCGACGCCAAGGTCGACGAGGCTCGTACTATTGTTGACGACGAGGAGCGCGTCGCTAAGATGCAGGAGGCCGATGCAATGGTCGCTGCCGACTGCCCGGTCATCCCGATTATGTTCTACACGCACACCATCGCCGGCTCCGATCGCATCAAGCACCTCTATGTCGATCCGCAGAAGCACGCCGATCTGGGTACCGCTGAGCTCGCCTAAGAGTTTGCAGCTTCCGTGAGGGTCAAGTATTTACGTAGACCTCATGGGAAACATACAGTTCTCCCTAACCTGGGGTAAACTGGCTGATGGTAATTTTGGGATGCCGGTCTGGCGATCGGCATCCCATTTAGGTTAATCCCTAGATAGGGGAGTGGTATGGGTAAGTACATCGTTAAACGTGTGCTTCAGTTCATCCCGGTGTTTTTGGGCGTTACGCTGATTCTGTTCGCCCTCCAGAATATCGTGCCGGGAGATCCGATCAAGCTGATCGGTGGAGACAAGGCTCTGTCCCCCGAGGTGGAGCTTCAGCTTCGCGTTCGCTATCACCTGGTCCAGACGGACGAGGACGGCAACGCGATCCTTGACGAGAACGGCGATCCCGTTCAAACGTCGCTCGTGGACCGTTACTTGTATTACATGAACGGCCTGCTTCATGGCGATCTGGGCAATTCGTATCAGCGCAAGCTGCCGGTTACGGATATCTTTGCCCAGAAGTATCCGTATACGATCAAACTTGCCGCGTGCGCCATCGTGCTCGAGGCAATCATGGGTATCGGTGCGGGTATCATTTCGGCGGTAAAGCGTTATTCCTTCTGGGATATTTTGGTAACGCTCACCACGTCGATCCTCGTTGCGGTCCCGGCCTTCTGGCTCGGTATGTTGCTGCAGCTGTTCTTTGGCGTCATCCTCAAGGACGCCACGGGCGGTGCAATCTCCATGCCGATCTCGGGTGCCGGCGGTTCCAGCTCTCAGTATCAGGATTGGATGCACTATGTGCTTCCGACCATTACGCTGGCTTCGGTTTCGACCGCTTACGCCGCCCGCATTATGCGCTCGCAGCTGCTTGACGTCATGAACCAGGATTACATCCGTACGGCAAAGGCCAAGGGTCTCTCCAATCGCGCGATCATCATCAAGCATGCGCTTAAGAATGCACTCATCCCCGTCGTTACCTATATTGGTGTCGACTTTGGCGGCATGCTTTCGGGCGCCATCCTGACCGAGACGGTCTTTAACTGGCCCGGTATCGGCTATGAGGTCTATCGCGCCATTAGCATGCGTGACTGGCCCATCGTTATGGGCGGCGTTACGCTCATCGTCGTCGTCGTCATGGTGATCAACCTGCTCGTCGACATTAGCTATGCATTCCTCGACCCGCGCATCCGCCTTGGCGGTCCGTCGGATAAGGCCTAAGGGAGGTACGTCTCATGCAGGAAACTGATTCTCAGTCTCAGGAGCAGGCTACCGCCACCAAGGCCGCATCTGCTCCCGCCAAGTCCCGCACACTGTGGGGCGACGCTTTTAAGCGTCTTCGTAAGAACAAGCTCGCCGTTATCGGTGTCTGCTGGATCATCATCGTCGTTGTGGTTGCCCTGACCGCAGATCTGTGGGCTAAGCCCTGGCTCGGTTCGCCGACGGCTTCCGACTCGACTACCATGGCCGAGACGTCGCTGCTGGCTCCGTGTGCCGAGCACCCGTTTGGCACCGACGCCCTAGGTCGTGACATTCTCGTCCGCGTTATCTACGGTGCACGTGTTTCGCTGTCCGTCGGCATTATGGCCACCGCGATCTCCACGCTGATCGGTCTGGTCATGGGTGCTCTGGCGGGTTTCTACGGCGGCATCTGGGATACGATCATCATGCGCTGTGCGGACATCTTCCTGGCGTTCCCGTACGTGCTGTTCGTTGTCGCCATGATCGCCGTTATCGGCCGTGGTCTTCAGAACGTCTTTATCGCCATCGGTATTCTCGGCTGGCCTTCGATTGCGCGCGTCTTCCGCTCTGCAATCTTGACGGTCAAGGAAAACGACTATGTTGACGCTGCGCGCGCGATGGGTGCATCCGATGCTCGTATCGTCGTGCGTCACATCTTCCCGAACTCCGTCGCCTCTATCGTGGTCTACGCGACCATGAACATTGGTGGCGCCATCCTGACCGAGTCTGCTCTGTCCTTCCTCGGCATGGGCGTTATTCCGCCTACGCCTTCGTGGGGCTCCATGATTCAGGACGGTCAGCAGTATCTGCTGACTGCTCCCTGGATGATGATCATGCCCGGTCTGGCAATTCTCTCGACGGTGCTCGCCTTCACCCTGCTGGGTGACGGTTTGCGCGACGCCCTCGACGTCAAGATGAAGGACGCATAAGGATGAAGAAGAACAAGAACTATGTGGACCTGAAGGACCAGCCGGTTCCCGAGGGCCAGCATCTGCTCGAGGTCGATGACCTTAAGATGTATTTCCATACCGAGGACGGCGTCGTTCGCGCTGTCGACGGTGTGTCCTACACGCTCGATCGCGGCGAGACCCTGGGTGTCGTCGGTGAGTCCGGCTCCGGTAAGTCCGTGACCGCCATGACCATCATGGGCCTCATCTCGATGCCTCCGGGAAAGATTGAGGGCGGCGACGTTCGCTATCGCGGTCGTTCTATCCTCGAAATGACCGAGGAAGAGATGCAGCACATTCGCGGTAACGATATCGCGATGATCTTCCAGGATCCTATGACCTCCTTGAACCCGGTCTATAAGATCGGCAGGCAGGTGGGCGAGGGTCTTCGTCTGCACCGTGGCTACTCCAAGCAGGAGGCGCTCAAGCGTGCCACCGAGCTTTTGGACCTCGTGGGTATCCCCGAGCCCGAGAAGCGCGTCAATGAGTATCCGCACCAGTTCTCTGGCGGTATGCGTCAGCGAGTCATGATTGCCATGGCCCTTGCCTGCGATCCCGATATTCTGATTGCCGACGAGCCCACGACTGCCCTGGACGTTACCATCCAGGCTCAGATTATCGAGCTCATGCAGGAGATGCAGGAGAAGAACGGCAACGCCATCATCATGATTACCCATGACCTGGGTGTTGTCGCCGATATGGCCGATAAGATCATGGTTATGTACGCCGGCCGCCCCGTTGAGTTCGGTACTGCTGAGGAAATCTTCTACGAGAGCCGCCACCCCTACACATGGGGTCTTATCCGCTCCATCCCGGAGCAGGCAATCGAAGAGAAGAAGCCGCTGACGCCGATTCACGGCAACCCGCCTTCGCTCATGAACCTGCCTGAGGGCTGCGTCTTCTCTCCTCGTTGCCCCTACGCGACGGACAAGTGCCGCAAGCAGCGCCCTGAGCGCGTTGTCACCGAGTCCGGTCACTATTCTGCGTGCCACTATTCCAGTGACCCCGAGTTCCTCAAGAACGCTCCTGAGACGTCCCGTACGCGCAAGGATTCCAAGAAGGGAGGCGAGGCGTAAATGGCAGACAATAACGAGCGCACTCCACTGCTGAAGGTCGAGCACCTCTCCAAGGAGTTTCCCGCAGAGTCCGGCATGTTCGCCAAGCGTTTTTCCAAGCGCGTCGTCTCTGCTGTAAACGACATCTCTTTTGAGATTTATCCTGGCGAGACCTTTGGTCTGGTTGGCGAGTCTGGTTGCGGTAAATCCACCACGGGCCGCACTATCATGCGTCTGACCAAGCCGACCGCCGGCAAGGTGTTCTTCCAGGGCAAAGATGTTGCCGAGATGAGCAAGCATGAGATCAAGGATATGCGTCGCGAGATGCAGTTTATCTTCCAGGATCCTTATGCTTCGCTCAACCCTCGTATGACCATCGGTGAGATTGTCTCCGAGCCCATGACCATTCACGGCGTGGGCACCAAGGAGGAGCGCATTGAGCGCGTCCGTGAGCTTCTCGACGTCGTTGGACTGAACCCCGAGCACATCAACCGCTATCCGCATGAGTTCTCGGGCGGCCAGCGTCAGCGTGTCGGTATTGCCCGCGCGTTCGCTCTGAAGCCCAAGCTGATCATCTGCGACGAGCCTGTCTCTGCACTTGACGTTTCCATTCAGGCCCAGGTTTTGAACCTGCTAAAGGAGCTTCAGGATAAGTTCGGTACGGCTTATCTCTTCATTGCTCACGACCTCTCTGTCGTACAGCATATCTCCGACCGTGTTGCCGTTATGTATCTGGGTAAGATGGTTGAGGTTTCGGACTGGAAGACGCTCTACAGCGAGCCTCACCATCCGTACACGCAGTCGCTGCTGTCTGCCGTGCCGGTTCCCGATCCTGATATCCAGAAGACCCGCAAGCGCATCATCCTCGCTGGCGATCCGCCGTCACCGCTGGATCCGCCGACCGGCTGCCGTTTCCACACGCGCTGCCCGATCGCGCAGGGCATCTGCTCCGAGAAGCTTCCTGAGTTTAAGGAAGTTGCACCGGGCCACTGCTGCGCCTGCCACTTCGCCGAGCCGTTCCCGATCAAGGAATCGCACATCGACCTGTAGTCGGTTGTTTGTCCGGGCCCGCCCTGTTGTTACTTTTCAGAACGTCCTCGGACATGTCGGAAGCCCCGCTGCGCGCTG
>UQRW01000053.1 GCA_900543515.1 uncultured Collinsella sp.
CGTACGCTTGAACTTGGAAGGGGGAGGCCTCGCGGCCTCCCCCTTTTTTGCGTTTACGGGCTTTTGTCTCACATAGTAGCTGTGTTTTATAACCCTCGTTTGTCGCATCTTCTGCGAACGGGCTACAATAACTTAGTCTGTGCGATATGGAGGTGAACATGGCTGAAGCTGGTATCGGCGTTGATATCGTCGAGATTTCCCGCATGAAATCAATTCTTGAAAAGACGCCGTCGTTTGCTCGGCGTGTGTTTACCGAAGAAGAGCGTGCGTATTGCGATGCATCATCGCGTCCCGCTGCTCACTATGCGAGCCGCTTTGCTTCGCGCGAGGCGGTACTTAAAGCTCTCGGCACGGGTTTTAGTCAAGGCGTGGGTCGCAAGGATGTTTCGGTTACGCGTGATAAACTCGGCAAACCGAAGGCGCTGCTTTCGGGCCGTGCTCTCGAGATCGCTCAAGAACTGGGTGTTGTTGAAGTCGCTCTTTCCATTACGCTTACAGGAGACTTGGCCGTTGCGAATGCCATCGCGATTACCGAAGATGCTCGGCCTAAGCCAAAAGAGGAAAAGGCGAGCACCAAGAAACGCGTAGCGCAGACATTTAAAGAGGCTCGCTCTGTTTTAGATGAGCTTGAGCAGCTGCAGAATTCAGCATTGACGGAGCACCTGGGCGATGCTTCGCAAGATACGCTAGGAGCATAGATGAAACCGGTTTTGAGTACCGAAGAAGTCGTTCGTCTCGAGGATATCATCGAACGCGAAGGGACTTCGAAGGCCGAGCTTATGGAGCTAGCGGGTGAGTTTGCCGCCAACGAGGTCTTGAAGCTCAATCCCGATCGGGTTCTCGTTCTGGTCGGTTTTGGTAATAATGGCGGCGACGGTTGGGTTGCCGCCGATATCCTGAGCCATAAGGGTGTGGACGTGGATATCGTTTCTCCGGTTGAGCCGGATGAGATTCCTGCTGCTCTGGCACGTCATGTTGCTCGTCGTACTGCCGGCCGCGATGTGCACGTTTGCGTCGGCCCCTCGCGTGACGAACTCGAGGTTTTGATCGATAAGGCCGATGTTGTTGTCGATGCCATTTTTGGTACCGGTTTCCACGGAAATCTGCGTGCGCCGTTCTCCATCTGGATTCCTACGGTCAATGAATGCGCCGATTGTGTCGTATCCATTGATGTTCCCTCGGGCCTGAATGCCGAGACGGGCGTTGTTGATGACGACTGCATTCGTGCCGAGCATACGGTGACGATGATTGCGCCCAAGATTGGTCTGTATAGCGCTGATGGTCCTGAGTATGCTGGCGATTTGATCTGCGGCAATCTTTACGACCGTCTTGACGAGGTCATCGATGATGTCGACCACGCCGCCGAGATTGTCGAGCCCGGTGACTTAGTTGATTACTTTGCCCCACTACCTACGAATATCGATAAGTATTCCCGTGGCTCTGTGCTTATTGTCGCCGGATCTGCGCAATATCCTGGTGCTGCCATTATGGCGGCCAAGTCTGCAGCTCGCGCGGGTGCTGGTTACGTGGCAGTCGCGGCTCCTGACGCCTGCGCCAATCTTATTCGCATGGCACTTCCTTCGATTCCCGTCTTTGCTATTCCGTCTGATTCCCGCGGCTCCTTTGGCGCCGCTGCGCGCATGACTGTGTGCGAGATTGCAAAGAAGTACAGCTGTGTACTGTGCGGTCCCGGTATGACGACATCTGCCGGCGCTATGCAGGTGGTTTCGGGCTTGCTCGAGCTTGATGTGCCGCTTATCTTGGACGCCGATGCACTCAACTGCCTTGCTAAGATTGCCATTGACGGTATTGATAGTAATCCCGAGATGTATCGTCGCGAGCAGCCGTTGGTTATGACGCCGCACTATCGTGAACTTTCGCGTCTGGTTGCCGGTGACGAGGTGAACGACCTTGGTACTGCGATTGCAGCCGCGCAGAAGGTTGTCTGGGCTGCAGGCTCTGACAATCTGGTGGTCATTGCCAAGGGGCCGACGACGGCTATCTGTGGCGTTGAGCGTGTGCTGCTGCCGCTCTCGGGTCCGGCTTCTCTGGCAACTGCCGGTTCGGGTGATGTCCTCGCGGGTATTTTGGCCGGCACGCTTGCCACCATGCGCGACGAGATGGATCGTTGGGAGTTGCTGTATTCGTACGCCGTCGCACTTCACAGCTACGCCGGTTTTGCCGCGGCGACGGAGTATGGTGAGAAGAGCGTCATCGCGACCGATCTTATCGACTTGATCGGTCCGGCCATGGAACTGGCGGCAAAGGATGCGCTCGAAGATCTGGGAATCATGGACGAAGGGTCGGATGACTAATCATGAATAAAGCCGATTTGACGCGCTGGTCCTGGGTCGAGATCGACCGCGGGGCGATCCGTCGCAACACGAGGGCCTATAAGAACTTGCTGAATCCACGTCAGCGCCTGTGCTGCGTGGTCAAGGCCGATGCTTATGGCCATGGAGCTGTTGAGTGCGCCAAGATCATGTATTCGGCCGGTGCCGACATGTTTGCCGTGGCGACGGTTAACGAGGGCGTTGAGCTCCGACAGGGCGGGATTACGAAACCCATCCTCATCCTAAGCGAGCCGCCTATCGAGGCCATTCCGACGTTGCTCGAGTTTGATATCATGCCTTCGGTCTATACGTCTGACTTTGCTCTTGCGTATGGCGAATGTGCCGTCGCGGCGGGCAAAGTGGGCAAGTATCATCTCGCCATCGAGACGGGCATGAATCGTATCGGCGTTCACTACACGCAGGTGCTCGACTTTGTCCGCGGTATAAATTTCCATCGCGGTATTCAGTGCGACGGCGTATTTACGCACTTCGCCACGGCCGATGAACCTTCGGGCTGGGACTACAAGCTGCAGTGTCAGCGCTTTACCGAGGCCGTTCAGGCCATTAAGGATGCGGGTTTTGAGTGCGGTATCGTGCACTGCGCCAACACGCCGTCCTCGATGCTCGACCCCTCGATGCATTTTGATATGATCCGCGCCGGCGTTGGCTTGTATGGCATGCAGCCGTGCGAGCTGAGTGGCCGCGTGATGCAGCTTGATCCCGTTATGAGCGTCCATGCGCGTGTGACGCGCGTGGCACACCCTGCGATGGGTGAGGGCGTGGGCTACGGTTTTACCTACCGCGTACCGCGTACGCGCGTTCAGATCTGCACGCTGCCGATCGGTTATGCCGATGGCCTATCGCGTACGCTTTCCAATCGTATGGATGTGCTGTATCGCGGCGAGCGTGTGCATCAGGTTGGCAATATCTGCATGGACCAGTTTATGGTCGCCATTCAGTCCAACCCGGCACACGAGATTCCCGAGGCCGAGTATGGTGACGAGATGATCATTGTCGGCCGCGATGGCGATGCCGAGATCACTATGGACGAGATGGCCCGACTGCGCGGAACGATTAACTACGAGGTCGCCTGCGGCTTTGGCATGCGTCTCGACAAGGTCTACGTGTAGGAGCCGCTATGGGCGTCATGCACATCCCCGGCCATACCCATCAGGCACCACGTGAGGTCGCACTCGAGGAAATTGAGGCCGTTCTGGGCGATTGTCACCTCTGCCAGCTCTACCAGTCGCGTCACAATATCGTGTTTGGCGTGGGAAACCCCCGCGCTCGCGTGATGTTTATTGGTGAGGCGCCGGGCCGCAATGAGGATTTGCAGGGCGAGCCCTTTGTGGGGGCGGCAGGCGAGGACCTCAACGGCATTTTGTCGCTGGCGGGCCTCAAACGCGAAGACGTCTACATTGCCAACGTGCTTAAGTGCCGCCCGCCGGGAAACCGCAATCCGCGTTCCGAGGAAGTGCTGGCTTGCTCGCCGTTTTTGCGTGAGCAGATTCGAAGCATCTGGCCCGATATTATCGTGACGCTCGGCAACCCCGCGACGCACTTTGTGCTTAAGACCGAGATTGGCATTACTAAGCTGCGCGGCAGGTTCCACCAGATGGGGCATTTTGTAGTAATGCCCACGTTCCATCCGGCAGCAGCGCTGCGCAATCCGGCGTGGCAGGAGCTGCTGGAGGAAGACTTTAAGATGCTGGGCGACTATCTGGAGCGACATCCCGCACCAGAGGACGCCTCGGAATAATAAGGAGCATATATGTCCCTGGAGCGCCTGGGGGTAGGTACTTACAAAACGACTTGCGCTGCCGATACGGAGTACTTTGGCGAGCTAATTGCACCGTGCCTTGAGGACGGCGATGTGCTCATCCTGACCGGTGGCCTGGGAGTGGGCAAAACTCACTTTACCAAGGGCGTCTCGCGCGGGCTGGGCGATGAGCATATGGTTACGAGCCCTACGTTTGCGCTCATGGCCGTTCACGATCAAGGTCGTATTCCGCTGTTTCACTTTGATCTATACCGCCTGGAGCATGCCTACGAGCTCGAGGATACGGGCATTTTCGATGTGCTGGGCTATGAGGGTGCTTGCTTGCTGGAATGGGGCGAACAATTCCAGGACGAGCTGACGGATGAGTATCTTTCGGTGACGCTCAAGCGTGATGAGGGCGACAGCGATGTGCGAACGATAACGCTCGAGGCACACGGTGACCGCGCAATGGAGCTTTCCCATTTGATTGATAAGGCTGTACAAGATGAGCTTGCATAACGACAACGCGCTGGTGGTGGCGCTCGATACCTCGACCGACATGCTTGCCTGCGCGGCAAGCTGGATTGATGGGCAGACGGGCGAGACGAAGCTCGTGAGTGGCGACCACATGTGTCGCCGTCACGCCAACGTTGAGCTCGTGAATACCGTTGATGGCGTGCTGGCTCAAGCCGGTCTGGATCGCAGCGATGTTGGTTACTACGTGGTCGGCCGCGGCCCGGGGTCGTTTACGGGTGTGCGCATCGGCATCTCCACTGCCAAGGGCCTCGCGCGCGGTGCCAATGTTCCACTGCTGGGCGTGTCGACGCTCGACGCTTGCGCTTGGACGGCGTGGAAGGCTGGCGTGCGCGGCAAGCTTGGTATCTTGGCCGATGCCATGCGCGGTGAGGTATATCCGGCACTATATATGCTGGGCGATGAGGGTCCCGAGCGTCAATTTGAGCGCGAACACGTGGTCAAGGCCGCCGTGGCGCTCGATGAGTGGCGCCGAGCAGCGGACTGGGACCAGGTTCAGCTGACCGGTGACGGTCTCGTGCGCTATGGCAAGCTGCTGGGTGAGGACGAGACCGCCCGCTGCGTGGAGCGCGACCTGTGGTGGCCTTCGGGCGAGGGCTTGCTGCTCGTGCACGCTGCGGGTGACGGCGATCCGGCTCGCGTCCTGCCGATTTACACGCGCCTTTCGGATGCCGAGGAAAACGAGCGCAAGCGTCTTGGTCTTGCCGAGAGTGCGCAGAGCGAAATTACGGGCGTTGCCGATGAGCTCGCCGGTCGTCATCTGCAGTTCCGTCCCATGGGCGCGGCGGATGCCGAGGGCGCGAGCGCGCTAGAGGCTGCCTGCTTTGAAGGTGCCGGACACGAGGCGTGGACGCCGGGCATGTTCCTGTCCGAACTGGGCGAGGACGTCGCTGCGCCGCGCAGTTGGTGGGTGGCACACGACGACGGCAAGCTGCTGGGCCTTGCCGGCGGTATGGTCGTGGACGGTGATGTGCAGATTCTGGATGTCGCCGTCGACTCGGCACATCGCCGTGAGGGCATTGCCCGCAAGCTGCTGTCGCATGTGAGCTATGATGCCCAGATGCTCGGCTGCATCACGGCTTCGCTCGAGGTCGAGGACGGCAACGAGGGCGCGATTGCGCTCTATGCCGCTCTGGGCTTTACCGAGGTGGGTCGTCGTCGTGGCTACTACGGTGTCGGCAAAGACGCCATCGTCATGACGGCCCCACTTCCCCTCGTACTTCCGGTCGATAACGCCTCGCCCGAGCCGACGGCAGCCGAGCAACGCGTATGGCCGCTGCCTGCGCCTGGGCGCTCCGAGGGGGAGCGCGCCGAAATTGAGCGCCGCCGCCTGGTGCTCGCTATCGAGAGTTCCTGCGACGAGACGGCCGTGGCGATTATCGATGCGGATGGCAATATGCTGGCCAACCAGGTGTCGACACAGATTGATTTTCATGCCCGCTTTGGCGGCGTGGTGCCCGAGATCGCCTCGCGCAAACACGTTGAGGTGATTGTGAGTGTCGTGGATGCGGCGCTCGAGGATGCCGCAGCATCGCTTGGTCTTGAGGGTGGAGCCATTGCTCCCAGCGAGCTTGCCGCCGTGGGCGTGACACAGGGTCCGGGCCTGGTGGGCGCCCTCGTGGTGGGCGTTGCCTTTGCCAAAGGCTTTGCCTACGCTGCCGGTAAGCCGCTCGTATGCGTCAACCATCTGGAGGGGCATCTGTTTGCCAACCTGCTGGCGCAACCCGACCTCAAACCGCCGTTTATCTTCACGCTTGTCTCGGGTGGGCACACCATGCTCGTGCACGTGAAGGCGTGGGGCGACTACGAGGTGCTCGGTGAGACGCTCGACGACGCTGTGGGCGAGGCCTTCGACAAGGTAGCCAAGGCGTTGGGTCTGGGCTATCCCGGTGGCCCCATCATTTCCAAGCTGGCCGAGACGGGCAACCCCAAGGCGATCGATTTCCCCCGTGCGCTTAACAGCAGGGGAGACTATCGCTTCTCGCTTTCGGGCCTTAAAACCGCTGTGACGCTCTACATTGAACAGGAGACCAAGGCCGGGCGCACGATTCACCTGCCCGATCTGGCAGCTTCGTTTGAGGCAGCTGTCTTTGACGTGCAGTACAAGAAGGCCAAAAACGCACTGCACGCTACCGGATGCAAGGAATACTGCATCGGTGGCGGCGTCTCGGCCAACCCGCATCTGCGCGAGATGATGATCAAGAAGCTCGGGCGTCAGGGGATTCGCGTAACGGTGCCGCCCTTGTCTGCCTGTACCGATAACGCCGCCATGATCGCGGAGGTCGCTCGCCGTAAATTCGACCGAGGCGAAATCTCGCCGTTCGATGTCGACGCCGATCCAAACATGACGCTGTAGCTGGTACGGCGCGGTCCCCGGACGGAGGGGCCGGATATAAGGTTTCCTGCTTTACAGTCCTGCGCAAGACTAAGGCCACATTAAGTGGCCTTCTTTGCGTGCGGAACTCGCGATAAACCTTATATCCGGCCCCTCCGGTCGGGGACCTTTCTGTATCGATGCGGCTTCTGAGCCGGATCGGCGTCGACAACGTCCGACAAGGTTAGCCAGCTGCGTCGAATTTCCGGCATGCTTTAGCTGAAAGAAAAGTTAGCGTGCGGAGCTTTGCTCCGCATTTGGGATGGGAGCCCCTCGGGAGCGGGCGGGCGTATACAAGGTTTATCGCGAGTTCCGCACGAGCCGGAGAGCACTTAATGTGCTCTCCGTGCGAGCAGGACTGTAGAGCAGGAAACCTTGTATACGCCCGCCCGCTCCCGAGGGGCAACTCTCATGCAAAAACTTTTGTCGGGTAAAGTCCGAGGTCAGTGGCGTTTTATACCAAGAAATTCAAAAAAAGCTGAAAATTCATTACATATTTGCGTTGACTTTAGGCAACTAAAGTTTCATACTCCTTTTCAACCACTGGGGGATGTGAACACGCACGGATCGTTCGCATCATGATTGAAGAGGATTTCTTAGACATGTTCACGCATCAGCTAAACATTATCAGCGTAGTAATTATCTGATGCGGGTTAGCACATACAGCTAGCCCGTACGATAACGGGCGGCTGATGAAGATGAGGGCCGTCGAGCGCAACCGACGGCCCTCATTTTTTTTATGTCTGAGTAGTTCTTTTTAGAGGAGGAAATGTAATGAACGGAGTTTTGCTCATGGTTGTGGCTGCGGCGGTGCTCGCCTGCGGCTATCTGGGCTACGGTCGCTGGCTGGCCAACAAGTGGGGCGTTGACAAAGAGGCCCTCACGCCGGCCAAGCGCATGAAGGACGGCAAGAGCTTCTCGCCTGTCTCCGCCTTCACCGCGTTCTCGCACCAGTTCAGCTCGATCTGCGGTGCCGGCCCTGTCACGGGTACGATCGTCGCCATGGCCTTTGGCTGGCTGCCCGTCGTGCTCTGGGTCCTCGTCGGTGGCATCTTCTTTGGCGCCGTCCACGACTTTGGTGCCCTGTACGCCTCGATGAAGAACAACGGCAAGTCGCTCGCTCAGCTCATCGAGAAGTACATCGGCAAGACCGGCCGTCGCCTGTTCCTGCTGTTCTGCTGGCTGTTCTGCATCATCGTCATCGCTGCCTTCACCGACATGGTCTGCAAGACGTTCATGTTCACCCCGGCCGTTGACGCTTCTGGCGCTGCTACCGGTGCCATCGACTTCACCAAGTCCTATGCCGCCGGCTGCGCTGGTACCATCTCCATCCTGTTCACCTTCGTCGCTATCGCCTTTGGTTGGGCCCAGAAGAAGTTCAACCTCACCGGCGCTGCCGAGTTCGTCACCGGCGTTGTCCTCATGGTTCTCATGTTCGCCGTCGGTATGCAGTTCCCGGTCTACCTGGATAAGTTCCAGTGGTTCGCCGTCGTCATGGTCTACCTGGTCTTCGCTGGCGCTATGCCCATCCAGATGCTCAAGACCCCGCGTGACTACCTCACTTCCATCATGATGATCGTCATGATCGTCTGCGCTGTCCTCGGCATCGTCGTCCTGGGCGTCAACGGTCAGGCTACGATGACCGCTCCGGTCTTCACCGGCTTCTCTACTGCCTCCGGCATGATGTTCCCGGTCCTGTTCGTCTCCGTCGCTTGCGGTGCTCTCTCCGGTTTCCACAGCCTCGTTTCTTCCGGCACCTCTTCTAAGCAGGTCGAGAAGGAACAGGACGCCGTCAAGGTCGGTTACGGCGCCATGATCGTCGAGTCCTTCGTCGGCATCCTTGCCATCATCGTCGCCGGCATCATGTTCTCCGATATGAACACCGCCGGTACCGGCGCCCTCAACGCCGGTGTCGCTTCCACCCCGTTCCAGATCTTCGCCGCCGGCATCTCCCGCGGTATGCAGGCCTTCGGCGTTGACGGCACGCTCGCTACCGTCTTCATGACCATGAACGTCTCCGCTCTGGCCCTGACCTCGCTCGATGCCGTCGCCCGCATCGCTCGCACCTCGTTCTCCGAGTTCTTTGCCCAGACCAACGACGCCCTGGCCATCGAGTCCAAGGCCGGCTATATGAAGGTCCTCGGCAACCCCTGGTTCGCCACGGTCGTCACCCTGCTTCCCGGTCTCGCCCTCGCTTTTGGTGGCTATGCCAACATCTGGCCGCTCTTTGGTGCTTCCAACCAGCTGCTCGGCGGCATGACCATGATCACCCTCGCCGTGTTCTGCAAGTGCACCGGCCGCAAGGGCTGGATGCTCTACGTGCCCGTCGCCTTCCTGCTCTGCTGCACCTTCACCTCGCTGGTCCAGAGCGCCATGGGCTGCATGACCGCCGTCCAGGCCTACGGTTTCTTCGGTACCATCCCGGCTACTGCCACCACGGCCGCCGTCTCCGTCGCCGCCACCAAGGGCCTGCAGCTCGTCTTCGCCGTCCTGCTGATGGTCCTGGGTCTCATCGTCGCCGTCAACTGCCTCAAGGAGTTCTTCGGCAAGGAGGCTGGCTCCATGCCCGACGAGGAGCCCGAGTGGTCCGAGATGGGCAAGGCCGAGTACGGCCGCGCCGCTGCCGCCGAGGCTCCTGTCGACGCCGAGGCTGCCAAGGCCTAGTCAGCTTGATGGGCTAGCCGTTCCATCCATATGACTCGGAAAGACCGGGTCCGCGACTTCGCGGGCTCGGTCTTTTTTTCATGCAAAAGCGGGTGACGCTCGAGTGTTCTCGCAGATGTTTTGCGTGGATAAGGGCGCGCGTTGTACCATATGGACGTATATGTGTGCATATGAAAGGGGCCCCGTGGCCAAGACGGTATATTCCGATAACCAAAATAATGTCGATGCCCTGGCTGAGCGTCTGAGCAGCCAGACGTCGCTTTCTGCCGAGCGTGCCAAGCTGGTTGCCTACGACCTGCTTTGCCGCAAGGCGCTCAAGATTAAGTCGAGTGCGCTGGCGCAGATTTTCCGCTCCGTCGATAAGGAATGTGACACCAAGGCGATGCGCGATGAGCTTATCGCGGCAAATATCGTGACAAAGATCGAGGGTAGCGGCATTAACGGGCGCCCGGCGTTCTATACCATCAATGCCGAGATCAGCGATGTCCAGGAGCAGCCTGCCGAGTCCGTCGAAGATTTTGTCGTCGAGGATTCCGCTGACGTGCCTGCTGTGGAAGAAGTTGCTCCGCGTGAGCATGTCGATACCGATGAGTTGCTCGATGAGAACGTCGTGCGTGCCTTTACGGCCAAGGCAGGACGCGGCGGTTTTGGCGGAGGTGGCAAGCGCGATGCGCAGCGCCGCGCCCAGCAGGAGCGCTTCCGTCGCGCCGTTGCTCAAAAGGGTGAGACGGATGCTGAGACCGTCGAGGAAAAGTCCGTCGGGATGCAGGAGCCGACTCGCACTCAAGAGCATGCTGAGATCCAGGAGCCCAAGCGTCGCCGCGGTGCCCACTTTAAGGCCGAGCAGCGAGGTATTGCATGCGAGGTCCAGGATTCCGTCGAGGCTGCTGACGCGTCCGATGAACCGGTCAAGAAGGCTCCGGGTTCATGCCGTCCCGGACGTGGTTTTGCGGGGCGCGCGTATCCCGTAAGGCATCAGGAGAAGAGCGAGCCGGCTTCGACCACTCAGGACGAGAAGGCCGTTGAGGCGGCGGCTCGCGAACAGAAGCCTGCTGAGCCGCAGCTTGAGGTTGATGCCGAGGCCAAGGGGCAGCAGCCTACTGATGAGCAGGCGGAGCAGGGCGCGTCGAGCAAGCCTCGCCGCCGTCGCCATCGTGGGGGCCGCAGTTCCCATGCCGAGACTGCAGCCGAGAAGACCATGCCACAGGACGAGGATGCGAAGGTCGAGGTTTCTTCGGGGCAGCCTAAGCGCCAGCCGGCGAAGGAGAGCAAGTCCGATCGTCCGCAGAAGCAGGCGCCTATGCCGAAGCGCGAGCGCAATTCCCAAGGCGATTCTAAGCGCAAGTCTCAGAAGAAGCCGGAGTCTACCGCAGTAGATACTGCTGCCCAGCAGCCCGAGTCGGCAGTCCACGGCGAGGTCTCGGCGTTTGCCCTTGCCCGCGTTTTAGGCAGGCAGCTGCTCAAAGTTGTCCCTACGCCTACGGCGCTCTCTAAGATCAAGGAGCAGCAGACACAGATCGTAAAGGTCGAGGGCAAGGACGGCAAAAAGGCTCCGCAGCGCACTCAGCACAACGAGATGTCCAACCGCAAGATTGCCGAGGAAATCGCAATCATCCAGGCTTGGATCGAGCAGAACCGAGGTGCCGATACGCCGGTTGCCTCGCGCCGCCAGCGTGCCTACCAGATCTTTAACGACGAGAAGGCTTTTGACGGCAAGCACGGTGAGCGCCTGATCAGGCGTATGACCGAAAAGGGCATCAGCATGCAGGCGATCAAGGTCGCTCCCAATCGCCCCGTGCACTTTACGGGTTTCTTTACGCTGGGCGCCGACAAGCCGTTCATTATGGTCGAGAACCTGGATACCTATGACGAGATCGTCAAGCTCCTGCGCGGACGCAAACATGCCAAGCTCTTTGGCATCAAGGTGGGCGGCGTGATTTTTGGCGGCGGCTGCAAGGCGAGCGTCTCGCACGCACTGGATGATTATCTGGCCGAGATTGGCTATCGCTTTAACTACGTCTACTACGTGGGCGATATCGATCGCGAGGGCGCGCGCATCGTCGAGCAGGCTCGCAATGCCAATGTGGTTGAGATTCGCCTGCATGCCGGCATGTACCGCGCCATGCTCGCCGAGCATAAGCGTCGCATGAAGGCCGGCGGCGAGTGCGAGCCCGCGGCTGCCAACCAGGGCGTGCCGCAGAACCTGGCAGCGACGATCAAGGATCTGCCCATGGTTACGCGCGTGCAGTTCCGCAACGTGCTGCGCGAGGGCGGGCGCATTCCGCAGGAGATTCTGATGACCGCAGACTATCGGGATGGCGACTCGGGAAGCTTCGACCGCATGCTCAACAACTAGGGCGTTCGGCCCCGGGAGAGTGGGGACACCGGCTTAGGTTTCCTGCTCTACAGTCCTGCTCACGACGGAGGCCACATTAAGTGGCCTCCTGTTCGTGCGGAACTCGCGATAAAC
>UQRW01000054.1 GCA_900543515.1 uncultured Collinsella sp.
CTACGTGTCCGCCGTTGACGCCGGCGCCGGGCCCCATGTCGATCACGTAATCGGCGGCACGGATTGTATCCTCGTCGTGTTCGACGACGATAACGGTATTGCCGATATCGCGCAGGCGCTCGAGCGTCTTGATCAAGCGCTCGTTGTCACGCTGATGAAGACCGATCGAGGGCTCGTCCAGAATATAGAGCACGCCCATGAGACCCGCGCCGATCTGCGTTGCCAGACGAATACGCTGCGCCTCGCCACCGGAAAGCGTCGCCGAGGCACGATCGAGCGTCAGATAGTCGAGTCCAACATCGACCAGAAAACGCAAGCGCTCCAGGATTTCCTTGACGATACGGCCGCCGATAAACTGTTGGCGCTCGGTGAGCTCCAGGCCCTCAAAAAACTCGAGCGATTCACGGCACGACAGGCAACAAACCTCGTAAATGGACTTGCCGCCCACGGTGACGGCGAGCATCTCGGAGCGCAAACGAGCGCCGTGGCAGCTCGAGCACGGCTCCTCGCGAATGTACTTCTCCAGGCGCGCCTTGGTGTTCTCGTTCGTCGTCTCGGTATAGCGTTCGTACAGGATGTTGCGAACGCCCGAAAACTTGGTATCCCACTGGCTGCGACGTCCGTCGAGCTTTTGGTAGTCGACCGAGATCTTCGTATCGCCCAGGCCATCCAAGAATGCACGACGCACGCGAGGGGGCAAGTCCTCCCACGGCGTATCGGCGCTCACCTTAAAGTGTTTGCAGACCGCAGCAAAAATCTGCGGATAGTAGTTCGAATTGCCAAACAGGCTACCAAAGACTCCATCGGCAATGGACTTCGAGGGATCCTCAATCAGCGCCTCGGCATCAACGGTTTTCTTAAAGCCCAGGCCGTCGCACTCAGGACATGCGCCATAGGGAGCGTTGAACGAAAAATCACGCGGCTGAAGATCGTCAATGGAGTGACCATGCTCCGGGCACGCCAAGGCCAACGAATACTCCAGCAGCTCGCCCTCGGTCCCCTCGGGAGCATCACGATCGGGCAGCATGTACACGTTTACATTGCCGTGAGCCAGCGCGGTCGCTTGCTCAACAGACTCGGCGATACGGCCCAGAGAGTTCTCACGGATCACGATGCGATCGACTACGACCTCGATATCGTGCTTGAACTTCTTGTCCAGATCGATCGGATCGTCGAGCGAGCGCACTTCACCGTCGACACGCACGCGGCTAAAGCCCTCGGCGCGAAGGTCCTCAAACAGTTTGGTGTACTCGCCTTTTCGCCCGCGCACCACCGGTGCCAGCACAAACGCGCGGCGGCCCTCCCCCGCCGCCAAGACCTTGTCGGCAACCTGGTCGGTCGTCTGACGCTCAATGACGCGGCCGCATTCGGGACAGTGCGGGGTGCCCACACGGGCGAACAGCAGGCGCAGATAGTCATAAATCTCGGTTACGGTGCCAACCGTCGAGCGAGGGTTTTTAGACGTCGTCTTTTGGTCGATCGACACTGCCGGCGAAAGGCCGTCGATTGAATCCAGGTCGGGTTTGTCCATCTGACCCAAGAACTGGCGCGCATAGCTCGAAAGGCTCTCGACGTATCGACGCTGGCCCTCGGCATAGATAGTGTCAAATGCCAGCGAGCTCTTGCCCGAGCCAGAAAGACCGGTAATGACCACGAGTTGGTCACGCGGAATGGAAACATCGATATCACGGAGGTTGTGCTCACGAGCGCCGCGAATAACGATAGAAGAATCAGACATGGAAGCTCCTTGCCTCCTATTGCATCGAATCATACTGCCGATGAGTTTAGCGCACTCGACGCGCACAGATGTTCGTAATACAAGATTCGCAGACCTTTAGCTTTGCGTATCGGGCGCTTTGTTTCTCGAAATGTCGTGGAAAGGTTACAGTAATCTAATACTGAACTTAATTTGCCGTAACAGAGGAACGTCCATGACCGAAGATATCCCCCTTGAAATCACTTCGAGCGACATGGCCAATCTGCCCATATTCATCGCCGTCCTTATCGTGGCCATCGTCGTGGTGCGCGTATATTTTTCAATCAAACACAATGAAAAGCCGCCCATTGCCCGCGTCTTTTGGTGCGCGACGCTCCTCATCCCGCTCGGCATGGTAGCTGCATGGATTACGAATCAATTGCTCGTAAATGAGGACAATTCCCTATGGGTCCTTTCTTATTCGGCGCTCGGTGCTACCGCCGTCATACTTCTTGTCGAGCCCTTGGTTTCGGGACTTATCGACCAAACCGATCTTGCGACGGGAACGGTTGCCTGTATTTGCCGTGACATCCTTGTCATCGCCGCTGTTTCAGCGCTCTCGTTCGTTTCACTCGAAATTGCCTGTAACGAAACGTTCTATCGCATTCCCGCCAACTCATTCGGGTTTTCCGTCGGGCTGCTCGCGACGGTTCTGCTCTCCCTTTATTTGCTGGGACAGCGTCATGGAGGCGTCATGGCCCTCGTGCCCGTCGCCTGTTGCATCCTTGGCATTGCCGAGCACTTCGTCATAACGTTTAAAGGCGAGGCCATCCTGCCAAGCGATATCTTGGCCCTTGGCACCGCAATGGAAGTGAGCGAGGGATACGAGTTTACCTTTACCGCCGGAATCGTAACCTCTCTAGCCCTGCTGGAGATTTCCCTGGGGCTTCTTTCGCTTATCCGACCGAGAAAGCTCCGTACGCCCACCCATGTCTTCCCCGCAATCGCCGCTAACCTCTGCGCTTTTCTGCTAGTGACCGTTGTGGGGCTCTCGGGCTTTTCCAGCATCGACTTGGAGCAGGCGCTGAATTTTGGATTTGACCGTTGGCAGCCCATCACCACGTATGCGTCTCAGGGTTTTATCACTTCGTTCACCGAAATGGTCAACGAGTTGCCCATTGAGAAGCCCGAAGACTATACGCCCGATGAGGCGCGGAGCATCGAGCAGGAGCTCGCCGCCACCTACGACAGCACGTATGGCTCGAGCGAGCAGCGCGCGGCGGCCGTTGCCCAGTTCAATGAAATCAAGCCGACGATTGTTGCCGTCATGAATGAGAGTTTTAGCGACCTTTCGTGCTTTGAGCAGCTCCAGGCGGCCGGGTACACCGGCCCCGCATTCTACAACTCGCTTCCCGACACACTTGTTCGCGGCACCATGCTCGCTTCGGTCACCGGTGGCGGAACGGCAAACTCCGAATTCGAATTTTTGACCGGAGCGACAACGGCCTTTGTCGGATTAGGCAAGATCCCCTATCAGCTGTATCAGATGAATGGCGTCAACAGCCTGGCAAAGGACCTTAAAGAGCTTGGGTATACCGCCACCGCTATGCACCCGCAAAACCCCGTCAACTACCATCGAGATAAAATCTATCAGCAGCTGGGCTTTGGAGACTTTCTTTCAATCGGCGATTTCGAAGGTGCGCCCTGTTACCATGCCGGCGTATGCGACTACGCCACCT
Source organism: uncultured Collinsella sp. (assembly GCA_900543515.1). Lineage (GTDB taxonomy): Bacteria > Actinomycetota > Coriobacteriia > Coriobacteriales > Coriobacteriaceae > Collinsella. The sequence continues at coordinate 3,436 of UQRW01000054.1, forward strand.
ACGACAAGATACTCGACCTGCTTAGAACCGACGAAGCGCCGCAGTTCATCTTTGACGTCACGATGCAAAATCACGGCGGCTACGACTATGGCACCGTTCCCGCCGAAGAGCTGACAAACTATTGGGTCGAAGGAGCCAGCGAGGGCGCCAATAGCGCGCTCAACACCTATCTCACCTGCATCAACGCATCCGACCGGGACCTCGAGTACTTTATCAACGAGCTCCGCAATATCGGCAGACCGGTTGTTCTTGTCTTTTTTGGCGACCATCAGCCGAGCGCCGCAACGACTCTCAACGACGAGCTGTACCCTCAGGAAGATACGGCAAGCCACGCTTTCCGTGTCTATCAGTCAACCTATTTCGTCTGGGCTAACTATGAAATCGCCGGCAATACCGAGCTCAACGTCTACGACACCGTCGGGGCAAACGAGATTGCAGCCATTACCCTTAATAAGATCGGCGCCCCGCTCACCGACTATCAAAAGGCCCTGCTTGCAACAAGGTCAGATGTGCCCACCATCAATGTCGCCGGCTATCTCGGTGCCGACGGGCTGCGCTACAACTTGGAATCTGAAGACAGCCCATACACCTCGACGATCGACAAGCTGCAGCGCATGCAATACCTCGAGTTCGCCAGCAAAGTTCAGTAAGCCCGCCCATTCGCTTGGGCCCATCGTATTGCAAGCACGCTCGGCCCAAATGCATCGCAAATGACTCCCGCTCGCAAACGAGGGTACAATGACGCTCGTGTCACATCACGGGGCTCCGGCCCCAACATATACAAAGGAGTCATACATGGGTTGCGAGCACGCACAGGCCGCCGGCGGACAAACGTCGCCGTCGCAATTTGAGGAGAACACGCTGTCCGAGGTCAAACGCGTCATCGCCGTGCTTTCCGGCAAGGGCGGTGTCGGCAAGTCGTTTGTCACCGGTGCCATCGCCACCGAGCTTGCCCGTCACGGCCACAAGGTCGGCGTCCTCGATGCCGACATCACCGGTCCCTCTATCCCCAAGATGTTCGGCATGAGCGGACGCCACGTCCATGCCCTTGGCAACCTCATGCTGCCCGAAATCTCCGAGCACGGCGTCAAGGTCATGAGCTCCAACCTTCTGCTCCAAAACGAGACCGACCCCGTCCTTTGGCGCGGTCCGGTCATCGCAGGCGCCATTAGGCAGTTCTGGAGCGAGACCTCGTGGGGCCCCATCGACTACCTGCTGGTCGACATGCCTCCGGGAACAGGCGACGTCGCGCTCACCGTCTTCCAGTCGCTGCCCGTCGACGGCATCGTCATCGTCACGAGCCCGCAGGACCTGGTCTCGATGATCGTCGCCAAGGCGGTCAACATGGCCGAGAAGATGAACGTCCCCATTCTGGGCATCGTCGAGAACATGAGCTATATCGAGTGCCCCGACTGCGGCAAGAAGATCGAGGTCTTTGGCAAAAGCAAGCTCCCCGAGGTCGCAGAGCGCTATAACCTCGACATCTTGGGCACGCTTCCCATTAATCCGGCACTCGCCGAGGCCTGCGATAAGGGCGAGGTTGAGACCGCGCTGCCCGATGGCATGTTGCCCAAGGCAGTCTCTGCCGTCGAGGCTATTACCCCGCACGAGACCGACGAGGCCTAAGTGAACACGAGCGCCTTCTATGACGTCCTGGTAATCGGCGGCGGGGCTTCAGGCCTCGCCGCCGCCATTACGGCCGCACGTGCTGGCAAAAGCGTCTGCATCGTTGAGCGCGATGTCGCCTGCGGCCTAAAGCTCCTTGCGACCGGTAACGGCCGCTGCAACCTCTCCAACGAATCGATTGATCCTCAGCGGTATAACCACCCCGCATTCGTCGAATCTGTCATGGGCCCCCAACCCGAACAAGAGCTTATGGGTTTCTTCTCCTCGCTGGGCATCATGACAACCTCCGAGGAAGGCCGGCTATACCCGCGCTCCCTTCGCGCAGAATCGGTGCGCGACGCGCTTCTCAACGTTTGCGACCGCCTAGGTATTACCTTAATCTGCGGAGCCAACGTTGCCTCGGCGCACAAAGCTTCCGAAGGCTGGACACTCCAAATAGACCGTCCAGCGCGGGCGCTCAAGGCAAAAAAGCACGACGACCGAAAAACGGAGCTCCGCTCGCTTCGGAAAGCGCTCGCCGATGTCCCTCGCAAGAACGAGGCCCTGGAGGCACATGCCGTAATTATCGCCACGGGTGGCAACCCCACCGGTATCGCCGATACGTTTAGCCTCCCCCTCACTTCGCTGCGCCCCATCCTCTGCCCCGTATCGGCAACGGTCGTCGGCGATCGGGCGGCACTCAAGACGTTGGACGGCCTGCGCGTCCGCGCCCGCTTGACGCTCGCCCGCAATCATAATGAGCTCTGGCACGAAGACGGTGAAGTCCTGTTTCGAGCCTTCGGCATCTCGGGCGTCGCTGTCTTCAACCTCTCCCGTCGTATCCAGCGCGGTGATACGATCCTGCTCGACGTTTTCCCCGACCTCTCCAAAGACGAGCTGCTCGATATGCTCAACCGGCGCGTTGAGCTGCTCGGCGGCTTTTCGCCCCGCGATCCCCGTTGGCTCGACGGCATGCTCGCCCCGCAACTCTCCCGCGTCGTCTGCACGGCGTTCGAGCAGTGCCATCCAGGCTCCAACGATGTCATCCACCTGGTCTCGATCCTCAAGCACTTTAAGTTGCTCGTTGAGGGAACAGCCGAGGAGCGCTCGGCACAGGTCACGCGTGGTGGCGTATCTGTCGAGAGTATCTCAACACCCAGTCTACGCGCGCGCAGCGTTGTCGACGTCCCGCTTTACGTCTGCGGCGAAGCGCTCGACATCGACGCCGATTGCGGAGGCTTTAACCTTGCGTGGGCATGGCTCTCGGGCATTCGCGCTGCAAGCAGCCTGTAGCCGCGCAGTCTATAATCAAAAACGCATTCGGGCCGTCTGGGATACCGGACGGCCTCTTTCTTGCCTCTAAGGAGACCTCGATGATCGAAATCACCCAAGTCAACGCTTCGCTCGATGAAGCCGGCGATGAAAATGCCTGCCTCATTGTTGGCAAGCGAGTCGCCAAGCGCGTCCTACGTTGCAAAGACTCCGAGATCAAGTCCATCGAGCTCCACCGCAAGTCAATCGACGCTCGCAAAAAACGAGACGTCCATTTTATCCTGAGCTTTCGTGTTGAGCTGACCAGTCCCCACCTCGAGCGAGAAGCGGTCGACAGCGTTTCCGAACGTGACCGCTCGCTCGTACGCGCGATAGAAGACGATGAGCCTTCATTCCCCTCCCCCATTTCCGACGCATCCAAAGAGCGCCCCGTCGTTGTCGGCGCCGGATGCGCCGGCCTTTTCGCTGCGCTCACGCTCGCCGAAGCAGGTCTTAAGCCCTTGCTTATCGAGCGCGGCGACCCGGCATTTCGCCGCTCGCAGGCGATCGACCTCTTTCTAAAGGAGCGCATCCTCGACCCCGAGAGCAATATTCAGTTTGGTCTGGGCGGCGCGGGGACCTTCTCGGACGGCAAGCTCAATACGGGAACAAAAAATCCCGCCCATCGCCTTATCCTCGAAACCTTCGTCGAGGCGGGTGCGCCCCGCGATATTCTGTGGGATGCCAAGCCGCACATTGGCTCCGACATCCTTCCCAAGGTTGTCACCGCTATATCCCAGCGCACCGAGCAGCTCGGAGGTGTCGTCCGTTATCGAACGAAGCTCGTCGACATTCGCACCGACGCGTCTGGCGCCATCACCGGTATCGATGTCCAATCGTCCCAAGACGCCGCTTACGAGCCAATCGAGACAAAGCACCTCATCCTCGCCTGCGGGCATTCTGCTCGCGATATTTTTGAGCTCCTTAAGGACCACAACGTGGCCCTCGCACAAAAGACCTTTGCCATGGGCGTTCGCATCGAGCATCCGCAACGCGACATCGACAGAGCCCAATATGGAGCCTCGGCGGGACATCCAGCGCTCGGGGCAGCCCCCTACAAGCTCGTCGCCCATCTTCCCAACGGCCGCAGCGTGTTCTCGTTTTGCATGTGCCCCGGCGGACAGGTTGTTGCCGCCTCTTCAGAACCGTGCCATCTGTGCGTCAACGGGGCCAGTCTCAATGCCCGCGACGGACGCAACGCAAATGCCGCCCTGCTCGTTAACGTCACGCCTGAGGACCTTCCCAACGATGACCCGCTCGCCGGCATCGAGCTCCAGCGTGCCTGCGAGGCGGCCGCCTATCGCCTGGGCGGTTCCAACTGGAGCGCACCGGCACAACTCGTCGGAGATTTCCTCGCAGGACGCGCCAGCAAGGCGCCCGGAAAGGTAAAGCCCACCTATCCGCTCGGTGTGACCTGGACGGCAATTGACGAAGCCCTACCGCAGCATATCGTCGAGTCGCTCCGCCTGGGACTTCCCCTACTCGGAAAAAAGCTACGAGGCTACGACCGTCCCGATGCCGTTCTTACCGGCGTGGAGACTCGTTCGAGCTCACCGGTCACTGTCACCCGAGACCGAACGTGCCATGCCGTGTCGACCCCGGGCCTCTACCCTTGTGGTGAGGGAGCTGGATATGCCGGCGGCATCATGAGCGCGGCCACCGACGGCATCCGTTGTGCTGAAGCCCTGATCGCAGACCTCTAACGCACAAATTCCAGTGCGCAAAAGACATAGGCCCCGAGCTCCACAGGGAACTCGGGGCCTGTTCGCGGCTATTTCTTAAACCGTGCACCCTGGCGTTTTCTGCCCGATGCGAACGTGGAACCCTTGCGGGCCTGCGAGCGTAAGCGCTCGATCGTCTCGTCCTCAGACGCACCCTCGAGCATCGCCCGAATCTGAACGACAACATCGCGCAGGCGCGCCGCCTCCTCAAAGTCCATAGCGGCAGAAGCGTTACGCATATCCTCTTCCATGGTTTCGACGATCCGCACAAGCTCGTCATGCGGCAGTTCTTCCAACTGCTCCGCAAGTGTCTGCTCGGGCGCCACCGTTTCCGGCACACCGCCCTCGCCCGACTCATCGGGCGTATAGAATGCGCCATGGCCAAGAGAGTCGCCCTTCGAGCGTCCCTTGGAGCCCACAGTTTTTTCGGCCTCGGCAATAAAACTTGAGATGTCGTTGATGGCCTTGCGCACTGTCTTGGGCACAATGCCATGTTCTTCGTTATATGCCATCTGAATCTCGCGACGGCGCTGCGTCTCCTCGATGGCCTCTTTCATCGAATCGGTCACAACGTCTGCATACATGATGACTTCGCCATCGGCGTTACGGGCCGCACGGCCAATCGTCTGAATCAGCGAACGGCGGTTGCGCAAGAAGCCTTCCTTATCGGCATCGAGAATTGCCACCAGTGAGACCTCGGGAAGATCCAAGCCCTCGCGGAGCAGGTTGATGCCAACGAGAACATCAATCTTGCCCTCGCGCAGCGTTCGCAGGATCTCGACACGGTCCATTGTCGCCGTATCAGAATGCATGTAATTGACCTTAATGCCCGCATCAAGCAGATGGTCGGTCAGGTCCTCGGCCATGCGCTTGGTCAACGTGGTCACCAGCACGCGCTCCTTGCGGGCAACGCGCTCGCGAATCTCGTCCTCAAGATCGTCAATCTGACCGCGAACCGGACGCACATCGATCTTGGGATCGAGCAGACCGGTCGGACGAATAATCTGCTCCACGTCGTTTTGGCTCACCCGCAGCTCGTAGTCGCCCGGCGTGGCCGAAACATAGATAAACTGGGGTATCCTTGCCTCAAACTCATCGAAACGAAGCGGGCGATTATCGAGTGCCGAGGGCAGGCGAAAACCGTGTTCCACCAGCGTTACCTTACGCGAGCGGTCGCCTTCATGCATGCCGCGGATCTGCGGCACCGTCACATGGCTCTCGTCGATGATACAGAGCATGTCCTTAGGAAAGTAATCGATCAGGGTGAACGGCGGCTCACCCGGCTTGCGACCGTCCAGATGGCGCGAGTAGTTCTCGATGCCGTTGCAAAAGCCCATCGTCTCGAGCATCTCAAGATCATAATCGGTGCGCTGCTGCAGACGCTGCGCCTCGAGCAACTTGTCGGTCGCCTTGAGCTCCGCCACGCGCTTCTCGCACTCTTCGCTGATCGATTTCAGAGCCGCCTTGACCTTCGGCTTCTCGGTCACGTAGTGCGATGCCGGCCATACGGGGATGGCCTCGTACTCACGAAGCATCTCTCCGGTGACCTCATCGATCTCGGCAATCAGCTCGACCTCGTCGCCAAAGAACTCAAACCGCAACGGATGCTCGGCATAAGGCGGATACACGTCGACAACATCGCCGCGCACGCGGAACGTGCCGCGCGCCAGGTCATAGTCATTGCGATCATATTGAATGTCGATAAGTGCATGGATAAAGTCATCGCGCTCGAGCGGCACCTTCTTGTCGACGTTTGGAGCCAGACCCGCATAGTCCTCAGGAGAGCCAATGCCATAGATACACGAGACCGATGCGACAACGATCACATCGCGTCGAGAGAGCAGTGACGCGGTCGCCTGATGGCGCAGCATCTCGACCTCTTCGTTAATCGAGGAGTCTTTCTCGATATATGTATCGCTTTGCGGCACATACGCCTCGGGCTGATAGTAGTCGTAGTACGAGACAAAGTAGACCACAGCGTTGTTGGGAAAGAACTCTTTGAGCTCGCTCGCAAGCTGAGCGGCGAGCGTTTTATTGGGAGCCATGACCAGCGTCGGCTTCCCCAGGGCCTCAATAGTCTTAGCCATCGTGAAGGTCTTGCCCGAACCAGTCACGCCCAGCAAAACCTGATAGCGATCTCCGTCCCTCACACCCTGCACAAGCGACTCAATGGCCTTAGGCTGAGAACCTGCAGGCTCATAGGGAGAAACGACTTCAAACGGCACCTCAGCGCCCTCAACGCCAAAGCGCTTAAGTTCACCACCAACGCGTTCTACTTCAAATTCCGTCATGGATACTCCTAACTCATACATCTGCAGTATACGCAGGAGGTGGGCTTAGTCCTATACGAACCGATCGGGATAGAGCGTCTTATAGCGAACCCAGGCATTATTGACGCGAATCAGATAAGCCTGCGTCTCGGGGAAGGTAATCGCATTGTGAAGCGAGGTGCTCTGCTGCGCCCAACCATCCACATTGCCCATGCCGGCGTTATATGCGGCAATAGCGCTATCCGTCGACCCGTTGAAATACGTTAGAAGATACGAAAGATACGCACAGCCAAACTCGATGTTCGTAGCGGGATCGTTAAGGTTGTCGGCTGAATACTCGCTACCATCGACAAGACCTTTGGCAATCATATCCTGGGCAGTCTCGGGCATCAGCTGCATTAATCCCCGAGCGCCTTGATTCGACTCGGCCTCAGGATCCCAATTCGATTCCGACTTTATGACAGCACACACCAGATACGGATCAAGATTGTGCGAAATGCTCGATTGCTTTACGTACGCCTCGTAGTCAATCGGATACAAAGGCTTAAAGAAAGCGGCAGGAGCATACGAGTAGACGAGCGAAATAAGGCCAAAGACGAACACAACGGCAAGTGGCGCCACGCGATACCACGTAAAGAAACGTGTCCTAGGCATCGGCCTCCTCCTTATCCACTACATCCCCGAAGCCATGGCGCACAAGCCAAGCGTCCAGTTGTTCAAAGAGCGAGTTGTCGCCCGCCGCATTATCGATTACCGTCGTAGCGAGATTGCAAAGCGAAGCCTCATCAGGTTGGCATGCAGAACGCGCATCAAAATCAGAGGGCTCCATACCACGATGAATAGCACGCCCGCGACGAACTGCTAAAGGAGCGCTGATAACCAGAATTTCATCAGCCAGGCCAAAAGCATCCTCAAAACCAGTCGGGGCAGAAACCTCGACAACCGCAAAGGGATAACGGGGGGACGAAACCGTGCAGCAAACCGGATCAAGAATCCTCAGTGACAGCTGCTCAATGAGAACGGGGTGCACAATGCTATTGAGCCTCGCGACCGCATCAGGAGAAACAAAAGCTCGAGAAGCGAGGATGTTACGGCGAACGCCGCCCTCCTCGTCCAAAATATCCCAGCCAAATTCTTCCGCGAGGGCATTGACGATATCGGAGCCTGGCACATACAGCGATTTGGCAAGCTCGTCCAGATCGATAAGCATGGCGCCATGAGATTCGAGATAGCGGCAGGCAGTCGACTTACCCGAAGCAATATTGCCCAAGACAAAAACGGTAAACATCAAGTCCTCCCTAACGCCAATGGGAGTTATTATCGCGCAAATACACTAGAAGGACTCAAAATACAGCCAAACAGTAAGAGCGCATACGGGGGAACTAGGTCCCAAAGTACAACGTGTATACAACGCAAAAAAAGGGGGAGGCCGCGAGGCCTCCCCCTTCTCAGTTCGATGACGGCTCGGTGCCGTCCACCGGTCAGCGGCGCCCTGGCCTCCCACGGGCTGAC
>UQRW01000055.1 GCA_900543515.1 uncultured Collinsella sp.
ACAGCCCGTCCCTCGAATGGCGTACCAACTGCCACGCTTGGCGAATATCGAGGCTTGCCCAGATAGCGCACTAAAACGGACAGGACCGCCGCCGCAACACCCGAGCTTAGCCCCGCCAATACCTGCAACATGCTGGGGTAAAGCGTTGTGAACGTTCCATCTCTCCGTTTCGTAGCCTCGCGGCTATCCAACGCCCACACCCGCCAAAGCTAGAACCGAGCTACGAGTTACGTAGACGCGCCGCCCAACCTTCGCCGTCGCTAGGGCACCCGAGGCAATGAGCCGCCTAACGGTGCGTTCGCTCATGTCGAGTACGGCCCCCGCCTGCGATACCGTGAGCAGCCGCCCCATCTTGACGGGAACGGCTCTAACGTCCTCGTTCCACATCGCCGCCACCTCCTAGGCGCTTGCGGCGCACCAGCTCGCGCCCTATAGCGTGGAACCTGCCCATAGCCCAGCGGCGATAAGGGGCACCCTCGCCCATGCCGCACGTTCTGAACGCCAACCTGTCGCACTCCGCTGAGATCTCGGCTTGGCTCATGCCCTGAACGTCTAGGTTGGCTGCATGCCTGATAGCGGCAAGTGCCGCATTTAGCGGCCTCATGTCCGCCACCTAGATAAGCGCCGCATATGCAAGCAGCGAATCACGGTTAATCTTCCAGCGCATACCCGTATTAACGGCTTTGAGCCTGCCCGACTTGCACGCCCTCGTGATAGTTGGCTTTGAACAACGGGCTATCGCCGCCGCCTCGGGCGCTGATAGCGGGTTGGGCAGTTCCTCAAAACGCCCCTCTTGCGCGATAGCCGCCAACCTGTCCAGCTGTTCCTGAGTACACATTGCAACCCCTCCGTAGGTAGTTACCGAATCGTTCGCGCGCGTTTGGTTCAGTTTGTACCGCGCATAACGCAAACAGTCCATAACGCCGTTTACCTGCGGAAACGTCTTTTTGTTCATTTTGCTGTTCATTTTTCGGCGCATAAAACGAACGGTAGACGCACCGTCCGCGTCTACCGTTCGTCTCGTAGCTATTTCGTTCGGTTTAGCGCCCTCGGATTAGGCCCCAAACCGAATCAATTTCCCCGACGCGTGAGGTCAAAACGTCGCTATCTTCACCGTTTGCCAACAACATTGATCGCACCACCTCAGTTAGGGCTGATAGCTGGGCATCGGTGAGATACCAACAGGCATCGGCTATACCAGCTATATCCTCGGCCCTGTCCTCGTTGGCGGTAAGCTCCCCGCTTGCCCTGCTGGGCACATCGAGCAACCCGACTATAAACTCGTTGAACGTCTGGGCGCTTTCGTCCCCACGCCCTAGCCGCTCTGCGAGGTCGATTATCTCGCGCACGTGTCGGGGCTTGGCTTTGCATGGCTCCTTGGCCCATGCTGAGACGGTGGACGGCTGGATACGACACGTCCTCGCTATAGCCGCCTGCTTTAGGCCGTATCTCTCGCATATGCGCTTGATCGCGTCCGAATCGGCGGCGAATCTGGGGCGGCTCTGCGTATCGAGGCCATGCGAGCTGAGCCACTTAACCGCATCATAGGGGAACGCCGCACGGTACCCGTCCACCTCGCGGTAGAACTCCACCGCACGCTTCGCCCTTGCTTTGCGCTCGTCCAGCCCCTCGGCACCTGCCCCCATCACTCGCCGCCCCCTACGGTAAGCGCGTTCTCAACGGCTAGGGCGGCGCGGCGCTTGCCCTCGCGCGTCGCGTCGGCGTAGGTGTTGAGCGTCATAGCCGCGTTTGAGTGCCCGAGCATGGCGGAAACGGCCTTTACGTCAACGCCGCTCTCAATGGCGATGGTTGCGAACGTGTGGCGGAGGTCGTGGAACGTGGGGCGCGTGCCCTGAGTGCCCTTTATCTCGATAGCGCCTGCAAGCTCGCGCCATTTGTTACCCAGATACTGGGGCCTGAGAAAACCGCCGCGCATGTCCCCGAGAACGAAAAACCTATCATCGAACGGAACCCCGGCGGCGCGGCAATCGGCCTCCATCTGCTCACGCCTCGCCCTCAAATCGTCGGCAAGGGCGTTGCCGAACGTGACGTATCGGGCGCTATCCGTGGTCTTTGCGTCTTTGAGGTAGTAGGCTGCGCCGTCCCTGCCCAACGCCTCGTCAACGTAAAGCGTGCCGCGCTCAATGTCCACGTTCGACCATCTGAGGGCGCATATCTCCGCCTCTCGCATCCCAGTGAACAGGGCAATTTTGATACCGAGCAGCTGGGGCGTGAGGTCGAGCGCGTCGAGCACTGCGAGGACGGTGCGCACGCCCTCGACCGTGAGCGCGTTCGGCTTGGGCCTCGTGCCCTTGGGCGCTTTCACGCCGCGCGTTGGGTCTTTAATGAGCAGATCCGAGTTAATAGCCTCGTTCATGGCAGACCTGAGCAGGGTGAGCGACTTGCGAACGGTAACGGCACTATAGCCCTCGGATAGCTTCGCTACCCACGCCCTCACCGTGTCGGGGTTGAGCTTGGATAGCTCCACATCACCCAGTGTCGGAGCTATCTGCTTATCGAGGTAGCGCGTATACCCGTTGAAGGTGGACGGCTCTATCTCGTGGCGCTTTCCGTCCAGATAGCGGCGAACGTAGTCGCTCACCGTGAGCGGCGCGTCGGCATCCAGCCCGAGCGCGGTAAGGGCGCTCGCCTCCTGCTGTTTCCTCTGCCACTCGGCCTCGATCTCACTTAGCCACGCCTCAGCCTCTTTCTGGGCCGCACGCTTGCCCGTGGCCTCCAAACCAGTTGAGACTTTGCGCCACTTTCCCGTTGCCTCGTCCTTGTATGAGGCCTCAGCAATCAAGCCGCGCCCCTTGCGCTCCCTGATCCGTACGCTCGTATAGTGCATCGCGGTATCTCCGTTCACTCGCCGCGCCGCAAAATGCGCCGCAAAACCGCCGCAAAATGAAGTGTACTACTTTGCGGCGCTTTGTACCGCGTTGTATCAAAACCCCAGTTGAGACGTTCGTCTTTGAACTGCCGTTATCTGCTTGCACTTTAGCGTGCAGCTCTTTCAAGGTGGATATCGCGGGTTCGAATCCCGCTGGGGGCACCACAAAATCTGAGAAGCCCGTTACCAATTCGGTAGCGGGCTTTTTGCTACCGATATGCCGGGATTCGAACCCGACAGGGTGCGAATCCCGGCATCATCGCAAGGCCTGTGGGCAAAAAATAGCAAATATGAGTACTGTTACCATTTTAGTAACAGCAATTTCATGCCTTCAGAAGACGATCTAGACGTCAGGCGTCCTACGGCGGAAGAATTGCAGACGTTTATCGGCTAAGTACTTGGACATATGTTGCGTAACACTTCATATTTTGCAAATAAATAATGCTACAGGACTTGTGACAGTACTCATATTTGACGTTTTTTGCCCACAACCCTTTATACCTAGGCATATCGGCGGCAAAACGGGCTTCAAAGCGCCCTTCGCAAACAAAAACCGGGGCCCGCATGATGCGGACCCCGGCTCAATACCGTGACGATATGTCAGTTACGCTCTACACGTAGAACAGGATGTCGTCGTAAGTCGGGACCGGCCAGTAGTCGGCGGCCACGATCTCTTCCATGGCATCCACGGCAGCGCGCAGCGTATCCATAGCGGGAACGACCTCGTGCGCGTACACGTTGGCCTGCTCCTGCCCATCGAGGGCTTCGGCCTTCTGATGCACGGCGTCGAGCGCCTTGATGGAGTCGTTGATGGTGGTGATACCGTTGCAGAGCTTGTTGAGCGTGTTCTGCTCGCACTGCATGGCGGCCTCGGCACCGGCGGCACGAATAGTCTCAAGGCCCTTAGCGACCTTGGTGGCATAGGCGGTAATGACCGGGCGATAGGTACGACGCGCCTCGCGAACCATCGTGGTGGCCTCGATGTTCATGAGCTTGTTGTACTTCTCGAGCTTGCAATCGTAGCGGCACTGGGCCTCGGCCTTGGTCAGGACGCCCGTCTCCTCAAAGAGCGCAATGGCCTTATCGGAAACAAAGGCGGGCAGGGCGTCGGCCGTGGTCTTGTTGTTGGCAAGGCCGCGCTTCTCGGCCTCGACGGGCCACTCGTCGGAGTAGCCATCGCCGGAGAAGAGGATGCGCTGGTGGTCGGTCAGGACCTTCTTGCAGTACTCGAGCGCAGCGTCCTGGAACTCATCCTCGGGCGTACCCTCAAGCGCGTCGGCGAAGGACTTGAGCGACTTGGCCACGGCGGCATCGAGCACCAGGTTGGAGTCGGAAACGTTCTGCTCGGAGCCGCAGGCACGGAACTCAAACTTATTGCCGGTGAAGGCAAACGGGGAGGTGCGATTGCGGTCGGTGTTGTCCTGCATCAGCTTGGGCAGGGTATCGGCGCCCAGGTCGAGCACGCCGCGCGTGGCATGGACGGAAGCCTTGCCATCGATGATCTTCTCGACGACCTCGGTAAGCTGGTCGCCCAGGAAGATGGACATAATCGCCGGAGGAGCCTCGTTGGCGCCCAGACGATGGTCGTTGCCGGCCGAGGCAACGGAGGCACGCAGGAGCTCCTGATAGTTATCGACGGCCTCGATCACCGCGGTGAGGAAGACGATGAACTGCAGGTTGTCGAGCGGGGTGTCGCCCGGGTCGAGCAGGTTCTCGGACTCGGTGCCAAGCGACCAGTTGTTGTGCTTGCCCGAACCGTTGATGCCCTCGAAGGGCTTCTCGTGCAGCAGGCAGACCAAGTCGTGGCGGGAGGCGATGAGCTTCATTTTCTCCATCATGACCAGATTCTGGTCGATGGCCTCGTTGACCTCACCGTAGACGGGGGCGAGCTCATGCTGGCAGGGAGCGACCTCATTGTGCTTGGTCTTGGCGGGAATACCGAGCGCCCACAGCTCGTCGTCCAGATCCTTCATATAGGCCGAGACGGTGGGGCGGATAGCGCCAAAGTAGTGCTCCTCGAGCTCCTGGCCCTTGCAGGGAGCGGCGCCAAAGAGGGTGCGGCCGGTAATGACCAGGTCCTTGCGCTTGCGGTAGGCGTCCTTCTTGATCAGGAAGTACTCCTGCTCGTCGCCCACGGAAGGAACGACCTTCTTGGGGGTCTTACCGAACAGCGCCAAAACGCGCTTGGACTCACGCGAGAGCGCGGTCATGGAACGCAGCAGCGGGGTCTTCTTGTCCAGGGCCTCGCCCGTGTAGGAGCAGAAAGCCGTGGGGATGCACAGGACATCGTCCTTGATAAAGGCGGGGCTAGTGGGGTCCCAAGCGGTGTAGCCACGGGCCTCGAAGGTAGCACGCAGGCCGCCGTTGGGGAAGCTCGAGGCATCGGGCTCGCCCTGGATGAGGTTCTTGCCCGTAAACTTGGTAATGGCGGTGCCGTCGTGGTTGGGCTCCAGGAAGCTGTCGTGCTTCTCGGAAGTAATGCCCGAAAGCGGCTGGAACCAGTGCGCATAGTGCGTCGCGCCCTTGGAGATGGCCCAGACCTTCATGGCATGGGCAACGGCGTTGGCCACATCCAGGTCGAGCGGCTCACCGCCCTCGAGGGTTGCAGCAAGGCGCTTCCAAATGTCCTTGGGGAGGTAGTCCTTCATGACTTCCTCAGAGAACACCATGGTCCCGAAGCGGTCAGTAAGTTCGGCCATACGGAACTCCCTTCGTATCGGCACCGCGTGAGAAGCGGTGTTGATTACTAACGAACGAGTCATAGCTTAGACTCGCCGTGTTTCCGCGACATTACCGTTATGTTGCTGTCGCGAAACCAATCAATGAGGTTACCCTATCGAGGCGGCGTTGCCACCCTCAACAGCCAATCAACTGCATAAATTGCAGACCTCTCCCCACGGTTTAAGGGTAGTCAATTTGGGATGGAGCTCTATTAACTGGTATTTTGCATCAGATACCAGTCTTTATAGTCCGTGCCTAGATTAGCCGCTCTGTTATAGAGAAAGCCGATAGCAAGGCATCTTTGATTGGTATCCCCGAATAACGAGTGAAACTCCACCGTGACACAGTGGTGCTGTAGAATCCTTACAACACATCACACTATTACGTATCTAGAGGAGCACGATATGCGCGTCGACGAGGTTTTTAAGCAGGCAGCATCCCAGGGTACCGCGCCCGTTTCGTTTGAGATGTTCCCGCCCAAGGGCGAGCTCACCCTCGACACGGCTCGCGAAGTGGCAGGCAATCTGTGCAAGCTTTCGCCGAGCTTTGTCTCGGTCACCTGCTCGGCCGGCGGCTCGGGCAACGGTGCCACCACCGCCCCCATCGCGCATATGATTTCGAGCGAATTCGACACGCCCTCGGTGGCACACCTCACCTGCGTGGGCCGCACCCACGCCGACATCGCCGCCAAGATCGACGAGTATCGCACCGCCGGCGTTGAAAACATCCTGGCCCTGCGTGGCGATCTCCCTGCCGGCGCGACCGAGGACGACAAGCCCGCCTCCGACTACGCCTACGCCCGCGACCTCATCCCCGAGCTCGTCGACGCCGGCTTTTGCGTGGGCGCCGCAGCCTACCCCGAGGGCCACATTGCCTGTGAGGATCTCAACCTCTCGGTCGAACACCTCAAGCAAAAACAGGACGCCGGCGCGAGCTTCTTTGTGACACAGCTCTTCTTTGATAACGAGTGCTTCTACCGTTTTCGCGAGCTTGCCGACAAGGCCGGCATCACCGTGCCCATTACCGCGGGCATCATGCCGTTTATGGGCAAGTCGCAGATCAGCCGCATGGTCTTTATGTGCGGCGCGTCGCTGCCCTCCCCCGTCATCAAGATTCTCGCCAAGTACGAGAACGACCCCGAGAGCCTGCAGGCAGCCGGTGTAGATTATGCCGCCCGCCAGCTTTGCGACCTCAAGGAGCACGGCGCCGACAGCCTGCACCTGTACACTATGAACCGTCCTGCGATCGCCGCGACCATTATGGAGCGCCTGGGGTAATGGAAAAACCGCACATCGATACAACCGCTGTCGAAGTGCCGGCCGACCTTGCGTCGCCGGCGCTTTACCGTGTCGATGCTGCGTACCATCCCCGTGTCGACCGCGCCGAGATGCTGCGGTACCTGGGTTACGGCGGCCAGCAGATTGAGCCCGAGCTGTCACGACGTATTGAGCTTGTGGTCGAGCGTCTGGAACTGGACATTGAGCCTCGTGGCGTGCGCCGCGTGTTTGCCGTCGATGCCACGGGCGTGGACGAACAAAGTGAGCCTTGCATTCGCTTGGTCGGCACCAACGTTGAGCTGCGAGGTCGCGATATCTATCGACATCTCAAAGATGCCCGCTTTGCCGCGCTCATGGCATGCACCCTCGGCATGGACGCCGAGCGTCGCCTGCGCACCACGGGAGCCCAACATCCCCTGGAGGGCGCCGTGCTCGACGCCGCGTGCTCCGCTTACGTGGAAGCCGCCGTTGAGCAAATGGACCAGCAGGTCAAGACGGACGCCGCCGCACACGGACTCGCCGGCAACTGGCGCTTTAGCCCCGGCTACGGCGACTGCCCGCTCTCGGCCCAGCGCTCGATCGTCAATGCGCTCAACGCCACGCGGCTCATCGGGCTTACCGTCACACCCACCAGCCTGCTCATGCCCACCAAAAGCGTGACCGCGGTGATCGGCCTATTCGACGGCGAAGTCCACGACGCCCAGAGCCGCCCCACCTGCAATATCTGCCGCATGCGCGAGCACTGCCGCTTCCGCGCCGCCCACACCACCTGCTATTCCAGCCATTAGGAGCCCTCAATGTTTACTCCGCTTATCACTCATGATTCTGACGGCACTGCATTGGCGGCACCCGTTGATGCCGCACGTCGCAACGGTGCCACGTACAAGACGCGCACGATCGGCGATCTGCGCATTAAGGACGATCGCCTGCGTGCGGCCATCGATGGCACGGGACACCTGCTGTTCGACGGCGGCATGGGCACCATGTTGCAGGCCGCCGGCATGAAGGCAGGCGCCCTGCCCGAGCTGCTCAACTTTGAGGAGCCCCAGGTCATTACCAATATTCAGCGTCAGTACGTCGAGGCCGGCTGTGACGTGATCACCGCCAACACCTTTGGCGCCAACGCCCACAAGCTCGACCGCGCCGCCACCGTGGCAGACGTCTTTGCCGCGGCAGTCACCTGCGCCCGCGAGGCCGGCGCCCGCTACGTCGCCGGCGACATCGGCCCCATCGGCGCCCTGCTGCGCCCCCTGGGCACCCTCAGCTTTGACGAGGCCTACGACCTCTTTGCCGAGGAGGTGCGCGCCGGCGTCGCCGCGGGTGTGGACCTCTTTATTATCGAGACTATGACCGACCTGGCCGAGATCAAGGCGGCAGTCCTCGCCTGCCGCGAGAATTCCGACCTGCCCGTCTTTGCCACCATGACCTTTGAGGAAGACGGCCGCACCTTCTTGGGCACGAGCCCCGAGGTCGCCGCCATCACCCTCGACGCCATCGGCGCCGACGTTTTGGGCATTAACTGCAGCCAGGGACCGGCCGAGCTCCGAGGACTCGCCGCGCGTATGCTCACCGTCACCGACAAGCCCGTTATGGTGCAGGCCAATGCGGGACTGCCCCACGTTGACGATGACGGCAATACCGTCTTTGATATCCAGGCACCCGAGTACGCCGAGGCCGTCGCCGGCATGATTGAGGACGGCGTGAGCGTCGTCGGCGGATGCTGCGGTACCACGCCGGCACACATGGCGGCCTTGCGCACGCTTATCGACAACCACACGCCCAGCCCGCGCCACCGCAAGCCCAGCATGTCGGTCACGAGCGCCCAGACGGTCGTGGACCTTCCCTGCGACGGCCACAAGATCGCCGTCATCGGCGAGCGCATCAACCCTACCGGCAAAAAGCGCCTGCAGCAGGCCCTGCGCGACGGCGACCTGGACTACGTCGTGAGTCAGGGCATCAGCCAGCAGGAGCAGGGCGCCGACATCCTGGACGTCAACGTGGGCCTGCCCGAGATTGATGAGGTCAAGGTCATCCAGCAAGCGACCGAGCAGCTCCAAGGTTCCACGCTGCTGCCGCTGCAGATCGACTCCACCGACCCCGCCGCCGTCGAGGCCGCCGTGCGTCGCTACGCCGGCAAGCCCATCATCAACTCGGTCAATGGCAAACAGCAGATCATGGATGAGATCTTTCCGCTGGTCGCCCACTACGGCACCAACGTCGTCGGCCTCACGCTCGACGAAGGCGGCATCCCCGATACCGCCGAGGCTCGCTTCGCCATCGCCGAGCGCATCGTGGCCGAGGCTGCCCGCTACGGCATCGGCCCGGACCGCATCCTCATTGACTGTCTGGTCATGACCGCCTCGACCAATCAACGCCAGGCCGAGCAGATACTGCGCGCCATGTCCCTGTGCAAGGAACGCCTAGGCGTCAAGTGCGCGCTCGGTGTATCGAACATCAGCTTTGGCCTGCCCGCGCGGCCGCTGCTGGGCTCGGTCTTTTTGGCCGCCGCCTTTGGTGCAGGTCTGGACGCCCCCATCATGAACCCGGGTTCCAAGCGCTTTATGGACACCGTCTACAGCTATCGCGTGCTGAGCGTTGAGGATGAGGGCTCGACCGGATACATCGAGCGCTACGCCGGCTGGACCGATCCGTATAAGATCGCCGCGAACCCGGCGGCCGCTCAGTCAGCATCGCGCGATGCCGCGGCTGCCGCAAGCACTACCGCAAGCGCCGATGACGACCCCATCCGCCACATGGTCGTCTCGGGCCGCAAGGGCGAAATCGCGGCCGAAACCGAGCGTCTGCTGGCAGATCACGACGCCATGGACCTCATCAACAACCACTTTATCCCCGCCCTCGACGAGGTTGGCGTCCTTTTTGACCAGGGAAAGTTCTTCTTGCCGCAGCTCATGGCCTCAGCCGAGGCCGCGCGCGTGGGCTTCGACACCATCAAGCGCCTGATGCCCGCCGGCGAGATTGCCGACAAGGGTAAGATCTGCGTGGCAACCGTCAAGGGCGACATCCACGACATCGGTAAGAACATCGTCAAGATGCTGCTCGATAACTACGGCTACACCGTCTTTGATCTGGGTCGCGACGTCGATCCGCAGGAGGTACTCAAGACCGTACAGGAGCGTGACATTAAGCTCGTCGGCCTCTCGGCGCTTATGACCACCACCGTCGTCGCCATGGAGGAGACCATCAAGCTGCTTCATGCCGAGGTGCCGGACGTCAAGATCATCGTAGGTGGCGCCGTGCTCACCCCCGAATACGCCAAACAGATCGGCGCAGACTACTACGCCAAGGATGCCGCCGAAAGCGCGCGTATCGCCGAAGAGGTCTTTGGGCAGTAACACAACGGAAACAACCGAGCACCAAAACGTGCCGCACACGCCACGAGACGCGTGCGGCACGTTAGAATAGATGAGACTATGCTCGTTTTGGCAGATAGGAGCGCAAGGATGGCGATCACGCCTGCAGAAATCGCGGAAACCCGCGGCATGGTTGAGGAGCAGAACCTCGACATCAGGACCATCACCATGGGTGTTTCGCTCATGGGTTGCGGCGACGAGAACCTCGACCGCATGTGCACGAAGATCTACGACCACGTGACGCACACGGCTGAGCACCTGGTCGAGACCGCCGAGAACCTCGAGCGCGAGTACGGTATCCCCATCGTCAACAAGCGCGTTTCCGTCACCCCAGTGGCGCAGATCGCCGCTTGCTGCAAGGATGAGGACCTCACCCCCATCGCGCATGCCCTCGACCGCGCGGCCGAGACCCTCGGCATCGACTACCTGGGCGGCTTCTCCGCGCTCGTCCAGAAGGGCATCGGCGACGCCGACCGCCGCGTCATCCAGTCCATCCCGCAGGCGCTCGCCACCACCAGCCGCGTCTGCTCCAGCGTCAACGTCGCCAGCCTGCGTGCCGGCATCAACATGGACGCCGTACTCATGGCTGCGCAGACCATCATCGACGCTGCTAAGCTCACGGCCGACCAGGATTCCGTCGGCGCTTCCAAGTTTGTCTGCTTTGCCAATATGGTCGAGGACTCCCCGTTTATGGCGGGCGCCGTCCACGGCGGTGGCGAGGCCGATGCCGTCATCAACGTAGGCGTTTCGGGCCCCGGCGTTATGGCCGCAGCCCTGGAGACGCTGCCCGATTCCGCATCGATGATGGAAGTCGCCGAGAAGATTAAGCAGACCGCCTTTAAGATCACCCGCGCTGGCGAGCTCATGAGCCGCGAGGCCGCCCATCGCCTGGGTGTCGAGAAGGGCATTGTCGACCTGTCGCTGGCTCCCACGCCTGCCATCGGCGACTCCGTTGCCCGCATCCTCGAGATCATCGGCGTGGGCACCTGCGGTGGCCCCGGCACGACCTGCGCGCTCGCCATGCTCAACGATGCCGTCAAGAAGGGCGGCGTCATGGCCAGCTCCAGCGTGGGCGGTCTCTCCGGCGCCTTTATCCCCGTGTCCGAGGATGCCGGCATGATCGCCGCCGTCGAGGCCGGCGCGCTCTCGCTCGAGAAGCTCGAGGCCATGACCTGCGTGTGCTCCGTCGGCCTGGACATGATCGCCATCCCCGGCGACACCCCGGTCGAGACCATCGCCGGCATCATCGCCGACGAGATGGCTATCGGCGTCATCAACAACAAGACCACGGCTGTCCGCGTCATCCCCGCCATCGGCAAAGGCGTGGGCGACTGCGTCGAGTACGGCGGCCTGTTTGGCCGTGCGCCCATCATGCCGGTGAACCCCAACGCCGGCACCGTGCTTGCCCACCGTGGTGGACGCTTCCCGGCTCCGCTGAACTCGCTGAAGAACTAGCTGAGGGGTTCGGGCGAGGAGCCCCGCCGCCGGGCGGCAGACATATAAGGTCGCCTGCTCGGACAGTCCTGACTCGCACGGAGAGCACATTAAGTGCTCTCCGGCTCGTGCGGAACTCGCGATCGACC
>UQRW01000056.1 GCA_900543515.1 uncultured Collinsella sp.
AAGGAAATCCTGGAGCGCCTGCGTTTTCTGGTCGATGTCTGACTCGACTATCTGACGCTTGATCGCGCCTCGGCGACGCTTTCCGGCGGCGAGGCCCAGCGTATTCGCCTGGCAACGCAGATCGGCGCCGGCCTCATGGGCGTTCTGTACATTCTGGACGAGCCGTCGATCGGCCTTCACCAACGCGATAACGAGCGCCTGATCAAGACGCTCGAGCGCTTGCGCGATATCGGTAATACCGTTATCGTCGTCGAGCACGACGAAGATACAATTCGCGCTGCCGACTACGTGATCGATATGGGTCCCGGTGCGGGCGTTAACGGCGGACACGTGGTCGCTGCAGGAACGCCTGCCGATATCATGGCGTGTCCTGAGTCGATGACGGGCGCCTATCTGACCGGCAAACGAATGATCCGGGTGCCTGATGAACGGCGCAAGCCCGGTCGCGGCTGCCTTAAAATTACGGGCGCTCGAGCCAACAACCTCAAAAACGTTACCGCCAAAATCGAGTTTGGTACGCTTACGGTTGTTACCGGCGTGTCGGGATCGGGCAAGAGCTCCCTGGTTACCGACACCATTGCGCCTGCCCTTACGAATGTCATTCACCGTTCGACGCGCCCTGTGGGTCCGTATAAGAAAATCGAGGGCATCGAGTGTATCGATAAGGTTATCGATATCGACCAGTCGCCGATTGGCCGCACGCCGCGTTCCAACCCTGCTACCTATATCGGCCTGTGGGATGATCTTCGCGCGCTGTTTGCGAGTACGCCGGAGTCGAAGGCGCGCGGCTACTCGCCGGGTCGTTTCTCCTTTAATGTGAGTGGCGGGCGCTGTGAGGCGTGCAAGGGCGACGGACAGATCAAGATCGAGATGCACTTCCTTCCCGATATCTACGTTCCCTGCGAAGTTTGCGGCGGTAAACGCTACAACCGCGAGACACTCGAGGTCACTTACCGTGGCAAGACCATCTCGGACGTACTTGACATGAGCGTGGCCGAGGCACTGGCTTTCTTTGGGAATATCCCGCAGATTAAGCGCAAGCTTCAGACGCTGTACGATGTAGGCTTGGGCTACGTGAGCCTGGGCCAGCCCGCCACGACGCTTTCGGGCGGCGAGGCGCAGCGTGTGAAACTCGCCAAGGAGCTTCATCGACGCCAGACGGGCAAGACGTTCTATATTTTGGACGAGCCGACGACCGGCCTTCATTTTGAGGACGTCCGCCAGCTGCTCGATGTGCTGCAGCGCTTGGTCGATGCGGGCAACACGGTGCTGGTGATTGAACACAACCTTGATGTCATCAAGGTTGCCGACCGCCTGATCGATATGGGTCCCGAGGGCGGTAACGGCGGCGGAACCGTCGTGGTTTCGGGCACACCGGAGCAGGTTGCGGACTGTCCGCAGAGTTATACGGGCAAGTTTTTGGCGCCGTTGCTCAGGCGCGACCGGGAGCGTCAGGCTCAACTTGATGCTCAATAAATAGGCGATTCAGTTTATGGGCGCCATCGACTCCTTGTGATTCGATGGCGCTTGCTGTGTCGAAGTGACGTATGCAGCCGAATTGGACATATACTTAATCCTCGCGTCCGAATGCGAGGGAAAGGATATGTCATGGCAAAGGCTGTAAAGACGCCAAAAACCAATGCGATGCGCGAGCTGGAAAGCGCCGGCATTTCCTATGTTCTACATACGTACGAAGACGATGGTGATGAGTCGGTGGGCCTGGGGGTCGCGATTTCGGAGCAGCTTGGCGAGGAGCCCGGTCAAGGATTTAAGACTTTGGTCTGCGTGACGCCGTCCAACGACTATGTCGTGTGCTGCATCCCTGTTGCCGACGAGCTCGATCTAAAGTCCGCCGCGCGTGCCGCGGGGGAGAAGTCCTTGGCCATGATGCATGTGAAGGATTTGCTTGCGGCGACTGGCTACGTTCGCGGCGGCTGCAGCCCGGTCGGTATGAAAAAACGCTACCGGACGCTCATTGACGAGACATGCGTCCTTTGGGATACCATTTTTATTTCGGGAGGCAAGCGTGGTTATCAGCTCGAGCTTGCACCCGATGATTTAATTGCATTTTGCGGGGCGACGGTTGCCGCGATTACGAGAGAGGACTGAGCGATGCCGCAGGAAGAATTGAAGCGCGGAACTCATTTTGCAAAAGGATCTGCGCCTCAGACACCCTCCTCCGAAGCTCCTTCGTCGCGAGATGACACTGACGACATGGGCTCGTCGGACTACTCCACGGTTGGTCGTTCCGCCGGGCTTATGACCATTCTGACTATCGTGTCTCGCGTCACCGGTTTTATCCGCACGTGGGCAATGGCGGCCGCTATCGGCATGTCGCTGCTCTCGTCCTCCTATCAGGTCGCCAACAACCTGCCCAATATGCTCTACGAACTCGTGATGGGCGGCATGCTCGTGACGGCGTTTTTGCCCGTGTACATGGGCGTGAGGCGTGAGCAGGGTCGCGAGGCCTCGAACGAGTACGTGGGCAACCTGCTCGGCATTCTGCTTTTGGTGCTGGGTGGCATTTCGTTGCTGGGGACCGTGTTCGCCCCGGGCTTTATCTGGACGCAATCGTTCCTTTCGGGTGACGGCGGCAGCATGGATACCGCTGCGTTCATGTTCCGTTTCTTTGCCATCCAGATTCTCTTTTATGGTCTGGGCTCGGTGTTCTCGGGCGTTCTCAACGCACACCGCGACTACTTCTGGTCGACGTTTGCCCCGGTCCTCAACAATGTGATCGTCATTGCGAGCTTTATGGGTTTTGCGCCCGTGTCCGCACAGTTTGGCGAACGTGCCGGCATCATCTTGATTGCGGCCGGTACGACCCTCGGTGTCTTTGTTCAGATGGCATGTCAGATCCCCGCGCTTGGCAAGCACGGCGTGCATCCCCATATCCATATCGACTTTAAGGACCCCGCGCTGCGCCAGACGATTGCGCTCGGTATCCCGACGCTGCTTGCCACGGTGTGCATGTTTGTCTCGACTTCTATCACCAACGCTGCCGCGCTGGTTGTCCAGCCCGAGACTGGTCCTTCCGTCATCGCCTATGCGCGCCTGTGGTACACGCTGCCCTACGCGCTGATTGCCGCCTCGCTTTCGACGGCGCTCTATACCGAGCTCTCTCATGACGCACAGGAGAAGGATTACGACAGCGTTCGCACGGGCATTTCGCGTGGCGTCGCCCAGATGCTGTTCTTCCTGATTCCGTTCGCGTTGTACCTGATTGTCTTCGCGCGTCCGCTCAACATGATTTACTGTGCCGGCAAGTTTGATGAGTCCGGCGTGGCGCTGGTGTCCGAGTTCCTTGTCTACCTGGCGTTCTCGTTGCCGCTCTACGGCGTGGTCGTATTGATGCAGAAGAGCTTCTCTGCCTTGCTCGATATGAAGCCCTATAGCCGCTATTGCCTGTATTCCGCCATCGGCCAGGCCGGCTCGGTTCTGCTGTTTGGCGTTGTGCTGGGCTTCGGTATGCCGGCAATCGCGCTTTCGTATGTTGTCGACTACGTGATCTTGGTCGGCTGTTCGCTGTGGTGGCTGCGTCGTCGCCTGCGTGGTCTTCAGGTCAAATCTATTCTGCATGGCGGCTTCTTTGGCCTTTTGCTCGGTGGCCTGGGCGCTGCCGCAGGCGCCGGCGTCATGTGGGCGCTTGAGCACTTTGTCGGGGCACTTGGCGGCTCGATTCTGATTACTCTTGGCTACGTTTGCGTTGCGGGTGTCGTCTCGCTTGCTGTTACCTTTGGCCTTGCCGTCGTTCTTAAGATGCCCGAGGTCTCGGCACTGCTTCGTCGCAAGTAGGTGCGTGTGGCCGGTCACGACAACATTCCAACACTCGCCGAGCAGGTTTCGCGCGTTCCCACGCAGCCCGGATGTTACCTTTGGAAAGATGCCAAGGGCGATGTCATCTACGTTGGCAAGGCGAAAAACCTGCGTTCCCGTATGCGCCAGTACGTGACGCTGCAGGATGAGCGCCAAAAAATACCGCTCATGATGCAATTGGTTGCGAGCTTTGACTACATCGTTGTCGAAACCGAGCATGAGGCGCTTGTACTCGAGCGCAACCTGATCGGCCAGTACCATCCGTACTTTAACGTCGACCTCAAGGATGACAAGAGCTACCCCTTTATCGCCATTACAAAGGGCGACCTGTATCCCGCTATCAAATATACGCGTGAGCGCCATAAGCCGGGAACGCGTTATTTTGGTCCCTATACTGACAGCCGCGCGGCGCGTGAGACCATTGACACGCTGCGCAAGGTGATCCCGATCTGCTCGGCTTCTTGTGCGGAGTGGCGTCGTTGTCGTCGTATCGTCGAGTCCCACAAGGGCGAGGAAGACATCGTCAATATGATTTGCGCGCAAAACGGGCGTCCCTGCTTTGACTACCATGTCGGGCGCGGCCCGGGTGCGTGTGTCGGCGCGATTTCCCCGGCAGACTATGCCAAGAACGTCAAGCGTGTCGAGCGCTTCTTGTCGGGCCATCGCAAGGATGTCGTCGATGAGCTGACCTCCGAGATGACGGATGCCGCCGAGGCGCTCGACTTTGAGCGCGCGGCACGCGTCAAACGTCGTTTGGAGGTCATCAGGGGTCTGGACGATCGTCAGCAAGTCGTTTTTCCCTCCAGTGTCGATATCGATGTCATCGGGTTCTATCGTGAGGAGACCATCTCCGCCGCTTGCGTCTTCGTCGTTCGCGAGGGCCGAACAGTTCGCACCTGCGAGTTCATTCTCGACAAGGGTCTTGATGTTGACGAGGAAGAGCTCCAGTCGGGCTTTCTTAAGCGCTATTACGACGAGACGGCTGATATTCCAGCTGAGGTCAACCTTTCCGTCGAGCTTGAGGATGCGGAAGCGCTGGGGGAATGGCTTGCGGGCAAGCGCGAGCGTTCCTGCCATCTCCATAGGCCGCAGCGTGGCGAAAAGCACCGTCTGCTCGATATGGCATCCAAAAATGCGCGCCATGCCCTCATGCGCTACATGATGCGAACGGGGTACGCTGACGACCGCACCAATCAAGCGCTCCTGGAGCTCGAAAGTGCGTTGGCGCTGCCATCGCCGCCGTTGCGTATCGAGTGCTTCGATATCTCTACACTGCATGGCACCTTTACGGTCGCCTCGATGGTGGTGTTTACCAACGGGCGCGCCGACAAGAGCCAGTACCGTCGTTTTAAAATTCAGGCCGAATTGGACGAGGCAAACGACTTCGTGTCGATGTCCGAGGTTTTGGGACGACGCTATGCTCCCGAGCGCATGGCCGACGAGCGCTTTGGATCGCGCCCCGATTTGCTCGTTGTCGATGGCGGTAAGCCGCAATTGACCGCTGCGATCAAGCAACTTGAGGCTCTTGGGCTCGATATACCAGTTTGTGGCTTGGCGAAGGCCGACGAGGAAGTTTTTGTGCCTTGGGACGAGACTCCTGTCGTGCTGCCGACCGGGTCTGCTTCGCTCTATCTAATTAAGCAGGTACGCGATGAGTCCCACCGATTTGCCATCACGTTCCATCGCGAATTGCGCGATAAAGCCATGACGGTTTCGGTACTCGATGACGTTCCAGGCGTGGGACCCACCAGAAAACGTGCCCTTATGCGCCATTTTGGTTCGATGAAGCGTTTGCGCGCGGCGAGCGAGCAAGAGATCGCGGAAGTTCGAGGCGTTCCGGCCGATGTCGCCAAAGCGGTCCACGAGGCACTTGTTGCATGGAATGCCGAACGCGCCCAGGCATCGGCCAACCGTTCCGAAAACTAAACGTGCTTCTAAACAACTGATATACATGATTGGCCGATTTTCAATCATTTATTTCGCGGCGATTACCTGTCGATTTCGGGTTTTATTAACGCTAAAACGTTTGACTAGCCATGGTGAACAACCCTGCTATCCTGCGGGTTGACGATGACTGATATCTCACCTCGTCGATACATACTGTCTGGCGAATCGTTTGTCAATGAATTCGGTGAACGGTAGTAAATACCGTTCAAGCGTATGTATGTATCGGTCGCCGAGCGCGGCACCTCAGTTGGGTTCGTCGGTAGGTAAGGTATATATCGTCCGCAAGTTGCGCGGGGGCAAGTCTAGGTGCTCCCGAGTAAGATTCTCTATTGATAGGAGAAGACATGGCCATCATCAACAAGGGTATGTCCAGGCGTTCGTTCCTCGGCCTCACCGGCAGCGTCGCTGCTGTCGCAGGGCTTGGTCTCACCGGCTGCGGTGGCAGCTCTAGCGACGAGGGTTCCGCTTCCGGTTCCACCGATTCCGCCAACCGTGGCGGCGGCGTGATCACCGCTGGTTCCGCTTACGCTCCGTCCAGCTTCGATCCCGCCAGCACCGGCTCCGCTGTGGGCCTGGGTGCTAACTGGCACGTCGTCGAGGGTCTCTACGGCATCGATTACCACGACTACAGCACCTTCAACGAGCTCGCCACCGACGATCCCAAGTCTGTGGACGACACCACTTTCGAGGTCACCATCCGCAAGGGCGCCAAGTTCTCCGATGGTACCGAGGTCACTGCTGACGACGTCGTCGCTTCCTACACCGCTTGCGCTGCTTCCGCTACCTATGCTCCGTTCTTCCAGCCCTTCGAGTCCATCGAGGCCAAGGACGCCAGCACCGTGACGGTCAAGACCAAGGTCCCCAACTTCTCCCTGCTCAAGGATCGTCTGGCCATCATCCGTGTTACCCCGGCTACTCAGTCCGAGGAGGATCGCGCCAAGCAGCCGATCGGTTCCGGCCCCTGGATGTACGACTCTATCTCCGATACCGAGATCACCCTGGTTCCCAACCCCGAGTACAACGGTGAGTATGCTGCCGAGGATAAGAAGATCCAGTACAGCATCCTGACCGACCCCACCGCTCGCGTTACCGCTCAGCAGGAGGGCTCCACGCTCGTTATGGAGCTCGTCACCGCTGACGCCGTCGACCAGCTCGAGAGCGCTGGCTGCAAGATCGACAACGTCCAGGGCTTCGGCACCCGCTTCATCATGTTCAACGTCGCCAAGGAGCCTTGGAACAACGTCAAGGTCCGTCAGGCTGTCATGTATGCGCTCGACACCGAGAAGATGGTCAGCAACACCTTCGCCGGCCTTGCCACCGCTGCCAGCTGCTACCTGCCCAAGAGCTTCACCAACTATCATGAGGCTTCCACGGTGTACAAGACCGACGCCAAGAAGGCCAAGAAGCTCATCGAGGAGTCCGGCATCACCCCGGGTGCCATCACCCTGCGCACCACCGACAACGAGCAGATTAAGGGCATGGCCGCCCAGGTCAAGAACGACCTCGACGCTCTCGGCTTCGATGTGACCATCCAGACCGATACCTCGCCGGCCACCTACGCTGCCATCGACGGCGGCGAGGCCTACGATATCCTCCTTGCCCCTGGCGATCCGTCCTGCTTCGGCGCTGACCCCGACCTGCTGCTCAACTGGTGGTACGGCGACAACGTCTGGATGCAGACCCGTTGCCCGTGGAAGGAGTCCGCTGAGTGGGAGAAGCTCCACGGTCTCATGGACGAGGCTCTTGCCGCCGAGGGCGACGAGCAGCAGAAGAAGTGGAACGAGTGCTTCGACATCATCGCCGACAACGCTGTTCTGTACCCCGTTGTCCACGTCAAGACCGTCTCCGCTTCCTGGGACGATCCGTCCACTGCGCCCAACGGCGAGGCCCTCGATGGCTTCAAGGGCATCGGCACGACGAGCATGTCCTTCAGGGGCGTTGCGACCGTCAAGGCGTAAGACTCGCTTGAGTCTGTATGCAGGATGTCGGTCGTTGGGACCGTATCCTCATAGTTGAAACAAAGACCCGGGCGGCAACGATGTCGCTCGGGTCTTGTAATGAGTATCCGTACTCATATACCAGTTGGTCCTACCGACAAAAGAAAGGGGAGAGAACGTGAACAACTTTCTACGTTTGATTGGAAGGCGTCTCGTGGCGCTGCCGATCATGGCATTGGGCGTCACCGTCCTGGTGTTCTTCCTTATGTCGTTCTCCAAGACCGACCCCGCCTACACGGCGTTGGGTGACGGTGCCTCGCCCGAGGCGGTTGCCGAGTACCATGAGAAGTATGGTCTGGACGACCCCTGGCCCGTGCGCTACGTGCGCTATATGGGCGATCTGATTCATGGCGACATGGGCACCTATGGTGCTGCTCGCAACTCCGTTGCCAAGCGCATCTCCACGGCCCTGCCCGTCACGATGCAGCTGACCTTCATCGGTCTTGCCATCGGTGCGGTCGTTTCGTTTTTACTCGGCGTCATCGCGGCACTGTATCGCGATAAATGGCCGGACCAAGTGATCCGCGTCTTTTCCATCGCCGGCTTGGCAACCCCGTCGTTCTGGCTTGCCGTTCTGTTGATTCTGCTGTTCTCTTCCTACCTTAAGGTGCTCCCGGCATCCGGTGCTCTGCCTCACTTCACCACCAACCCGGCTGGCTATCTGGGACGTATGATCATGCCCGCTATCGCTCTGGCATTCCCGCTGACGGGCCAGATGACTCGTATCGTGCGTACCGCCATGGTCGAGGAGCTCGACAAGGACTATGTCCGTATGGCTCGCGGCGCCGGCGTTCCCGAGAAGGTTGTCGTCGGCATCAACGTTCTTCGCAATGCGCTGATCACCCCGGTCACCACCCTCGGTCTTAAGATCGGTTACCTCATGGGCGGCGCCGTCGTCATCGAGGTTATCTTCAACCTCCCCGGCATGGGCACCGCGATTCTGCAGGGCGTTCAGGGCAACGAGGCGAACCTGGTTCAGGGCGTCGTTATCGTCGTTGCTCTTGCCTTCATCATCATCAACATCGTGGTTGACATGCTCTACCTGCTCATCAACCCGCGCATCAGGACGGTGTAGATTATGGTAAAGATTCGAGAGAAGCAAACCGAGCAGCTCGAGAAGGCTGCCTCCAAGGGGCTCAAGCTCGGTGGCTGGAAGAAGATGACGCTGTCTTCTAAGATTGCCGCCGTCGTGCTGGTGCTTGTCGCCCTGACTGCGATTCTGGCGCCCCTTCTTGCCCCCTATAGCCCGGTCGAGATTTTCACTGCTCGCCAGGCTCCCGGCAATGGATTTATCTTCGGTACCGACGATAAGGGTCGCGATATTCTGTCGCGTATGCTCTACGGTGGTCGTTACTCGCTGATTATCGGCTTTGGCGCCACTGCCATGGCTCTGGTCTGCGGCTCGGTCGTGGGCGCCCTTGCAGCGGTTTCGCGCAAGGCCGTCTCCGAGACGATCATGCGTATCTTGGACATCATCATGTCCATCCCGGGCATCGCCCTCGCGGCCGTCTTCGTCTCCATCCTGGGCAACTCCGTGCCGTCGATCATCTTCGCCATCGGCTTTATGTACACTCCGCAGATTGCCCGTATCGTGCGCGCCAACATCGTGTCCGAGTACGGCGAGGACTATGTCCGCGCGGTCATCGTTTCCGGCGCCAAGGCTCCGTGGATTTTGATCAAGCATGTTCTGCGTAACTGCATCGCCCCGATCATGGTCTTCACCGTTACCCTGGTCGCCGACGCCATCATCTTCGAGGCCTCGCTGACCTTTATCGGCGCTGGTATCCAGGAGCCCACCGCTACCTGGGGCAACATCCTCGCCGACGCCCGCGGTGGCGTGCTCGCTGGCCGTTGGTGGCAGGCGCTGTTCCCGGGCCTGGCCATCATGATCACCTGCCTGGCGCTCAACATCCTCTCCGAGGGCATTACCGACGCCATGGCCGCTGCTCCCTCCGCCGCCCTGGATCCGACCGATTCCTCCAAGCGCCGCGAGGCCGACCTGCTGGTCTCCGACCCCGTTCGCGCCTATAAGGAGCAAGCCCAGTCCCTCTCCGCTCGCCTTGGCGCCCTGCGCGATGTTGAGCTCAAGCGTGACGATCGCCATGTGCCCGACGAGTCTGTCGAACCGATCCTTTCGGTCCGCGATTTCTGCATCCAGTTTGAGCACCACGGCGATATCAACGTCGTCGACCATGTCAACTTTGACGTCCGTCCTGGCCAGACTATGGGTCTGGTGGGCGAGTCCGGTTGCGGTAAGTCCATCACCACGCTGGCCATCATGGGCCTGACCGATGAGGACGAGCACCTTTCCGGCGAGGTCCTCTGGGAGGGCCGTGACCTGCTCAAGATGAGCAAGAAGGAGTGGTTCGGCCTGCGCGGTACCGATATCGCTATGGTCTATCAGGACGCCCTGTCCTCGCTCAACCCCTCCATGCTCATCTCTGCCCAGATGAAGCAGCTCACCAAGCGCGGCGGTACCCGTAGCGCCGAGGAGCTCCTGGAGCTCGTGGGCCTCGACCCCAAGCGTACGCTCGAGAGCTATCCGCATGAGCTTTCCGGTGGTCAGCGTCAGCGCGTTCTGATCGCTATGGCCCTTACCCGCGACCCCAAGCTGGTCATCTGCGACGAGCCCACGACCGCTCTGGACGTTACCGTCCAGAAGCAGGTCATCAAGCTGCTCAACGATCTTCAGGCCAAGCTCGGCTTTGCCATGATCTTCGTCTCGCACGACCTGGCGCTGGTCGCCGAGGTCGCCCATAACATCACGGTTATGTACGCCGGTCAGGTTATCGAGCAGGCACCCACCAAGGAGCTGCTCACCAACCCGATTCACGAGTACACCCGCGGCCTTCTGGGTTCCGTCCTGTCCATCGAGAGCGGTTCGGGCCGCCTGCACCAGGTGCCCGGCGCCGTTCCGAGCCCGCGCGATTTCCCCAAGGGCGATCGCTTCGCACCCCGCTCGAGCCATCCGCGCATTGGCCTGGACACCCGTCCGGTCTTCAAGCGCGTGCCCGGCACCGAGCACTTCTATTCCGAGCTCCCCGACGAGGTGCTCAAGGCAAATGGTTTGACCCCTCACGCGGAGGTGATGTAGATGAGCGAGACCGCAGTCAACGGCGTCGAGCCGATCATCTTCCTTGATGACGTCCACGTCACCTTTAGGACCCGTACCGGTTCGATTCTCCACCCTAACCTGGTTCACGCCGTCCAGGGTGTAACGATTAAGCTCATGCCCGGTCAGACGATCGGCATCGTCGGCGAGTCCGGTTGCGGTAAGTCCACCACCGCCAACGTCATGTGCGGCCTGCAGGCCCCCACGAGCGGCAAGGTCTACTTTAAGGGCAAGGACGTTACCAAACGTACCGCCGAGGACCGTCGCCACATGGGTCGCGTTATCTCGGTCGTGTTCCAGAACCCGGCCACGGCGCTCAACCCCCGCATGGTCGTTCGCGAGCAACTGCTCGACCCCATGCGCGTCCACAACCTGGGTACCGAGGCCGAGCAGGAGAAGCGCGTCAAGGAGCTCTTGGAGCTCACCGGTCTGCCCAGCTCCGCCGCCGAGGTTCTTCCCGGCCAGCTTTCGGGCGGCCAGCGCCAGCGCGTCGCAATTGCGCGCGCCCTGTCGCTGAACCCCGATGCCATCATCGCCGACGAGCCCACCTCGGCTCTGGACGTTTCGGTCCGCGCGCAGATTCTGAACCTGCTGACCGACCTTAAGAAGGAGCTCGGCCTGGCCATGGTGTTCATCAGCCATGACATCCAGACGGTCCGCTATATCTCTGACGACATCATCGTTATGAATGGCGGCAAGATCGTCGAGCAGGGCGAGGCCAAGCAGGTCTTCCAGCACCCCCGGGACCCCTACACCAAGATGCTGCTCGGCGCTGCGCCGTCGCTGCTGCATCCCAAGCTCGGCGAGTAGCCTCGCTTTCCCTCCCGTGCGCCCGGTTCCCTTGCCGGGC
>UQRW01000057.1 GCA_900543515.1 uncultured Collinsella sp.
GCGGGCCGTGTTCCGCTATGCGGTTGTCAATTTGCGAAAGAAATTATGCGTCACCGGAAACTATATCCATTTAGTTCTAATTTGTTCGTAGTATCAAATCGATACCGACACTAGCATGACGTAGTCTTTCAAGACAGCTATTCAACATTGGAGGTCACCGCTATGGACAATGTGAACCACCTAAACGAACTCTCAATACAGTCCCAGCTTAGCATCCTTGAAAAACTGGTCGCGGACGCGGAACAATCTACCGACGCAAGACGCGATTTCGAAGCTCAGCCTCGTGCCGTATTCCAGAAATATGGAATTACAGACCTCCAAATCAAAGCGGGAAATCGAAAAGTCTCTCTGTACGAACTGGTGGAGTCAACCGAAAAGGAGGCGCGTGTCCCCGTTGCACGCGCAGTATATCGTCGTATCCAACTTGCATATTATGACGAGGACAAAGAAGCTGAGCCGCAAACGATACCTCTCGTAAACGTTGTACTTAATGCAAACGCAGTAACGAACGCAAACATCATTCTGAACGCAAACGGAATGGCAAACGCAAACGCGAATGCTCAAAACAACGCCAACCTTAAGTACGACGTCAACACAATGGGCTATGGATCAGCTATTTTTATGAACAAACCTGATGTTGTTGAACTATCGGAATCGTACAAACAAACTTCTGTTTTCAGGAAATTTGATCAAGAGGGCTTGAGTGCAGCGAGGCAAGCAGCCATGCTTAAAACAGCAATCAAGAATTCCAGCTCCAATACCATCAACCCCGAAGGGGCTTCCAATGGGGTCGCCCGCGGGTATTATCGCTCCGTCGAATTCGAAGTTACTTACTCCGAGAACGAAGGCACCTTGGTAATCACCGACGCCCGTTTGCTCGCGGCATGATTTCCGAAAGCTCGCAGCACGTGCTGTTCCGCAGACCTCGAATGCTGACATTTATAACAACATATAAATGTGGCGCTGTGTGTGATCATTGTCTGATGAGCTGCACTCCGAACAACAGTGACAGGCTTACTCTTCCCCAAATGCGGCAATTCATCGATAGCTTCGCCGAAGTATGCGTCGGAAGTGGTGTTGTTGTGTTTACGGGCGGAGAATGCACCCTTCTTGGCGATGACCTTCTCGAGGCCATCGCATATGCGAATTCTTTAGGACTCTTTACTCGAATTGTAACGAATGCGTGGTGGGCAAAAAGCGAAAGAGACGCAGAAACGTTCCTCAACGAATTGAAGTCATGTGGCCTTGACGAAATCAATATCAGCTGCGACGACTTTCATGCGGAATATATACCCCTCGAGAATGTGCGCAACCTTTGGAACTCAGCAAAAACAATGGGCTTTCAAACTCTCGGCATTGCGGTCTGCAGAGATAACAACAGTACAATCAGCCCGGCATACCTGTGCAAGTACCTTAATGAAGACATTCCACTCCTGCATCAGTTCGACGATAATACCCAGCCTCCCAGCGCGCCAGCCCGCTTCATCACGGATTCAGGCATCACGCGAATTGGGCGCGCACGAAATCTCAGTCTCAACCAAAATGCGCGACCGCAGGCACGTCTCTTAGCGTCACACTGTTCCGACTGCGGCCGAGACTTCGTTATTTCCCCAAACTGCCATCTTGCACCCTGCTGCGGAATAAATGCAGAGGGAACTTGGCTTTTCGATCTTGGCAAAATCAATCTGACGGATGACATTAATGAACTGCAGCTGCTCCTACTTAATTACATACAATACATAGGACCAGGAGGGCTGCTGAAGCACTTGCGCACGAGCGGAGGCCTTTCTTCATTTGGGCGCTCAAGCTACCTCTCTCAATGCGAGATTTGCGAAGACATCGCCCTCTCGAAAGAGGCACAGACCTGTCTTGCAAAGCTAGCTCCTAAACTGGCAGCCGACTTGATTGTCGAGACTAAATTCGAGACTACCTTTATCGGAAATGGGTCTGATATACATGATTGAAGTGCTACCCTCTTTATATTCGCTCTCGAGTAATCCACTCCGTAGATTGGACACTCTTGGAGTAACAGATTTTTTAGACACACTTGACATATCTATAGATCCTTTTGAATGCGCGCATCGCATCTGGGATCAACTTGACAGGGAGCATCAAGAGATCGTCTCCTTCCTGATGCTAGGTGGAGAGATTGATCTCGATTCAGAAGTGGCAAAAAGAAGTCTGCTGAAAGGCACTGTTGAAACCATAGCCTCACTCGGGCTGCTAAGCAAGCACAATGGCAATGCCTCCCTTTCCGGTTTATCTCTAATCCGATATCATGGCATCTGGCTTTTTGCCGATGCGCCATCACCCTCGCCTTTACTATATTTTGGCTCTGATTCAATTGGGCTCGCTCGTCGGCTAAGCCCATCCCCCGGAAAGAATGCCTTAGACCTCTGCTCTGGACCAGGCATCCAGGCACTCATACTGGCAAAATCTGGAATGCACGTCACGGCGATAGATATCAATCCAATCGCCTCAGAAATCTGCCAACTAAACGCACTGGTCAAT
The DNA here is from genome assembly GCA_900543515.1 of uncultured Collinsella sp. Classification (GTDB taxonomy): domain Bacteria; phylum Actinomycetota; class Coriobacteriia; order Coriobacteriales; family Coriobacteriaceae; genus Collinsella. The sequence continues at coordinate 2,512 of UQRW01000057.1, forward strand.
GGTATTAGCGAAGATTTAACTGTTCTAACCGGAAGTCTCTACAACGCACTAAACAATATCGAAAGCTCTTGCAGCTATGAACTCATTACGGTGAATCCTCCTTTGCTCCCAATCCCAGAAGACGTACCATACCCCTTCGTTGGCGATGGCGGCTCAGATGGCCTCAACATCACAAGCAAGGTTATTCGAGGTGCAGGAGATAAACTCACTGATAGCGGATACCTCTCTGCAATTGGAATGATTGGCCTTGGAACCAACAATCAATCAGCATTTGAACGAATACAGAACGATTTGTTGCAAGCTGGCCTCAATGGCGTCTTGACAATAATCTCGAGCTTTAACCTCGGACCCCAATCTGGCTGGATCGACGGTATCGCATGCACATCTGTTGCACATGCTCCAGGAAAATATTCCAGCAAAGAGGAGGCTGTAAAACAGATATCGCGCGCATACAAAAAAATCCACTACGACCGCGTCTGCACCTATCACTTGAAGGCGTGGAGGGAGAGACAGCCCTTTCAAAATCCCATCCTAACGATTCAAGACTGCTCCGCAGATGGCAACCCACTTGGCCCCTGGATCCTCTAAAGCATCCGTCATACGAAAGCAGGTCAATAGGCTGCGCGCCACTCTCTGATGACGCGCAGCCTATCTCATTTCCCCCGCGCTTTACCGAGCCCGACTCACACCTCATAGTTGGCACCGGTTTTCAAAATGCAAGATTCCGCATACAAAATCACTTCTTCTGTCTAGGTGGCAGACCTACGATTTTTGTAGTATAAAGTTCCTCTCAATGCCTTCAATCTATTTCGAGATTGAGAAGAACTTGCATCGGGTTTCATAGAAGCGATATAGATGATACGTTTTGTCCTATCTATATTCCGACATACATCAGGATGCCTCGTCTTTATCGTCATTTCAATAGTCGGCTTGGCCCTTTCCCACATTGCCCCCTTTTTGAACGGTAAATTAATTGACTTCCCGCACGTGGACCTCGTGGACAGGCCCCCTTGTGTAGCTGCACCCGAGGCGCCTCCCCGTCGCCCTCCAGCGCCGGGGTTCCCCTCCATCACGAAGAGGTAATCCCCGTCCGGCCTCGCCGTCTCTGCAACGCCGAGCCTCCCGAGCGACTCGAGGAGGGCGGGCTCGTCCCAGGAGATTTGACAATACTATAGAGACACGTCCCAAATTAGCTACTCAGTAGTTACTGCTGCTGGGCGCGGCGGGCGGCTCGGCGGGCCCTTGCTTCCTGGATCTCATCGAGGTGAGCGATGATCTCGGAGGCGCTCTCCTCGATCGCCTTGCCGTCGGTACGCACTACAAAGCAACCCAGGCGCTTCATGAGAGCACGAGCCTCCTCGAGCTCGCTTCGCACGCTCTCGGGCTCGGCATAGGAGCCGGCGACGGCACGGGCATAGTCGTCGCCCAAGCGGCTATCGCGAATCTCAGAAATAACGTCGACGGTCGAAATCAGGCCAAACAACCGCATCGGGTCTACCTCGTAAATCGACTTGGGCGGCTCCATACCGTGCGCCAACGGAACGTTGGCGACCTTGTAGCCCTGATAGGCCAAATACATCGACAGCGGCGTCTTGGATGTGCGCGACACGCCCAGCAGCACGATATCGGCACCCGACAGATCGTCGCAACCACGTCCGTCATCGTGCTCGACAAAGTACTCCATGGCCTCGATGCGGTGGAAATACCGGTCATCGGTCCTGTGAATCACGCCCGCGACGCCTTTGGGCGGCACACCGATGAGCGACGATAGCACGGCGAGCGTCGGACCGATCAGGTCGACCGAACGGATATGCAGCATGCCCAGGTAATCGAGCACGCGGGCGCGAAGCGCCGGATCGACAATGGTGTGAAACACGGCAATATCGCGATGGTCGGCATCGACGCGCGGGCCCACAAACGACTCCACCTGCTCCACCGAGGTCACCTTGGGCAGGCGCAACAAACGAAAAGCCCCTTCATCAAATTGCCCGGACGCCGCAAGCACCACCTCACAAGCGGTATCACCGAGCGAGTCGGAGATAACGATAACGGTGGGACGAGCGGTGACCGGGCAATCCATGCGGGACTCCTTTTGCGCTTACGCGCAGGCTGGCTTACTTTTTACGAGCAAGCTCACCGATGTTGGCGATGCCGGAGAAAACGGCCTCGAAGCGGTTGAGCAGCTTAAGGCGATTATCGCGGAGCTGCTCGTCCTTGTCCATGACCATGACCTCGTCGAAGAAGCGGTCGATGGGCGCGCGCAGGGCGGCGAGGGCAGCAAATGCGGCCGGATAATCCTCGGTAGCAAGGGCGGCATCGACAGCGGTCTGAGCAGCCTCGGAGGCGTCGGCGAGCGCAAGCTCGACCTCGCCCATCAGGGCGCGGTCGTACTCCGCGCCCAGCTCGGGCTTGGAGATGTGCGCGGCGCGGGCATAGGCGGTCGCCAGGTTATCGAACGTCTCAGCGTCGTTCTTGCGGGCCTCGTCGAGGGCGGCGCAGCGGGCGAAGAAGACGGACGGGGCGATGATGTGCACCGCGGAGACGGCGGCAACGGTGTCCGCCGGGATCTTTTCGTCGCGGGCCATGCTCACCAGACGGCCGTGGAAGAAGTCGCGAACCTGCTGAGCGACCTCGGCGGCGTCGAACTCGATACCCTGCTCGCTATAGAGCTCAAGGGCAAAGTCGATAAGCGACGTGGGGTCGATCGGCAGACGGTCGCGCAGGATGTTGATGATGCCGATAGCGGCACGACGTAGCGCGTAGGGGTCGGAGGAGCCGGTCGGGGGCTCGCCGATGGCAAAGATACCGGCAATGGTATCGAGCTTGTCAGCACAGGCCACGATGCAGCCAGCGGTGCCCTCGGGCAGATCATCGCCGGCGAAGCGGGGACGATAATGATCGCGGATAGCATGGGCGACCTCGTCGTTCTCCCCCATCGCGATGGCGTAGTAACCGCCCATCACGCCCTGCTGGCTCGTGAACTCGACGACGGCGTTGGACACCAGGTCGGCCTTGCACAGGTGAGCGGCGCGAGCCGCATCGGCGGCCAGATGGGCACCCAGGTGAGCCTCGCGGGCGATGGCGAGCGCGAGCTGCTCGATGCGCTCGGACTTGGCGAGCACGCTACCGAGCTTCTCCTGGAAGGCGACCTTGGCCAGACGCTCGCGGAACTCGTCAAGGGAGATCTTCAGGTCCTCCTCATAGAAGAACTTGGCGTCGTCCAGACGGGCGCGCACGACGCGCTCGTTGCCGTCGATCACGCGCTCGGCATTCTCGGGCTTGCTGTTGGAGACGACTACGAACTCACGCGTGAGCTTGCCCTCGCCGTCATAAATCGGGAAGTAGCGCTGGTTGGTGAGCATGGACTCGCAGATGATCTCGTGCGGGACCTTGAGGAACTCCTCATCGAAGGTACCGACAAGCACCGTCGGCCACTCGCAGAGGTTAATGACCTCCTCAAAGACCTTCTTGGGCGTGTCGACATGGCAGCCGGGGCGCGCAGCCTCGACCTCGGCGATACCGGCAAGGATGGCCTCGCGACGACGCTCGGCAGAGAGCACGCCGGCGTCCTCGAGCACCTGCTCGTAGACGGCGGGGCTGGCGACCACATGGTCACCGGGGCCCAGAACGCGATGTCCGCGCGTGGTATTGCCACTCGTCACATCGGCAAACGACACGGGCACGACGTCCTCACCCAAAAGGCAGCAGATCCAACGGACCGGACGAACAAACGTAGCGTGCTCGTGGCCCCAGCGCTGGCTGCGGTAGTTGGGCCACTGCAGGCCGGCGATAGTCTTCTCGCACAGAGACGTCAGGATCGGCGTAGCCGGAGCGGAGGGAATGTTCTTCTCGGCGAACACGTACTCGCGGCCGTCGGTGTCCTCGCGACGGACCAGGTCCTCGGCAGCCACACCGCACTTGCGGGCAAAGCCCTGGGCGGCCTTGGTGGCGTTACCGTCGGCATCAAAGGCAATGTTTGCCGCGGGGCCGCGCTTGACCTCGTGAACCTCGTCGGTCGCGGTGGCGACGTCGGCAACGAGCGCAGCCAGGCGGCGCGGGCTCGAGATCACGCGGACCTCGCCGTGGGCCAGACCGGCCTCGTCGAGACCCTTGGCGATCATGGTGCCAAGCTGCTTGACGGCATTGTTCAGCGGTGCGGAGGGCATTTCTTCCGTACCGATCTCAAACAGGAAATCCTTAGCGTCTGCCATGGCTTACGCCACCTCGCCTTCCTGGTCGGCATTCTCGTTGACTCCGGCGACCTCGGCCATGTAGGCCTCGCAGCACGCCTTGGCGACGGCGCGGACGCGCAGGATGTAGTTGGCACGCTCGACCGCGGACAGCGCGCCACGGGCATCGAGCAGGTTGAAGGCGTGGCTGCACTTCATGACGCAGTCGTACGCCGGCAGCGGAAGCTTGCGCTCCAGGCAGGAGTGGCACTCGGCCTCGTAGTCGTCAAACTTCTGACGCATCATCTCGACGTTGGCGACCTCAAAGTTATAGGCACTGAACTCGCGCTCGTTCTCGAGGAACACGTCGCCATAGGTCATGGGCGTGCCGTCGGGCAGGTAGCTCCACACCAGGTCGTAGACCGAGTTGACGCCCTGGGCGTACATGGCGATACGCTCCAGGCCGTAGGTGATCTCGACGGGCACGGGGTCGACCTCGATGCCGCCCACCTGCTGGAAGTACGTAAACTGCGTGACCTCCATGCCATTGAGCCAGACCTCCCAGCCAAGGCCCCAGGCGCCGAGCGTCGGGCTCTCCCAGTCGTCCTCGACAAAGCGGACGTCATGGTCGTTGGGGTCCAGACCGATAGCGGCAAGAGACCCCAGGTAGAGCTCCTGGGCGTTAACCGGAGAAGGCTTGATGAGCACCTGGAACTGATAGTAGTGCTGCATGCGGTTGGGGTTCTCGCCGTAGCGGCCGTCGGCGGGACGGCGGCAGGGCTGCGCATAGCAGGTGCGCCACTCGGCGGGACCGAGCGAGCGCAGCGTGGTCGCGGTATGGAAGGTACCGGCACCGACCTCGGAGTCATAGGGCTGCATAATGACGCAGCCCTGCTCGCCCCAGTACTGCTGGAGGCGCAGGATGATGTCTTGGAAGGAAAGCGATGAAGCGTTCATGCCTCTAATATCCCCTCGTCGAAACGATTACACGGTTAGGTACTGTACTATAGCGGTTTTTAGTCGATAGCGCCGATGCGGTTGAGCGGCCAGTAGCGCACAAGCGCCACAGCGATCAAATCAGAGCGATCGACGGGACCAAAGTAGCGTGAGTCGGCAGAGTTTTCGCGGTTGTCGCCCATCACCCACACGCACCCGTCGGGAACGGTGTAGGGATAGCTTACCTGAGCGCCGGGAGCTTGGACCGAAAGCGGCCAGCTCATGCCAGTCGTATAGTCCTCGTCGAGCGCCTGGCCATCGACGACGACCTTGCCGTCCTGAAGGTCGACCGTCTGGCCGGCCGTGGCAATAACACGCTTGACAAGAACATCATGCTCGGAGGTGCCATCGGGGTTGTGGAACACCACGATATCGCCTTGGCTGACAGGCTGGCCGAGCTCGAGGCTCACCTTTTGCGCCAAGATCTGGTCGCCAATCTCGATCGTGGACTCCATGGAGCCGGTGGGCACCACAAAGGGCTCGACCACAAACGAGCGAATCAAGAAGGTGGCGACCAATGCGATCGCGATGACCGCGATCCACTCAAAAGCGCCTCTCAACGCGGAATGCTGCGATGGAACCATTCTCACTCCTCGCTCTGCGAATACGAAGCGTCCAAAATCTCCTGCGCGTAAGCGCGCTCCTCGGGCGTAAGGCGCGCCGTCTCGATCAGATCGGGACGCCAGCGGCAGGTGCGCTCGATGGCGTTCTTGCGACGCCAGGCATCGACCTTGGCGTGATCGCCACTCACGAGCACCGGCGGCACGCCCTCGCCGTTGAACTCGGCGGGACGGGTGTACTGCGCGTACTCGAGCAGGCCTCCGTCCTCGGCGGTCGAGAACGACTCGTCCACATTGCTCATCTCGTCGCCCAGGGCGCCGGGAATCAGGCGTACGACGGCATCGGCAACGACCATAGCGGGAAGTTCGCCACCCGTAAGCACGTAGTCGCCGATCGACAGACGCTCATCGGCATACGCATACGCACGCTCGTCGACGCCCTCGTAGCGGCTGCACACAAACAGCAGGCGCTCACTTTTGAGCAGGCGCTCGGCCACATGCTGCGTAAAGGGCTCGCCACAGGGGGTGAAGAACACTACGGTGGGCTTGGGACCCTCGGAGCTGATGGCCTCGATGGCCTCGGCAATAGGCTCGACCTTCATGAGCATGCCCTGCCCGCCGCCGTACGGCTCGTCATCGACGGTACGATGGCGGTCGTGCGTCCAGTCGCGCAGGTTATACGCCTTAAAATCAAAAAGGCCGGCCTTGCGGGCGCGGCCCAAAATCGATGTGGACATGACGGGCTCAAACATCTCGGGAAAGACCGAAAGGGTCTCGATCAGCATGTTGTCCTCCCTACTTGTCCATATCGATCAGGCCGTCCATCACGTGGACGGAAATTGTTCCTGTGTCGGGAAGATCGAGCACAACCTGCTCGATCACGGGAATCAGCACCTCGCCGTACCGATCGCCCTCGACAACCCAAACATCGTTAGCAGGCGTCGACATAATCTCGACGATCGTGCCGAGTAAACCGAAGCGCTCGTCGACCACCTCGCGACACATCAGATCGGTATAGGCAGCGTCGAGCGAATCGAGCTCAAAGTCGTCACGATTTGCCAGCACGTAGCATCCCGTGATGCCCTCGGCGGCTGTCAAGTCGTCAATGCCCTCAAACGAGACCAGATCGCCATCGCCCGTATCGGTGACGGACACGACCGTGCAAAAGCGGTCGCGCTTGAGCGCCGGCGGCGTCAGAGCGACCCGCATACCCGGCTCTAATACAGAAGGAAGCCCCCGCAGCGGCTGCGCGAGGACCTCCCCCTTCCTTCCGTGCGGCTTGACCACACGGGCGATGTTTTTGTACTGGGACCTCAAGGTCCTAGCCCAGAACCTCTACCTCGACAGCAGTGTCGAGGCGAGCGGCCAGTGCACGGGCGAGCGTGCGAATGGCCTTGATGGTACGGCCACGACGGCCGATGACCTTAGCGACGTCATCCTCGGCGACCGAAACCTCAATCGTAGAGGCGTCGTCACCATCGATGACCTCAAGGCTCACGGAATCCGGGTCGTCGACGATCTGAACAACGAGATATTCGACGAGATCGGCGATGCGATCTGAGAGCATTGCCTCACCCTCGAGCTGTGCAGCGTCAACCTCAGGCACGATTTACTCCTCGGCGCCCTCAGCGGCCTCAGCGGCAGCCTTAGCGGCCTCGGCCTCTTTGGCGAGCTGCTTCTTGGACTTCTTGACGACGGTCTCGGTCTTCTCGCCCTCGTTGGCGGCCTTGACCAGAGCGGCGACGGCGTCGGTGAGCTGAGCGCCCTTGGACTGCCAGTCGGCGATCTTCTCGAGGTCGAGGTTGATGGTCTTGGGGGCGGTCATCGGGTTGTAGCGGCCAACCTCCTCGATGATACGACCGTCACGCGGGGCGCGGGAATCGGCGACGACGACACGGTAGTACGGACGCTTCTTAGCGCCGTGACGAGCAAGGCGAATCTTGACTGCCAAAGGAAACTCCTCCAACCAAGCAGCTTTAGGCTGCAACTACAAACAAACAGTTGAACATAATACGCCATCGACGCGGGCAGGTGAAGTCCGTGAGACCAACTTCTTCGGTGTAGTCGAGGGCAAATCCATATCTTAGACAAGAATTCGGGATTTGCAAGCACATACACGCACCCCACATGAGCTGCGCGGTATACTCATGACATGGAAAGACGCGAACATACATACGGTTATGAGGATGCCATGGGCGTCACGCCGCCTCCCTGGACGGGTCCGGCGGTGGGCCTCATGGACCTCGATGCGTTTTTTGCGAGCGTGGAGATGCTCGACCATCCCGAATGGCGCGGAAAACCGCTCATCGTGGGCGGAGACGCCGATTCGCGTGGCGTCGTGTCCACGTGTTCATATGAGGCACGTCGCTTTGGCGTGCACTCTGCCATGGCCTCGGCCGAGGCGCAGCGCTTGTGCCCGCAAGCCATTTGGACGCATGGGCATTTTGATCGCTATCGTGAGGTCAGCGCGCAGGTCATGGCAATTCTCGCTGACGAGACCCCGCGCGTTGAACGCGTATCCATCGACGAAGCCTTTATCGATATCACACCGGGTCGCTTTGCGCCCGAAGACCCGCTGCTGGTTGCGCGGCGTATAAGCGACCGCGTGGCAGGGCTGGGAGTGACCTGCTCCATTGGCGTGGGCTGCAACAAGACGGTCGCAAAGATCGCAAGCGAGCGGGATAAGCCGTTTGGGCTGACCATCGTGCGCCCCGGAACCGAGCAGCGCTTTTTGGCCGCGCTGCCGGTATCTGCCATGAGCGGCATCGGACGCTCGGCCGAGGAGCGACTGCGCCGCATGCGCATCTACACCCTCGGCGAGCTTTCGCGCGCGCCTGAGTCCACACTGGCCTCTATTTTTGGCGTCAACGGCGAACGCATGCGCCAGCGTGCGCTGGGACTCGAAATCTCTGAAGTCACGAGTCTCGATGAAGAGCGCGAGGTCAAATCGGTCAGCAATGAACGCACCTTTGCGAAAGATTTGACTGAGCGTGGGGATATTGAGGCGGCGATTGCGCTGTTGGGAGAGTCAGTGGGACGCCGCCTGCGCCGTCAGGGGCTGACGGGTGCCACGGTAACGCTCAAGCTTAAGTATTCGTATGGCAGCGGGCGTACGGCACAGCGCCGGCTGCCTCATCCGACCGACGATGAGAACATCTTCGTGGCGGTTGCACTCGAACTGCTCGACAACATCTGGCAGGATGGCATGCATGTTCGCTTAGCGGGCATCGGCATGAGCGACTTCGACCACCAAGGCGGCATCCAGACTGACCTGTTCTGCGAGATCGATGACCGCGGAGCCCAATCCAGCGACCGCCGCGACCTCTCCGTCGCCATCGACGCCGTCCGAGACAAATTCGGTGACACCGCCCTTTCCTTCGGCCGCCAATCCCGCTTCAACGATTAACCGCCTTTGGGCAAAAAGAAAGCCGGGCAGGTGCGGAAACCGCACCT
>UQRW01000058.1 GCA_900543515.1 uncultured Collinsella sp.
GCGGGTGAGCCAGCCGTCCAGTTCGCCGTCACCGATTTTGTGATCGGACAGGTCGGTGAACACCTCGTCGCGAAGCGCCGCTATCACGTAGGTCGCGGCGGCCCAGACCTCGTTCTCGGCGCTCGGCTTGTCGCGGGGCCTCCTGACCCTCGCCGGGATCACGGCGGAGCCGTAGTGCGCGGCGAGCTCCTCGTAGGCCGCGTTCAGGACCGGCTCCCCGGCCCTGGGGTGGGCGGTGACGCCGGTCCTCAGGTTGTCGGGGACGATGCAGGGCGTCGCGCCTCCCAGGAAGGAGAAGGCGTGCACGTGGCACAGCAGCCATGTATCCTGCTTCATGTCGAGCGTCGGCTCGACGTAGCTGTACCGGCTGAACGGGAGGCAGGCCACGAACAGGTACACCTTCCTGACCTCGCCGGTCGCGGGGTCCACGAGCCGCATCGTGGGCCCCGACCAGTCGACCTCCATGTTCCTGCCCGCCTTGTGCCCGACGCGGCTCACCACGTTGCGCGACACCGTGTACTGGCGGTAGCGCTTGCAGAACCTGTCGTAGGACATCGACGGCGCGCCGGCCTCCGCGCACCCGTCGGCATACTCCGCGTGCAGGAGCTTGAGCGTGACGCCGGTCCTCGCGAGCTCGCGGTGGACGCGTGCCCAGTCGGGGTCGGCGTGCACCGGCCCGGCGTCGCCCCTGCCGGGGAACAGCAGCGCGTAGGCGGCCTCCTCGGACATCCCCTCGACGTCCTCCCAGGAGACGCCCCGCTCCCTCGCGGCTTCCAGCACGTCCTGGACGCTGTGCTTCGAGACGTGGGCGGTGCGGGCGATCGCGTTCTGCGAAAGCCCGTTCACCGACCTCAGCCTCAGGACCTCCCTGGCCCTGATCCTTCTCGCCATGTGGAACCTCCTCGTTCTCTGGACTGCATGGCAGCCCGAGCGTAACGGGGATGCGCGGGAAGGCATTTAATGGCGGTGCCGAACGGCAATATTCGGTCGGGTGGGCGGCGGTGCTGATTCGCAATATAGGTGGTGTCGAAAGGGCCTAGGACTCAAAACGGTAAATACTGCTAATAGGGGTGACGACGATGGTGCAGGGGCGACCCGCGATGCTCTCATCAATACGTCGGATACTTGGGAAATCAGGTCTAGATGCATGTATGATGATGCTGTGTGGCTATTCAATTAATCCGCGTTCCGAATGGGTGCAGGATATAGCTGCGACATCGTATGCTTTTGACCCGGCGCGATACTCAGATATTTCTGAGGCGGTTGACGAAGTTTATACGCACTATGCCGCGCAAGGCGTTTCGGAAGTTTGCACATCTACGTTACGGGCTTAGGTTTCTTCAAGCGAGCAGGCCGGTTGCGTTATTTCGAGCGATTTTTCTAGTCTAGACGACAAAAGGCAAAGGATTTGATGGGTATAAAACGCGGACGTTTGTGGGCGGATGCTCAAATCTATTGTGGCAATCGGGCGGTTGAAAAAGATATTTCAACCGCCCGATTGCCAGGTTCGTCGGAGGAGATGTCCGATTCCGACTCTCTTGTAGGAAGAGCTTGAGATCGTATTGGCCCAAGGCAATCTTAAAGCAGTCTCATTGGCAAATCTTCGCTCCTGTTGTGTTGAGGTGTAAGGTATCAGTGATTGATGTTTTGTGGCGGGTAGATTGGGGCCTTCCTTGATTCGATGCGTTCTCTCGAGGTTCATCAGAGCAAAAGGGGCTTTCGTCTTCATTGCTATCACGGTGATTGGAACCGCTCTCTCCTATGCCATGCCATACGTGAACGGGAAATTCTTAGATTTTCTTCTCGGTAACCGCAGCGAAAGAGACGCCGTACTCTTCGCGCTCCTGGTTGCGTCAATAGGAGTTTTCTCCACCCTCTTTACTTATTTTGCAGGAACACTTTCCATTCGCATAACCACGAGACTTTCCTTTGATCTTCTCAGGGAGGCCGTCTTGCGTTTTGAAAGAGACGATTACTTGGTGAGTCGGACCATCGATCCAGCCTATACAACGCAACGGATTATTTCCGACTCCAGCGTGGTCTCATCCTTCGTTTTGGCGAATTTTATCAGTGCGCCGCTGTCCATTGTAGCCATTCCCATCGTATTGCTTATCATATGGTCAATTGATTCAACTCTCGCGGTGTTTTCCATCATTCTCCTCATCGTGTATTTCTGTGTAATTACTGGGTTGAGGAAACTTTTGTATAGGGTCACGTATGAGAAGAAAGAGGCGGACAGCGCCTTTTACGCCGCAATTGCATCGCAGCTTAATCAGATTCTCAACATTCAACTGACATCTTCGTACGGCAAGAGCGAACAAGCGCTCGACGCTGGGTTTAAGAGCTATTTTCCCAAAGTTTTGCGCTCCGGAAAGCTATCATATTCTCTGACATCGCTCGATGGTCTTTTCGCAGCGTTGTTTCAAGCGGTGATACTTGTTGTTTCCGGAGTACGAATCATTAACGGAACTATGTCAATAGGCGAGTACACTATCATCGGTACATACTTCGCGGTTCTCTTTAAGACTTTGAAAAGTATGATGTCATTGTTCAAATCCTATCAAGATGCCAAAGCATCATGGGATAGGACGGCTATCGCGACGAGAGAAAAGGAGAGATCGGGGTGGAATCGGACCGATTTAGCTAAACTCGATGAAATAAATGACATTTCGGTATCTGATTTGGAATTCTCGGTTGCCCTTCCAGACGGATCTGTCCGAGAGGTCCTCGGCGGGTTTTCTTTCAAGTTTTCCGGTCCCGGTACATATTGCATAGTTGGGGAAAACGGAAGAGGCAAGACGTCACTTCTTTACTTGATGCTCGGGCTATACTCATCGAAAGGCAAAGTAAAATACAACGGCGTGCCAATCGAAGAATGCGACTTGGATTACATACGTGCGAGAGAGATATCGTGCTGCCCACAGTCGTGCTTCGCGCCGGACGAAACGGTGAAAGAGCTGTTAGAGTATTTCGACACGCCCTTTTCTTCCTATCACCGGGGTGTAGATGGCCTACTTTCGCTGGAAAACAGCGTGAAGGAGTTGCTCGGGAAACGTTGCTCCGCGCTTTCGGGCGGTGAGCTGCGCCGAGTGTACTTATGGTCGGCGATTTCACGCAAGTCGTCAGTTTTGGTACTCGACGAGCCCACGACTGGGTTAGACGCTGTAAGCCGCGCCGAGCTTGCGGCCTATGTTAAGCGCAACAAGCAAAGCCAGCTGATCATCGTTGTCTCTCACGATGACGAGATGGTCGGCGCGGTAGAAGGGGTAGTGGATTTAGGCAGCATGTACCAGGGTAAATGATGACAAGTGTAGTGCTACCCAACTGGCAGAGATAACAAAAAGGCGATGCAGATGCACGTAGCATTCAGGCGGTTCGGACTCGGTGCCTTCACGCCATCGCAACGCTTTCAGATATAGTTCTCGTTCTCTTACTAAAGGAAACTTTAGTCTACGTCATCTTGTCGAGACAGAGGTGAAGCGAAGTGTTGTCGCGACGTATCTTATTCCAGGTGGCTCAGTATCAGCGTGAGAATCGCACCAAAGTGTACTTACGATTCTCGTGTCCCACGGACAACATGAGCTGAGCATTGAGGTTCCACCCTTTGCTGCAACTACACGGGGTTGGACGGCAATGAATATGCCGGGCCGCATACCACGCGCAGCGGGGGTCCATGTCCCAGTATGTTGCCTACAGCAGCCTCGATGTCCACGCACACATCATCTCTGCCTTCGCGTTCAATCCATTTGCCGGAGAGTGCGAGGGTTGCCAGGCCGTAGAATTCGAGCCGAACAAATGAAATGCGGTATCAGCGCATAGGATTAAACTGACGATTGCTTTGCACTGAGAATACGCTTGGAAAGCCGCTATGGGTGGCGGCCCGGGTTAAATAGAGAAGCCCGTCCGATCACTTTCATGTGGCGAACGGTCGGGCTTCTTATTCCACTTGCCAATGCTCGGCTCATATTGGAAGAAAGCTACGCTAATGTTTGCGTGACACTCCTATTTTCTCCGAAGAAAGAGTCGGATAATGAAGAATAGAATTAAAAAAGGTGCCAGATATAACGCAAGTATAAAGGCTAATCCAACGAGACCTTGCAATAATGGCATAACTCCTCCCAGACACGAGATTTTGGTATTTGTTCCCATCTTATTCTGAATTGGACCAAATAGTTCCTAGCCACAAAACTACTCGTCAACTGGATCGCACCAATCTGCTGGCAAAACACAGCTTGATTCTTTATCGACATAGCACCAATCCGCAACAGGGCACTCGGCGATGTCGTAAAAATTGCATATATCAACTCCAAGACAACAAGGCTCAACGGGAGGATGTTCATTTGAACCAACAGGATGGATATGCTTCATAACAGCTCCTCACCTTAATCCAATTAGAGACTACGTTTGATCAATGCCACAGTGATCTACAACGCAGATGCTGCCGCCATCCATGTCATAGTCGCAGTAATCGTATGCACCACAGCCATCTGCTTTATCATAAACAGTACAGATGTCAGTAATGCCCAAGAGGCAGTCAAAAGACATCGGCTTCACGCCTGCCTCGTCGCCACTTCCTGGATTAATCGGATGAATATGCTTCACGACTACCTCCCTTTGAGTGCAGAAAAACCTCAATATTGTGTATAACAAACCAAGATGTCTAGTTCACCATATTTCTAGAATGGTTTCGGCGAATGTAGCAATAAGCTTCGCAGACGGTAATCAGAAGAACGAACACCTCCACAATGGTGACAGCAATGCGCTGAACCGCTTATTCCGATACAGTAGCTTCTCGTTGATTTTTCTCCTGCGAAGATGAGTGGCGGGAAATAAGGTCAAAAGCCATCTCGTAGCACATTTTTCTATATTCACATGATGCAGGGTGTAGACTCTTGGGCAAGTAGCCGTGCTCGTCTGCAGCCTCCCAGCTACAGCCCCCACCACAGAAAGACCGAGCCCAACAGTCCGTACAGTCAATTCTTTTTTCGACACCCTGACTCCAGTTTTCAATATACCTAGTTTCGTCAATTCCGGTGACGATGTTGCCCATTTTGAATCGCATCATCCCGACAAACCTGTGACAGGGGTATACGTCCCCTTCGGGAGTCACGGAAATAAAACGCCTGCCAGCCCCGCATCCGACAAAGGCGATCCTGTTGCTCATAATCAAATCAACTGCAGTTTTCAATGTTCTAAACAAGGGCTTTTCCCCTTGATCAATCTGTTTGAGATATTGATCCGCCAAATCTATTAGGCCCGCCCTGATTTTGTTTAATGAGTGTTCGTCGAGTTTGATATTCTCATCGAATGAGCTCACGGGCGAGAAGTAAATCCTTCTGAAGCCCATCTCTTTAAACTGAAGATAGTCTTCAACAAGGTTACAGTTATTATTTGTTAAGGTCGCTCTTGCGCCGAAGGGGAACGACTCGGAAAAACGACGAACGTTTTTGTCGATATCGGAGAAAGAGCCGCCTCCCGTCTTATACGGGCGCGATGCATCGTGCTTGCATCCTGTACCATCGAGACTAATCAGAACAGAAAACCCGTGCTCCTTGAAAGAATTCACAGCAGTGTCATTCAAAAGCGTTCCGTTGGTCGTAATAGAATAGGTAAAGTTTCTATTGGGGTATATTCTTTTTGAATAGTCGACCGTTTTCCATATCAGCGGCTCGTTAATCATGGGTTCCCCACCAAAAAAGACGATCGCAAGCGTTTCGTTTTCCGATGAACTTGCGACGAGGTAGTCGACCGCCTTGAAGGCTATCTCGTCTGTCATCAGCAGAGGAGACGTTCCATAATCTCCTTTACCGGCAAAACAGTAACTACAACCAAGGTTGCATGCATGTGAAACGTGGAGTTCGATGGATCTAAGTTTTCGAGGCGTGTCTTTTGTTAAGAAAGTCCGCTCAGACAATCGTTGATACTCATCAATGTCGTCTTCAAGTTCTGCTATGGTCGTTTGGTCGTAGCCTTTCGCAGCAAGTGACTTTGTTAGCAACTTCGAGTTGACCGTTCTTCCCGATGCTTCAAATATGCGAAGCGCATCTTCTGATGCTTGGTCAACCTGAAAGCAATTGCGAGTGACCTCATCGAAGCAGTAACGACGATCACTTACTGAGAAAAAATGCATACGTTCCTCAATTTCATGCTGGACTGGCACTAACCTTGTTTATTGTTGCGCAGCTATAAAAAACCACCAGCGGGGATTCGGTGTGCGGCCCAATCGGACTCCCAAAAGGTTCTATTTGAGACTGGCAAGCTTTGTGTTGTTGGCACTTCGACAGCGCTCTTTATTCCAACATGGAGCCTCGCAGTTTGAGTCGACTTGCCTCTGGAAGGTCCGATCTTAACTTGATTTAGGATGAAAACAGATTACAGGCGCGCTCCTCTAGAAAGAAAGGAAACCAATCGCCGCCTTTCACCAGGAAAGTTTTTATAGCCCACCTCGAGCAAAATGAAAGATGCGAGAGCGATTGGGGAACAACGCGAATCTCCCCTTTTGGGTGGGAGCGAGCCTTCAGCCACCGGCGAACGACTCGCCCTGGTCAGAATCTGGAAGTGGTGCCGGGCCGCTTGGGCCTCCCCGGTGACTTCGTGGGGCTTACCTGCCTGACGTCGAGGAGTACATCCGCAAGATTCGTTCCCTATGCCGTTTGCTCTCACGCCCGCCTTAGTTCCAAGTCGGGCGAGCCGCCGCGCTCATGCGACCCGTGGCGGCGACACGTCGACGCCGCGCTCGCTGAGCACATCTTCGGTCGCGGGCGAGCACGAGGTCGCGCCGGCGCATCCGCTGGGACTGCTGTGCGTGCAAAACGGCTACGTGGTGAGCGTCCCGCGCTGGATTCAGCCGAGTGAGGAAGGCGTTGAGATCGGCGCGCTGGCAACGGGGGAGGGCGGCATCACCGACGACGTCTCGGCCCGCCATGCCCATATCTGGTGCGACGAGTCTGGCGCATGGTTTGTCGAGGACCTGTCGTCCACTAACGGCACCGTGGTGGTAAACGGGGCCACGAGTGTGTGTATTCAAGTAGAGCCCGGCCGCTCCGCCCAGCTCAACCCCGGCGACGAGCTCAAACTCGGCGAATCCACCACCTACGCCATCCTGCTCGGCGCCCTCTAGCCGGCAGTTAGGGACGTTCCTTTCCTGCCGGTACTTGGGGACACTCCTTGGCGCGTCAGAGCCAGTCGTCCGGGGATGGAGGGACCATTCTGGCCTTTGGCGGTCACCCGAGGTAAACCTTTACCGCCCGCCTATATTTGTCGAAATTACACTTAACGGCGGGGTACAATAAACCCGCATGCGGATTTCCGTTGCGGGCGCTTCCCATCGCCGGGGCGTGCCCGGGAGCATCCGGCATGCGGCCTTTGCGGCGCTCGGTCATGTGCAAGACGGGCGGTCGGGTCTGTGGGGCGCATCGGCTGCTCCTCGCCTCGGCATGTCTTCTCTCCACGCCACGTACCTGCTGCTGAGTCCGCCTGCCAGATGATTGGAAGCAACAGCGTAAATCCCATCACGCCAACATCCCGGCGATCGCCGGGGCCTGTATACCTATATGAGAGGAGAGGGGTATATGGCGCGTAAGTTTAAGTCTATGGACGGCAACGAGGCGGCCGCATATGTTTCGTATGCGTACACCGAGGTAGCGGGAATTTATCCCATTACGCCGTCCAGCCCGATGGCCGACCATGTCGACCAGTGGGCGGCCCAGGGTCGCAAGAACATCTTCGGCACCCCGGTCAAGGTCGTCGAGATGGAGTCCGAGGCAGGTGCAGCCGGTACCGTTCACGGTTCGCTGGGCGCTGGTGCTCTGACCACCACCTACACGGCTTCCCAGGGCCTGCTCCTGATGATCCCGAACATGTACAAGATCGCGGGCGAGCAGCTCCCGGGCGTCTTCCACGTCTCCGCGCGTTGCGTCGCTTCGCACGCCCTGAACATCTTTGGCGATCACTCCGACGTCATGGCCTGCCGCCAGACCGGCTTCGCCATGCTTGCCGAGGGCAACGTCCAGGAGGTCATGGACCTCTCGCCGGTGGCTCACCTTGCCGCCATCGAGGGTAAGACCCCGTTCCTTAACTTCTTCGACGGCTTCCGCACTAGCCACGAGATCCAGAAGGTCGCCATGTGGGACTACAAGGATCTGGCCGAGATGTGCGACATGGACGCTGTCCAGGCTTTCCGCGACCACGCGCTCAACCCTGAGCACCCGCACACCCGCGGTAGCCACGAGAACGGCGACATCTTCTTCCAGAACCGCGAGGCCTGCAACAAGGTCTACGACGAGCTTCCCGCCGTCGTCGAGGGCTACATGAAGAAGATCAACGAGAAGCTCGGCACCGATTACGGCCTGTTCAACTACTACGGCGCTCCCGATGCCGATCGCGTCGTCGTGTGCATGGGCTCCTTCTGCGACGTGCTCGAGGAAGTCATCGACTACCTCAACGCTCACGGCGAGAAGGTCGGCCTGGTCAAGGTTCGCCTGTTCCGTCCGTTCTCCATCAAGCACTTTGTCGACGTTCTCCCCGAGACCGTCAAGAAGATTGCCGTCATGGACCGCACCAAGGAGCCGGGTTCCATCGGCGAGCCGCTCTACCAGGACGTCGTCTCCGCTCTCTACGAGGCCGGCAAGACGGGCATCAAGGTCGTCGGCGGCCGTTATGGCCTGGGCAGCAAGGACACGCCTCCCGCGTCCGCGTTCGCTGTCTTCGAGGAGCTCAAGAAGGACGAGCCCAAGCGCGAGTTCACCATCGGCATTGTCGATGACGTGACCAACCTGAGCCTGCCCGAGGCCGAGGATGCGCCCAACACCGCAGCCCCCGGCACCATCGAGTGCAAGTTCTGGGGTCTGGGTGGCGACGGTACCGTCGGCGCCAACAAGAACTCGATTAAGATCATCGGCGACCACACCGACAAGTACGTCCAGGCCTACTTCCAGTACGACTCCAAGAAGACCGGCGGCGTCACCGTCTCGCACCTGCGCTTTGGTGATTCCCCGATTCGCTCGCCGTACTACGTGACCAAGGCCGACTTTGTCGCCTGCCATAACCCCAGCTACATCGTCAAGGGCTTCAAGATGGTCCGCGACGTCAAGCCGGGCGGCACCTTCCTGGTCAACTGCCAGTGGAGCGACGAGGAGTTCGCCGAGCACATGCCCGCCGTGGCCAAGCGCTACATCGCGAACAACAACGTCAACGTCTATCTGATCGACGCTATCGACCTGGCCGCCAAGGTCGGCATGGGCAAGCGCACCAACACGGTGCTCCAGTCCGCCTTCTTCGCGCTGGCCAAGGTCCTGCCCGCCGAGGACGCCCTGCAGTACATGAAGGACGCGGCTACCAAGTCCTACATGAAGAAGGGCCAGGCCATCGTCGACGCCAACCACAAGGCCATCGATGCCGGCGCTACCGCTTTCCGTAAGTTCGAGGTTCCGGCCGACTGGGCTACCGCCGAGGACGCCGCCCCCGTCGAACTCTCCGAGGAGACCAAGTCCGCTATCGCCCAGCAGGTCAAGAACCTGCTCGAGCCCATCGATCGCATGGACGGCGACAGCCTGCCTGTTTCCGCCTTCGTCGATTGCGCCGACGGCCAGTTTGAGCTGGGCGCCTCCGCATACGAGAAGCGCGGCGTCGCCGTGGTCGTTCCCCACTGGGATGAGACCAAGTGCATCCAGTGCAACCAGTGCGCCTACGTGTGCCCGCATGCCACCATCCGTCCGTTCGCGATGACCGAGGACGAGGCTGCCGCCGCGCCCGAGGCTACCCGCACGCTCGACGCCATGGGCCCCAAGGCCAAGGGCATGAAGTTCACCATGGCTGTGTCCCCGCTCGACTGCATGGGCTGCACCAACTGCGTCAAGGTCTGCCCCAAGGGCGCCCTCGAGATGGTTCCCACCGAGCAGGAGATGGACCAGCAGCCCGTTTGGGACTATATGGTCGAGAACGTCTCCGAGAAGAAGGAGCTCATCGCGGCCAACGTCAAGGGTAGCCAGTTTAAGCAGCCCTACCTGGAGTTCTCTGGCTCCTGCGCCGGCTGCGCCGAGACCGCCTATGCACGTCTGGTGACCCAGGTCGCCGGCGATCGCATGTTCATTTCCAACGCCACCGGCTGCTCCTCCATTTGGGGCAACCCCGCTGCCACCGCTCCTTACTGCAAGGACAAGGACGGTCACGGCCCGGCGTGGAACAACTCCCTGTTCGAGGACAATGCCGAGCACGGTCTGGGCATGGCCGTCGGTTACGAGGCCGTCCAGAAGAAGCTGATCGCCGCTACCCAGGACATCATCGCTGCCGATGGTCCGTCCGATGAGCTCAAGGCCGCCGGCCAGGCTTGGATCGATTCCGTCAACGACGCCGAGGCCTCCAAGACCGCTGCTGCTGCCTACGTTGCCGAGCTCGAGAAGTGCGGCTGCGACGCTTCCAAGGCGATCCTCGCCGACAAGGCTTACCTCACCAAGAAGTCCTTCTGGATCTTCGGCGGCGACGGCTGGGCCTACGACATCGGCTTCGGTGGCCTGGACCACGTCCTGGCTTCCGGCCACAACGTCAACGTCTTCGTCTTCGACACCGAGGTCTACTCCAACACCGGCGGTCAGGCCTCCAAGGCCTCGAACCTGGGCCAGGTCGCTCAGTTCGCCGCTGCCGGTAAGGTGACCAAGAAGAAGTCCCTGGCCGAGATTGCCATGAGCTACGGCTACGTCTACGTGGCGCAGGTCGCCATGGGCGCCAACCCGGCTCAGACCCTCAAGGCCATCCACGAGGCCGAGGCCTACGACGGCCCGTCCCTCATCATCGGCTACAGCCCCTGCGAGATGCACTCCATCAAGAAGGGCGGCATGCAGAACTGCCAGGCCGAGATGAAGAAGGCTGTCGAGTGCGGTTACTGGAACCTCTTCCGCTTCAACCCCGAGGCTGCTGCCGGCAAGAAGTTCTCGCTCGATTCCAAGGAGCCCGCGGGCGGTTATCAGGAGTTCCTGATGAACGAGGCCCGTTACGCTTCGCTGACGCGTTCCTTCCCCGAGCGCGCCGAGGAGCTCTTCAAGGAGAACGAGCAGGCCGCTATGGACCGCTATGCTCACCTGCTGAAGCTCAAGACGGTGTACAACGAGGCCTAGGTCTCTCACCGCAGGATCTGAGGGCTGACCTTCGCGGACGTCCTCGGACATGAAAGAACCCCCGCTGCGCACTACGTGCGGCGGGGGTTCTTTCGTCCTGCGGAGTGTCCGCGAAGGTCAGCCCTCAGATCCTGCTGCGACTACGTCCTCGGATTGTGTGGGCGGATGAAGGACGTAGTTGGTCGGGTATTCCGTCCCCTTCGCTGTTTCGCGGCTTTACCGCGAAAGGCGCGTTACTTTGGGGATGGATGGGGGGTGTTCCTATAGTTTTGTCAACTGGGAAATGCTCTCCGTGCGACCGAATC
>UQRW01000059.1 GCA_900543515.1 uncultured Collinsella sp.
GAGCGCCGCAAGGGCGAGCAGCTTCGCCGCGACGGCGCGCCCGCGCGAGGGGACCGCCGTGAGGTTGGCGAGGCGCCCGGCAGAGCGCTCCTCGTCCACGGCGAGCCCGCAGACGATGGCGGACATGAGCGGCATGAGGGCGCCGAGGAACTGGGCGTAGGCGTCCGCGCCCAGCGCCGGGTCCCATCGGGTTACAGAGAAGTACTCGCCGCAGGCAAGACCGGCTGCCAGGCCACAGACGAGGTGCGCCGCCGTGAGCGGGGAGCGCGCCAGGCGCAGGGCCTCGGAGAGCAGGGCCCGCGGGAGAGTCATGCACGGCGTCGGGTCGGAGAGTCGTGTCATGGCCATCACCTCTCCTCGGAGCGCGCGAACCAGGCCGCGCCCGCCGCCGTGAGCGCGGCGAACGCGAGCGCGCAGACCGCAAGGCCCGCCAGTGTGAGCATGCCGTCCGCCGCGAGCGCCCCGCCGAGCGCCATGTCCGCCGCGAGTGGCTCGCCGCTCGGCAGCACGGGGATGAAGCTCGTGGGGATGACCATGCTCGCCGACGGCGGAAAGAGCTGCGGCAGCGGCATCAGCGACCAGGCGAAACCACCCATGAGCTGCGCAGCGAGCGGGCAGAAGATGCCCGCGAGCATGCCGAGCCGCGCCGTGAGGAAGAGCCCTGCGGGGATCATCCACGCCGCGGTCACCGTGTTGACGAGCGCGCAGAGGAGCATCGTGAGCGTGCCCGCGACCGTGAGGCCCTGCGAGGAGAACGCCGATCCCGCGAGGTAGATGCCGAAGACCACGAGGTTCGAGAGCATGCAGAGCGCGAGGCACCAGAGCGCCTTGGCCCACCAGGCGCGCCTAAGCGGGAAGCCCAGGCCCAGAAGCCCCCGCATCCGCGTGCGCGCGTCCGCCCGCGCGACGCACGCCACCACGAGCGAGAGAGCCACGGGCAGGAAGAGCGCGTACCAGTAGTTCCACGCGCTGAAGATCTGCACGCCCCGGTAGGGCATCGCGCCGAGCAGCGGCATCGGCAGCGCCATGAGCACGGCCAGGCGAACCGGTGCCGCGTGGCGCGACTTCAGGGCCTCGGCGCGCAGGCCCGCGAGCAGGCCGCCTTTCTCGCCCGTCATGCCGCCACCTCCCCGCGTGCTCGTCGCCCTTCCCGGCAGAAGCTCATGAAGAGTTCCTCGAGGTCCTGCCCGGGCCGAAGCGCATCCTCGTAGGCGAGGCGCCCCCCGCAGATGATGCCGATGGTGTCCGCCATCTGCTGCACCTCGGAGAGGATGTGGCTCGAGACGATCACCGTCGTGCCCGCCGCCGCGAAGCCGCGGATCTGGTCGCGCAGCTCCTCGATGCCGATGGGGTCGAGGCCGTTGGTGGGCTCGTCGAGCACGAGCAGGCGTGGCCGGGCGATCAGCGCCAGCGCGAGCCCCAGGCGCTGCCGCATGCCCATCGAGAAGCGCCCGGCGCGCTTCTTCCCAGTGTCCGCGAGGTCCACGGCGGCGAGCACCTCATCTACGCGGCTCTCGGGAAGGCCCAGCAGCGTGGTGCGCACGCGCAGGTTCTCGCGCGCGGTGAGGTTGGGGTAGAGCGGCGCCTCCTCGATGAGGCTGCCGATTGCGTAGAGGTCCTCGCGGCGCCAGGCGTGCCCGGCAAAGAGGATCTCCCCGGCCGTCGGCCGCAGCATCCCGCAGATCATCTTGAGCGTTGTCGACTTGCCAGCGCCGTTGGGGCCGAGCAGCCCGTACACCTCGCCCTCGCGGATATGAAGGCTCACGTCGGCCACGGCGTCCTGCGCCTGGTCGCCGCGGCCGAAGCGCTTGGTGAGCCCGCGCGTCTCGAGCATGTAATCCATGGGCTTATCCTTTCTCTTCCGGGCGCGCGGGCCGAGTCGCCGTGCCCGCGCGCCTTACCTTTCGGGTTCACCATCCATGATGGGGCGCGTTTCTAACGAAGCCGTAACGGCCGTTGGGCTCTTTTGGTGCCAGCCCTTCTCGACCCGTACACCACTCATGGTGTGTTTATCGCGATAACAAGGACGGAGGTGCCAGTGGCACGCAATAAGTACCCGAAGGAGACGGTCGAGAAGATCAGGGGTGACGGCCCGGCGAGTGTTATTTTGCGAGCCATGCGCATTGAAAGCGACCTTTCGTGGTATAAGCTACTTGCCGGAAGCCGCGGCTTTCAGAGTACGGCTTACGTGTACGTTTAACCTCCGTGGGCGACGGGGCGCCGCAAGGCGTAGAATATCGCCCACCTGTAGGGGCCCGCAGCGATGCGGGCCCCGCTTCGTATGAAGGGGGCGTAGCCGATGAAGATCGTATCCACCTCCAGGACTTCTTCGACCTCGTCGAGGGCGACCGCGAGCTCATGCTTAAGCGCGACCGCCCCTGCATCGTGGTGGTGAGGCTGCGTTTCCACGGAAAGCGCAGGGACTTCGCCGTGCCGCTGCGTTCCAACATCGCCCCTAACGTGCCCAAAGACCAGTACTTTGCGTTGCCACCCCGCCCCACGACGCGCCCCGGCTGCCGCCACGGCATCCACTACATCAAGATGTTCCCCAGAACCAAGGCCTACCAGCGCCGCTTCAGGACCGAGGGCTCGGCCTACTACGAGACGCTCCAGCGCATCATCGACGGCAACACCAAGCGCATTGTCTCCGAGTGCCAGGCATACCTCGACCGCTACGAGCGCGAGGGAAGGCCTCACTTTGCCGTCGACATCGACCGCATCGTGGGGCTGCTGGAGGGCGAGAAGTAGGGCACCTCGGCTCAGTCTCGAGCCATGCGGAGTCGCTCAGCATTTTTGAACGCCGCGTGTGCGTCCCAGATACTTGAGAAACAAGCTGTGAAGTGCGGTGGCGCGCCCGTGCCCGTGCATAGCCGTCACCATTAGCGTCTACGCGGCGTCGGCTTCAAGTGGAACTGGCGCCGCTGCTGTATATGGTTTGCCTTGCTGCAAATGGCGGTATCAATGACCGCGATGCTTCTGCTTGTGCTTCAGTTTTCTCTGCTCGAAGCGCGCATCAGCCTCTTCCGCGCGGCGTCGGCTTCTTGCATGAGCTGACTCCTGCTTCATCGCTTCTCTCTGTGCCACGAGTGCCTGCTGCGCCTTTGTGCTCATCGCGGGCCGATTAAGGGCTTTCGCCGCCTCGCGAGCGCGTCGCTTGGGGTTCTTCGCGGGCTTGCTTGTTTCCGTGGACTCGTCGTCGAAGAACGAGAGCTTCTCCCATTCGCTTGTAACGAATCGCAGGATCTCCTCATCGGACGGCTCCGCGCCGAAGACGATGCGGGCGGCGTCATACCCGCCGTCCTCGACATGCTCCGCCAGCCCGACCCAGAATTGGCCGTCGTGATATACGGTCAGGGTGGACGACACGCTGATCTGCATGGCTGGTTCCTCCTTTATGTAGATGACCATGCAGAGAGGGGACAACCAAGGAGGCAGGTTACTGATGCGGATCCCCGTACGCCCTTATGCATGCTGCTCCGCCGCTTCCGAAACTAAGTGAGAATAAGTTATCGGTACGCTTTTTTATAAAATGTAAAAAAGTACCCCCATAACTGATAAAATGGACGCTGAAAAAAGGGGTGCATCTTGCGTATATACCGACGTGAAAAGTATCTGAAGCAAATGCGTGGTTTCTACCACGATGACGGGATGATCAAGGTAATCACCGGTGTTCGCAGGTGTGGTAAATCCTGCCTCATGCAATCAATCGCAGACGAACTTGTGGAATCCGGTGTAGCGAGCGACCACATCATCTATATCGACCTTGACTCACGGGAGAACAGGAAGGTCAAGACGACCGATGAGCTCGAAAATCTGATTGACATGTCGACCCCAGCAGACACTGAGGGGACGAAGTACCTCTTCATCGATGAGATTCAGAACGTAGAGGAATTCGAGCTGCTCATCAACGGCTACCGGACAGATGGCGGTTGGTCCATCTTCATTACCGGTTCGAATTCATATCTGCTTTCTGGGCAGCTTGTTACAAAGCTGACGGGTCGCTATATCGAGTTCGAGGTGTTCCCACTCGATTTTGCGGAATATATCGATATGAAGCGTTTTCTCGGCAAGCCCGTCAATGACCTTCTCGTGGGAGAGTTTACCGAGTACCTGACCCTTGGAGGCTTTCCCAAAGCGCTGGAGTATGAGGGCGAGGATGAAAAGCGCACCT
This sequence comes from uncultured Collinsella sp., assembly GCA_900543515.1. Classification (GTDB taxonomy): domain Bacteria; phylum Actinomycetota; class Coriobacteriia; order Coriobacteriales; family Coriobacteriaceae; genus Collinsella. The sequence goes on from UQRW01000059.1 coordinate 4,172, forward strand.
ATATCAAAAGTGTTATTCATGAGATCTTTGAAAAGGACGTCAAACATTCGAACAAGATTAAGAATGTCTCGGTTTTCGATGCCGTCCAGACGTATCTCATCAACAACTTTGGTGCGCCGACGAACCTGAAGAACCTCCTTGCGTACTTCAATGATGTCGAGAAGATTCCCATCAAGCGCGAAACGCTCAATCGGTATATCCAGATTCTTGTTGACGCGAAGATCCTTTATCGCTGCTCGAGGTTCGATCTCAAGTCTCGGCGATCGCTTATCCGCGAAGAGAAGTACTACCTGGCTGATCCCGGCTTCTATTTCGCCATGAACACGGATGCGAGGATTAACTACGGGCCGGCGTTGGAGAACGTGCTCTACCTCTATCTTGCATCGCGCGGGTACGAGCTTTCTGTGGGCCGTATTGGGAAGCTCGAGTGTGACTTCATCGCTCGTAGGCGCAATGCTTACGCCTACATCCAGGTCTCTATGTCGATTGCCGACAGAGGCGTCGAGGAGCGCGAGTACAGGCCGTTCGGCCACATCAGGGATGGGTATCCGCGCTACTTGTTCACGCTTGATCCTCTATTGCAGGAGAGGGATGGCGTCAGGCACCTTAACATGGCGTCGTTTATGCAAGATGGCGGTGATCTTATTTGAGCGGCGGCCAGATTCTTTTGCTCCCTAGTGCGCAAACAGTGCGGGCATCAAATGGGGACCATTGCCTCACGTAGAATCGATAGATTGAAAACTTGTTTTGATGTTGACAGGCTTTTGACCAGTGGCTCCTATTACTAAGTGGGAGTAGCTGAAACGAGGCGACTGCATAGCTCCATCTGTTTTGGTTACAACAAAATGTGTGCCGCGCGCCTGCGGCATGAAGGAGGGAGATTTCTATGAATATCGTTGTATTGAGCGGCAGCCCGCGTAAGGGCGCCAATACCGATACCATGGTCGAGGCGTTTGCCGAGACCGCGCGTGAGGGCGGCAATACGGTCGAGGTCGTCCGTGTTGCCAGCAAGAAAATCGCTGGTTGCCTGGGGTGTCAGTATTGCTTCGCCCATGAGGGCACTTGCGTGCAGAAGGATGACATGGCCGACGTGATCGAGTCGCTGAAAGGCGCCGATATGGTTGTCTTCGCTTCGCCTATCTACTGGTTTGATATCACTGCGCAGGAGAAGGCCGCCATCGACCGCCTGTACGCCTTCGGTGTTACAGGCTTCCCGTTCACCAAGACGGCCCTTTTGCTCGATAGCCACAGCGAGGGCGTCTATGATGCGGCGATCGCTATGTACAAGTCAACTTGCGCATACTGCAAGTGGGAGGACCAGGGCATTGTCACCATTAGCGGCATGACCGAGCGCGACAGCATGGCCTCCTCGCCCAAGTTGGAAGAGGTGCGAGAGCTCGCTCGCAAGCTCGCCTAAGGACAAGAAGAACGCATGGCAATCGGTGTTGGTGGAAAATGCTTGCTATCCTTACCAAGAGGAATGCTGATTGCCATGCGTTGATGCTTCCGCGGACAATTCCGGCGTGCTAAAACGCCTTCTCGTTCAAGAATTCCCTGAACGCGGGAATGTCAAAGCCAACGAGACCACGCCCGCGCTCTCCAATGACGCCGTCCTCCAGGAGGCGGCGTTTGTATTGGCTTGCGTAGTTGCTGGCGACGCCCATGCGTTTGGCTATCTCCGAGACCCTGCTGGGGCCAGAATCGGGCAGCATCGCGAGCAAAAACTCAATGTCTTTATCGGAAAGCTCCCGATAGGTCGTTTCGAGAGAAGCCCGATGCCATGCTTCTCGAGTTGCCTGAAGATGCCATTCATGCACGTGCGCCAGTTGCCCTGGGCTTCTTGAACATATGTCCAATCGATGCCCACTGGACCAATTTGAACACCGTTCATGCGCGCGTGAGACTGTGAAAGGTAGCTATCTGCCGCTTCTTTGGTTCGCTCGATAATATCTTCGAGCATGCCTGGCATGGCGGAGCCATTTGCTGTACTCCATGGTGGCTCCTTTGCAAGTTTTGCTAATTTTTGCAACTTTTGCTAACTTTTGCGAGTTTTGCTAACGGCTTAGGACGGTGCGGGAACCCCCCGTATCGTCGACATTTCCGAGGATGACCTCCGCAACGAGCGGGGTCCGGGGCGCGATATTGCTGCGCTCCGGACCCCGCTGCTTTGTAAAACTATGGCGGTTCTGCCGTCGTCCTAATCAAACAAACTCGGCATGTCGTTTTCCTTCATAAGTGCACCGGCGGAGGGGAGGCTCTGCGCGGTGAACTTCTCGGCCGAGACGCCGGCGCCAAGAATCTCCTCGGTCGTGCCGACGGTGGTGACCGAGCGGCCCTTCTTGGCGGTAAAGGCCTGGACGCCCTGCGTGTTGGTGGTCGTCTTGGTCTTGAGCAGCGACGTGTTGAAGTTCATCAGGCGGTAGTCGCTCGAGACCAGCGCGATGTCGCGGTCCTCCTTGAGCACCTGGGCATACAGCAGCTTGCTGCCACCGTAGATGGCGTTCTTAAGGCGTTTGCGGTTGGTCTTGGTGACGTATCCAGAAAGCGCGACGCGCACCACGCGGCCGTTCTCAAAGACAAACAGCACGTCGGCCTTGTAGTCCTCGGGGTCGATGACCCAGATGACACTCTCGTCGGGTTCCATCTCGAGGTCGGTGGGCAGGTACGAGCCCAGCTGAGCCGACTTGGTGTCCTCAAACGCCGCAACCTTGCACTTGTACACCTGACTCTTGTTGGTAAAGACCAGCAGTTCGTGGGTGTTGGAGGACGGGAATTCGATAAAGGGTTTGTCACCGTCCTTGTACTTGAGCGTGGTCGCCTTCTTGAGCACGCGGTCCGTCATCTTCTTAAGGTAGCCATCGCGCGAGAGCATGATGGTCACCGGGTACTCCTCGACCTCGGGCTCCAAGCTTACCTCGATAACCTCATGGGGCTCGATTCTGCCCGTACGGCGCGGCATCACGTACTTCTTGTTGACCGCGGCCAGCTCGTCGCTGATGACCTTCTTGATGTTCTCCTCGCTGGAGAGGATCTCCTCAAGCTCGGCAATCTCGCCCTCAAGCTTGGCGATGTCCTTGGTGCGGTTGAGGATGTACTCCTCGTTGATGTTGCGGAGCTTGAGCTCGGCAACAAACTCGGCCTGGGTCTCATCGATGTCGAAACCCTTCATAAGGTTGGGCACGACCTCAGCCTCGAGCTTGGTGCCGCGGATGATGGCGATGGCCTTGTCGATGTCGAGCAGAATCGCCTCGAGGCCGTGCAGCAGGTGCAGGCGCTCGGACTTTTTGCCTAGGTCAAAGTTAATGCGGCGACGCGTGGACTCAATACGCCACTTGACCCACTCGTGCAGAATCTGGCGCACGCCCATAACACGGGGATAGCCGTCGACGAGCACGTTGAAGTTGCACGAGAACGAATCCTGCAGCGTGGTCGAGCGATAGAGCTTGGCCATGAGCTTGTCGGGGTCGACACCGCGCTTAAGGTCGATGGCGATGCGCAAACCCGAGAGGTCGGTTTCGTCGCGGATGTCGGCAATCTCCTTGACCTTGCCCTCTTTGGAGAGCTTGACGATGCGCTCGATAATGACATCGGTCTTGGTGGTGTAGGGGATCTCGTAGACCTCGATAATGCGCTCTTCGGGAATCCAGCGCCAACGGGAGCGGATCTGGAAGCTGCCAAGGCCGGTCTCGATAATCTTTTCCATCTCCTCGCGGCGGTAGATGATCTCGCCGCCGGTCGAGAAGTCGGGCATGGGCATGTACTCGAGCAGGTCGCAGTCGGGGTCCTGCAGGTAGTGCATTGTGGCAGTGCATACTTCGTTGAGGTTGAAGCCGCAGATGTCGGACGCCATGGCGACGCCGATGCCTTTGTTGGCCGAGACGAGGATGTTGGGGAATGTGGTGGGCAGCAGGCGCGGCTCCTTCATGGCGCCGTCGTAGCTGTCGACGAAGTCGACCGGGTCCTTGTCGATGTCCTTGAAGATCTCGGCGCTGATGGGGGAGAGCTTGGCCTCGGTGTAACGCGAGGCGGCGTAGCTCAGGTCGCCCGAATAGTATTTGCCAAAGTTGCCCTTCGACTCCACGAAGGGGGCAAGCAGCGCTTCGTTACCCGTCGCCAGGCGCACCATCGTCTCGTAGATCGCGGCGTCGCCGTGCGGGTTGAGCTTCATAGTCTGACCCACGATGTTGGCGCTCTTCTGGCGCTCGCCCTTGAGCAGACCCATTTTGTACATGGTGTAGAGCAGCTTGCGGTGCGAGGGCTTAAAGCCGTCGATCTCGGGGAACGCACGCGAAACGTTGACGCTCATAGCGTAGGGCATGTAGTTGACCTCGAGCGTCTGCGTGATCGGCTGGTCGGTGACCTCGGAGTGCAGGCCGATGACGTTCTCGGCGTTAACCTGCTTTTTCTTTGGCTGGTTCTTCGTCTTCTTCTTTGCCACGATTTCCTCTTGAACTTCTTATGGGCCGTCGTTATCGATTTGCTGCTATTGCAGGTCCAGCTGGTCGAGGTATTCCTTGCCGTGCTCGGAGATATGGCGCTTGCGGCCTGCCTCGTCATTGCCCAACAACAGGTTGAACATGGTCTCCATCTTGGTGACGTCCTCGGGCTCCACCTTGATCAGGCGACGCGTCTCGGGGTTCATGGTGGTGAGCCACATCATGTCCGGATCGTTCTCACCAAGACCCTTGGAGCGGTTGATGGAGCACTTCTGGTCGCCAATCTCTTTGAGGATGCCGTTCTTCTCGAGCTCGGTGTAGGCAAAGTAGGTCTTCTCTTTGCAGTTGATCTCGTAGAGCGGCGACTCGGCGATATACACGTAGCCCTCGTCGATAAGCGTGGGCACCAGACGGTAGAGCATGGTGAGCACGAGCGTGCGGATGTGGTACCCGTCGACGTCGGCGTCCGTACAGATGATGACCTTGTTCCAGTTGAGGTTGTCCAGGTCAAAGGCGCCAAGGTTCTTGATGCGCTTGTCTTTGATCTCCACGCCGCAGCCCAGCACGCGCATGAGGTCCATGATGATGTCGGACTTAAAGATGCGCGGGTAGTCCTCCTTCAGGCAGTTGAGGATCTTGCCGCGGACGGGCATAACACCCTGGAACTCGGCATCGCGCGACGTGCGAATGGCGCCTGCTGCCGAGTCACCCTCTACGATGTAGATCTCGCGGCGGCTCTTGTCCTTGGAGCGGCAATCGATGAACTTTTGCACACGGTTGGCCATGTCGGTCTTCTGCTGCAGGTTGGTCTTGATGCTCTGGCGCGTCTTCTCGGCGTTCTCGCGCGAGCGCTTGTTGATGAGCACCTGCTCCATGATCTTGTTGGCGGCATCTTTGTTCTCGATCAAGTAGGTCGAGAGGCGCTCCTTAAAGAATGCCGTCATGGCCTGCTGGATAAAGCGGTTATTGATGGCCTTCTTGGTCTGGTTTTCGTAGGACGTCTGGGTGGAGAAGCAGTTGGTCACCAGTACCAGGCAGTCCTGGACATCTTGCCACTTAATGCCGCTCTCGTTTTTGTTGTACTTGCCCTGTTGCTTGATGTAGGCATCGATGGCGCTGGTCAGAGCACTGCGGGCGGCCTTCTCGGGTGAGCCGCCGTTCTCGAGCCACGATGAGTTGTGGTAGTACTCTTGCATCGTGAAGGTGCGCGAGAAGCACATGCAAGCAGTGATTTTTACGTTGTAATCGGGCAGGTCTTCACGGTCGCGACCACGACGGTCGGCCTCGATAAAGAAAGGCTCGGTGAGGTAGTCGGTACCGACCTTCTCGAGCACATAGTCCTCGATGCCCTTGGGATAGCAGAAGTCCTCTTCGGAGAACTCGCCGTCGTCGCCCTCGATACGCAGACGGAAGGTCACGTTGGCGTTGACCACGGCCTGGCGGCGCATGGTCTCGCGATACCACTCGTGGGGGATGCTGATGGAGGTAAAGACCTCAAGATCGGGGCGCCATTTGATGGTGGTGCCGGTACGGTCCTCGTCGCTGGGCTCAATCTCGAGTGCCTTCTTTTTGGCACCGACGACCTTGCCCTTCTTAAAGTGCAGGGAGTACTTGTTGCCGTCGCGCCAAACCGTGACGTCCATGTACTCGGATGCGTACTGGGTTGCGCACGAGCCCAGGCCGTTGGTACCGAGCGAGAAGTCGTAGTCGCCGCCCTGGTTGTTATTGTATTTGCCACCGGCGTAGAGCTCGCAAAAAACGAGTTCCCAATTAAAGCGCTTCTCGGAGGGGTTCCAGTCGAGCGGGCAGCCGCGGCCGTTGTCCTCTACCTGAATGGAGCCATCGCGAAAGGCGGTAAGGGTGATGAGCTTGCCGTAGCCCTGGCGCGCCTCGTCAACGGCGTTGGACAGGATCTCGAAGGCGGCATGCGCGCAGCCATCGAGTCCGTCCGAACCAAAAATGACGGCGGGGCGCAGGCGTACGCGTTCCTCGTCCTTGAGCTGGCGGATACTGTCGTTACCATAGTTTGCGGTGTTTTTTGCCATACTCGCTCTCTCGGTGCTCCTTTGCTGCGTTTAAGTCATATAGATAGTCAAGGTAGCATAGCCCAGCCCATAGGCGATTCCAACCAACACGAAATCCATCGAACAATCGTTCGGATTAACGGGGATAGTGTTTAGTGGTAGCGCGGCATTGTTAAACAAATTTGGCAACCGATGAATTTTATTTAATAGAGACCTAGTTTTACTAAACAAAATCGAATGATGCTGATTGTGCGAGCGGGCACACCGATCGACTATCAATCACGTTTACTCGGAAAAAACCGAGTCGGTTTTGTCCGAGTAAGTTTGAAGACGGCCGAATGCGTCCTGCTGCGTTTGCGGTTGGATGCGTTTATCAAAAACGTGCCATGCGGATTGTTGGCGAAAAGACGCCGTGCCAAGCTCGAGGCAGAACTCGACTCCTCTGACGATATCTAATGCGTAATGGGCTGGCTCTGGGTATCCAGAACCAGCCCATTTTGATGTTCTATGAGCCGAGTTGGCGTCTCTCACAAAGGTAACTAGGAGCTAGCGAGGCCTATCCGAATTGCCCTCATTGGCGGTATCTTTTTCGAGCGCCGTGCGGCGGGCGCTGTAGGCGACGA
>UQRW01000060.1 GCA_900543515.1 uncultured Collinsella sp.
AACGCCGCCGTCGTGAGCATGTGGACCTCGTCGATGATATAGATCTTGTACTTGCCGCGCACCGGGGCAAAGTTGACGGAGTTGATGATCTCCTCGCGCACGTTGTCCACGCCCGTGCGGCTTGCAGCGTCGAGCTCGTAAACATCGGGGTGGTTGCCCTCGGCGATGAGCTCGCATTCCTCGCAGGTGCCGTCGGGCATGCAGCCGCTTGCACCCTCGGCGCGCGCCGCCTCGGCATTACGGCAGAGCAGCGCCTTGGCAAGGATGCGCGCCATGGTGGTCTTGCCCGTGCCGCGCGGACCGCAGAACAGGTAGGCGTGGGACAGGCGTCCCTCGGTGATGGCGTGCTCGAGCGTCGAGACGATATGCTGCTGGCCCACCACGGAGTCGAAGGTGAGCGGGCGATACTTTCGGTACAACGATTCCATGGGTGCTCCCCCGGGTATACTGAGTCTTGTTGCCGCGGCGGCCATGCGGTCGCACGGCATACTGCATCCATAATAACCCGTACGGCAAGCCCGCCGCGATAGGAGTCCAAAGAGCATGGCAGACGCAGAGAGCAACCTCGTCCCCTCCGAAGCAGCCGACCAGGTCGAGGTCGCGCTCGAGGAGCAGGCCGCAGCCGACGACGGCATCCTGTACCTCAACGAGTACCAGTACGAAAACGACCTGGTCACCGACTTCGCCCGCCTGGTCGCCTCGCCCAGGCGTCGCGGCTCGCTGTATGTCGCCGCGGCAATTGCCGCGCTCATCGGCATCGGCATGCTGGTGGCCGGCGGCAACTGGATCAAGTTTGGCGTCGTCCTGATCGTGTTCGGCGCCTTTTTGGCCTGGTGGAGCAAAAACCTGCACCACACCCTCGCCCGCGACTTTATCGACGCCGTTGAGGCCGACGAGTCCATGGGTGGCCGCTATCGCCGCGTCGCCGCCAACGAGGACGGCCTGATGGTTTGGGGCAAGAGCGGCAAGTCACAGTTCTTCCCGTTTGAAAAGCTCGACCACGTGCTCGACGGCGAGCGCATCTTTGTGGCCATGTTCGCCGACCAGGGCGTGACGATCCCTAAGGACACCTTTGTCCGCGGCGATGCCGAGCAGTTCGGTCCCTTCCTTAAGGCGCGCATCAACAAAAAACTCCGCATCGAGACCAAGAAGAAGAAAATGAAGGCCGAGAAGGCCGCCGCCGAGGCCAAGCAGGGCGACAAGCCCCAGGAGACCAAGGGCAAGCAGCGCAAGCAGAAGAAGAACAAGAAGAAGCGCTAGGCCGGACGCAAGGTCCAGACCCCAGACGGAGCTTAAATTGAATGTCGCCCACCTGCGCGTGCTACACTAGCAGCATCTATGCCACCGCGAACGGCTCGGCTCAGCGCCCGCCACTCGCAAACGAACTTTAAACGCACGAGGGTTGGCCATGCCGCTTTTCTCGCAACATACCGCCCGGTTCTCGCCGGACGTTCCTTTGGAGGGCACCAGCTCTCGCGAGCTGCTCAAGCGGTACCAGCCGCTCGAGACACTTGCGACCGGCGGTTTTGGCTCCATCGAGATCTGCCGCGACACGCATCTGCGCCGCCGCGTCGCCATTAAGCGCATCCCCCTTATCAACGGTGCCGGCATGCCCGCCAGCGACATCATGGATGTCCTGCGCGAGGCGCACACTGCCGCTATGCTTCAACATCCCAACATCGTGCAGGTCATCGACTTTACGCACGACACAGCCTATGCCTACCTGGTTATGGAATATGTCGATGGCATGTCGCTGGCCGAGTTTTTGCACCGCGTGGACGGCCACTCACTTACCTTTGACGAGGCCGCGGCCATTGCCGATGCCCTGGGCCAGGCGCTCACCTTCGCCCATAGTAATGGCGTACTCCACCTGGACATTAAGCCCGCCAACGTGCTCATCGACCACTCGGGCAATGTAAAGCTCACCGACTTTGGCATGGCGCGACTGTCGTCCGCCGGTGGCTTTGGCTGCTCGCGCGGCGGCACCATCGGCTACATGCCGCCCGAGCAGCTCGATATCGAGACCGGCACGGTCGATGAGCGCGCCGATGTCTTTGCCCTCGCCTGTGTAATCTATGAGGGCCTGTGCGGCAGCGCTCCCTTTATGGCGGCCACGCCCGCCGACTCGCTCGACCGCATCATCGGCGGCGCCACCTATCCCAGCGAGCTGATACCACACTTTCCCCCGGGAGCCGAGGCCGCGCTCATGAGCGCGCTCTCCCCCATGCCGCAGGACCGCCCCAACAGCATCGAGGCATTTTGCGACCAGCTCCTTGCCGGTCTGGGCAGCGTGCGCGAGGGCCGTCGCAGCCTGGAGCAAATGGTTGGCGAGCTTTCGGATGACGAGCAGGAGCTCGACGGTATCGAGCCGTCGCACTACGAGGACGACGCCATCGAGGTCGACCCCGCACTCGGCTGGGCGGGCACGCGCTGGAGCCATGCGCGCGACTACACCATGCGCATTATCTCGGCGCTAACGTGCGGCACCTTTAGCTTTTTGCTGATGCAAACGACCGGGGTCGCGGCGCTTCCCGGCCTGGTCATTGCGGCCATCGCGATCGGAGCGGCGGCTGGCCTGGCCCCCCAGATTGGCTCGGCCATCTCGGCTGTGGGCTTTTTGGTGCTCATGGCCAACGCCACCATGCAGGCGCAGGGCATCTTGTCGATGTTGCCCGTCGCGGTGATCTTTGCCGCCGCCATGTCCGGTTGGTGGATTGCCTGGGGTCGCACCGAGGCTGCCGCGAGCGCCGCGCTCACCTGTGCACTCGCGCTTGGCTGTCTGACCGGCAATACCTTCCTGGCAGCTGGGGTCGCCGCCGGCGTCGCGTCATTTTGGCTCGGCCCGGCAAGCGCCGCCGCGGCAACGGGCATGGGCGCGCTTTTTGCCCGTCTGGCCACGGTCGCGCTTTCAGCCGGAGGCGTGCTGGGGCTCGGTAACGTTGCCGCAGCGCTGGGAGACCCGCTCCTTTGGGCTGCCTTTGTGCTGGTCGCGGCAACTGCCGCAGCGTCATCTGCGCTGCTCAATACCCATGCCAAGCGTGCCAATCAGGGCTCAAACCTTGTCGCAATCGCCGCCATCGCTGTCACCGGCATCGGCTGCGCAGCGGCGTCCTGTCTTGCACACCATATGGAAATTGCCAGCCTTGCAGTCGCGGTCATCGCCAAGGCGGCGGTTGCGGGAATCCTATCCTCTATAATCGTTGGGATATGCCTATATTTGCTCGGATACCAAAGAACCTATACGGAGAGTGATCTTTCGTGAACTTCCTGAACATCTTCGAGGACCACGTGGCCGGCATCTTCGGTGCCACCCGTGCCCCGTTCTCCTTTAAGAAGCTTGCCAAGCAGGCCGCTCGCGACATGGAGGATCAGACTCTGGTGATCAACGGCGTCAACACGGCGCCGGCACTCTATACCATCCTTATCGCCGCCGACGACGATCCCATGCTCGCCCCGTTCTACCCCGAGCTTTCGCGCGAGGTCCGCGAGTTTGTGAAGGCGCAGGCCGAAAAGCGCCGCTATGTCTTTGTCGGCGAGCCCCTCGTGCGCTTTATGATCGATCCGCAGCTGCGCGCCGGCAAGTTCTCGGTCTTTGCCGAGAACGTCGATGCGCCCACGCTCGGCCGCCTGTACGAGGAAGAGCGCGCCTACCAAAACGGCCTGGGACAGAACAACTCGGCCGCAAGCCGTGCCGCCAGCGCCCCGCGCGCCGGCCAGCAGCAGTTTGCTGCCCCGCAGCAGCAGCGCCCCGCCGCCATGCCCCAGCAGCAGCCGACGCCTCGCGCCGCCGCTCCCGACCCGCTTGCCGTGGCAGATCCCTTCGCGCCTAGCGTCCCCGACCCCGCCGCCGCACCCATCCCGGTGCCGCAGACCGTCTCGCGCGACGCGCTTGCCGGCATGGGCGGAGCCGCCGCGACCGGTGCCGCCGTGGGCCTAGGCGCCGCAGCCGGCATCGCCTCCAACATGGCGAGCACTCGCGCCCCGCAGCGCCCGCTCGCCCAGCTCGTCGACGTCGTGAGCGGCGAGAGCCATAGCATCACCTCCGCACAGGTGACCATCGGTCGCGAGCGCTCAGTTTCCGACATTGCCCTGCGCGACCCCAACGTGTCGCGCCGCCACGCCCAGCTCACCTTTACGGGCTCGGATTGGTCGATCGAGGACCTCAATTCCACCAACGGCACGCTCGTCAACAACCGCCGCATTACGCGCTGCCCGCTGCGCAACGGCGATCTGCTGACGTTTGGCCTGAGCACCTTTGAATTTAGGGGATAGTCGCTTATGAACATCGATATCGTCCTTTTTGCAGGCCGCATCGTCCTGGTCGCCCTGCTCTATATCTTCTTGTTCGCCGTCATGAAGACCGGCGTGGGACTTGTGCGTGGACAGCGCCGCGACTCGGCTATCTGGACGATCGATGTGGACAAGGGTCCGCGCGGCATCCGCGGCATTCACGTAGACATGCTCGGCCCCGTCATCGTCGGTCGCTCGCCATCTTCGGACATCTGCATCAACGAACCGTTCGTTTCGGCCTCGCATGCGCGCTTTTCGCTGCAGGGCCCGGCGCTCATCATCGAGGACCTCAACTCGCTTAACGGCACGCTCGTCAACGGCCGCCAGCTCGTGGAGCCCGCAACGCTGCGTGAGGGCGACGAAGTCCAGATTGGCGACGTGGTCATGAAGGTGAACCGTCGATGATCGACGAGGAGAACAAGTCCGCAACCATGACCGAGGCACCGGCTGCCGCCGCAGCTGCACCGGCCCACGCCGCTCCGGCTGACTCCACACCCGTGGAGCCCGAGGACACCGTGTTCTCCCTGCCTCTTTCGCATGTAACGCATGATATTTCGGATCTCGCCGATAACGAGGACGAAGCGGATGCCGTAGCGGCGCCCATCGGCGCACATGCTGCGGAACAGCCCACAGCGCCCGAAGCAACCCCGGCGCCGGCTCACTTTGCAGAGCCCGTCGCCGCGGCAATCAACGAGAGCGCTGCGGTGTTTGCGGCACCCGAGCCCGCCGCGCCGGCGTTTCCCATAGCCCCGGCATCCGAGGTTGCGCCCGCGTCTACGCCGGCGCCCGAGCCTATAGACGTCAGCCCGCAAGACGACGAGTCGACCGCCCGCGTGTCCGAGGAGCCCGACTCCCCGGACACCGGCGATTCCGAATCAAACGCCGAGACCGACACCGTCTCTCCCGGTGACACAGCCGAGATCGACGTTGCCGCCGTTGAGGCCAAGCTCAAAGACCCCGGCTCGACCATGAGCTTTGAGCCCCTGACCGAGGAGCGCATCGAGACCGACTCGACCTATGATGCCGGCACCACCACGCAACTCATGTGGGGCGCCCGCTCCGACGTTGGCTGCGTGCGCCCGCACAATGAGGATTCCTACCTGGTGCAGTCGCCGCTCTTTTGCGTATGCGACGGCATGGGTGGTCACGCTGCCGGCGAGGTAGCCTCTTCCATCGCCGTCGAGACTATTGCCAAGACGGCCCCACAGTCCGCCGACGCAGCACGCCTGGCCGCAGCCGTCGAGGCAGCCAACGCCGCCGTAATCGAGGCGGCCCTGAACGGCCTGGGCAAGCCCGGCATGGGCTGCACAGCCACCTGCGCCTACATCGAAAACGACACGCTCGCCATCGCCCACGTGGGCGACTCTCGCGCCTATCTGCTCCACGAGGGCACGCTCATCCGCGTGACCCGCGACCACTCCTACGTGGAGGAGCTCGTGGACGCCGGCGAGATCACGGCAGACGAGGCTCGCGTCCACCCCAACCGTTCGGTCATCACCCGCGCACTGGGCTCGGACCCCGCCATGTATGCCGACCACTTCACTCTGCATATCGAGGAAGGCGACCGCCTGATCCTGTGCTCTGACGGCCTCTCGAGCATGATTCCCGATAGCGATATCGAGAACATCGCCACGCAGTCCTCAACCGCGCAAATCTGCGTCGACAACCTAGTGGACGCGGCGCTTGCCGCCGGCGGCCACGACAACGTGACCGTAGTAGTCGTTGACCTGGTTGACGATGGCGTCATGCGCGAGGCGCAACGCGTGCGTCGCCGCAACGTTACTATCGCCGCCATCCTGGCCCTCGTCTTTGTGCTGGCAGCTGGCATCTGGGCCTACACGGGTGTCACCGGCTCGTACTACCTGGGTACCTACCAGGGCAATGTCGCCGTCTGGCGCGGCCTGCCCGGCAAGCCACTCGGACTCAAGCTCCACTGGCTCGAAAGCGAAACCAGCATCAAGTTATCCGACCTGCCCGAAGACACGCAAAACCGCCTCAAGGCGGGCATTCCGCAAACAAGTGCCGACGATGCGCAGGACACGATATCCAAGTACCGCCACCAGATCGACGAGGAGCAGACCCGCCAGGTGATCGACGCGCAAACGATTCGCGACAACACCAATCAGGGATCGACCTCCGAATCAGATTCCGAGAAAACCGCCGAACAGTCCGCCGAGGCCGAAGCCTCCGATAAGAATTAGAAAGGGAGTGCCGCTTATGAGTCGCCGCAACACCGAGCTGCTCTTGCTCATCGCCTCGGCGTTCCCCGTCATCCTGCTGTATGCGATGTACGTCCTCACCGCGGGCGCTGCCATCTCCTTTGAGACGCTCGCCGTGCCGATCGGCCTCTTTGCCGCCTTCGCCGCGGCACATATCGCCGTGCGCATCTTGGCGCCCGGCGCCGACCCCGCCATCCTACCCATCGTATTTATACTTTCGGGCATCGGCATCACGTTCGTGACGCGTCTCGCCCCCGCTCTCGCCATCTCACAGCTCATCATCCTGTTTGTCTCGGTGGCGCTCATGGTGGGAACGCTTGCACTGGTCAAAAACCTCGACGTGGTCATGCGCTACAAGTACACCTTTGGCATTATCGGCATCATCCTGCTGATGCTGCCTATCTTTATCGGCACCACGATCTCGGGCTCCAAGCTGTGGATTCGCATCGCGGGCTTTACCATCCAGCCCGGCGAGTTCGCCAAGGTCTTTATCGTGCTGTTCCTAGCTGGGTACCTGGCCGAGAACCGCGAGCTGCTCTCCATCTCCAACCGCAAGATTCTGGGCTTTAAGATCCCTCGCCTGCGACTGCTGCTGCCGCTGTTTGCCGTGTGGGGTGTGTGCCTGCTCGTCGTCGTCTTCGAACGCGACCTGGGTTCGGCCGTGCTGTTCTACACCATCTTCTTGCTGATGCTCTACGTTGCCACGGGGCGCTTTTCGTATGTCGTTATCGGCCTTGCGCTCTTAGCTGTCGGAGCCGTGGGCGCCTACAAGTTCCTGTCGCACGTTCAGGTGCGTTTCCAGGTTTGGGTCGATCCGTTTAAGGACGCCCAGGGCCAGGGCTACCAGATCGTCCAGTCGCTCTTCTCGCTTGCCGATGGCGGCCTGGTCGGTGTTGGCATCGGCAACGGCATGGCCAACAACATCCCTGTCGTCGAGTCCGACTTTATCTTCTCGGCCATTGGCGAGGAGATGGGCCTTTTGGGCGGCGGCGCCGTGCTCATCCTGTTTATGCTCTTTGCCGTGCGTGGCCTCACCACAGCTGCCCGCGCTAAATCCGACCTCGCCGCCTTTAGCGCCACCGGTCTTACGGCAGCCATCAGCTTCCAGGCCTTCTTGATCGTGGGCGGCGTCACCCGCCTGATCCCGCTGACCGGCGTCACTCTGCCCTTTATGAGCCAGGGCGGCTCCTCGCTGCTGGCAAGCTTTATCATCGTCGCGCTCCTGCTGCGCGCCGGTGACGAGGCGACCGGACGCGAGGCCGAGCTTACCGGCACCGGCACCATGGCCGCCATCACCGATGATCAGGTCGCATCTGCCGCCGCCCCGACGGGCACGCGCTTTGCCACCTCGTCTTCCTACGGCAGCGGCAGCCATTCCGTCGGTTCGCGCATGCGACGTCGCCTGCTCGACACGCCTGAATCCGGTGTGCTCGGCCGCGTTGCGCTCGCCAACCGTCTAACCCGCGCGGTGCTCGCCTTTACGGCGCTGTTCGCCATCCTTATCGGCAACCTCACCTATGTCCAGGTCATTAAGGCCAAGGACTATCAGGACATGCCGACCAACAACCACACCATCGCCCGCTCCAAGTACATCCAGCGCGGCTCCATCATCACGTCCGACGGCGTGACACTGGCCGAGTCGCTGCAGCAGGAGGACGGCACCTACGTACGCTCCTACCCCAACGGTAACCTGGCAGCGCACGTGGTTGGCTACGTGAGCCAGCAGTATGGCACCACCGCCATCGAGAGCGTCATGAACGACACGCTCACCGGTTCTAAGGACTACTCCAGCTGGAACAACGCCATCGCGTCGCTCGCGGGCCAGACCCAGCCGGGCAACACCGCCAAGCTCACCATCGACTCGCGTATCCAGACGGCGGCCGAGCAGGCACTCAAGGGCTTTAAGGGCGCTGTAGTGGTCATCGACCCGCGTACCGGCGCGGTGCTCGCATGTGCCAGCTCGCCCACCTACGACAACACCAACATCGATGCCCTGCTGCAGACGGGCGGCGGCGAGGACGGCTCCATGTACAATCGCGCCATGGACGCGCTGTACACGCCGGGCTCCACGTTTAAGGTCGTTACGCTTTCCGCGGCACTCGAGACCGGTACCGCCAGCCTGACCAACACCTACCAGGCGCCCGGCTCCATGGACATCGGCAACGCACCGGTCACCAACTATGCCAACGAGAGCTACGGTACCATCAGCCTGCAGCAGGCCTTTGCCGTGTCCTCCAACGTCGTCTTTGGCCAGGTGGCAAACGAAGTTGGCGCAAACACGCTCGTGCAGTTTGCCAACGCTTTTGGCTACGGCCAAAAGCTCGGCCAGGACCTGACCTCCGCGGCCTCCATCATGGCCGACCCGTCGCTCATGACCGAGTGGGAGACCGCCTGGGCCGGCGCCGGCCAGCCTGTCGGCATGGACCATACGCCCGGCCCGCAGACCACCGTCATGCAAAACGCCGTGATTGCCGCCGCCATCGCTAACAGTGGCGTGGTCATGGACCCGTACTTTGTAGCCCAGGTACTTGCCCCGGACGGAACCGTGGTCAAGACCACGCAGTCCCGCTCGCTGGGGCAGGCCGTCAGCTCCGCCACGGCCGACCAGGTCAAGCAGGCCATGCTTGCCGTCGTCCAGTCCGGCACCGGCACCGATGCCCAAATCCCCGGCGTCAAGGTCGCCGGCAAGACCGGCTCGGCCGAGACTGGCGGCACCAACGTCAACTCGATGTTCGTTGGCTTTGCACCTTACGATTCACCCACGGTCGCCCTCTCGGTGGCCTTGGAGGATTTCGACAAGCATGACGTCAAGGCTGCCAAGATCGCCGGTATCGTCCTGACCGCGGCGCTTGCCGCACAGGGAGCGTGATGCCCATGATCGAATCGGACACCCGAGGCGCGCCGCGGCCTAAGGGTTAGCGGCAACGCGCCACACGGCCCCAGCGGCCACATCATAGGTACTACACATCGTTGAGCGAATAGTTATGTTAGGAGCAGGAATGGAACAGAGGGTCCTCGGGGGAAGATACCTCCTCAAGGATAAGGTAGGAACAGGCGGCATGGCGACCGTCTACCGTGCACAGGACCAGGTTCTCGACCGCACGGTAGCCGTCAAGATCATGCTGCCGCAGTATGCTGGCGACGCAACCTTCGCCGCACGCTTTAAGCAGGAGGCCCAGGCAGCAGCCGGTCTCTCCTCCCCCTATATCGTGGGCGTCTACGATTGGGGCAAGGACGGCGACACCTATTACATCGTCATGGAGTACCTGCGCGGAACCGACCTTAAGAGCGGCATCAAGAGCCACGGCGCCCTCGACCCCAAGAAGGTCGCCCAGATCGGCTCGCAGATCAGCTCCGCGCTTTCGGTCGCCCACAAGCACGAGATCATCCACCGCGACATTAAGCCGCAGAACATCATGGTGCTGCCCGACGGCAACATTAAGGTGATGGACTTTGGCATCGCGCGCGCCAAGAACAGCCACCTCACGCAAGACAACAACGTGCTGGGAACCGCCCACTACGTCAGCCCCGAGCAGACCCGTGGTCAGGACCTCGGCCCCACCTCGGATATCTACTCGCTGGGCGTCGTGATGTACGAGTGCGCCACCGGCCGCGTCCCCTTTGACGGTGACGACGCTATCTCGGTCGCACTCAAGCAGGTCAACGAGCTGCCTATTCCGCCGAGCCAGATCAACTCCGGTGTCGACGCCGACCTTGAGCGCATCATCCTCAAGTGCATGGAGAAGGACCCGGCAAACCGCTTCCAGACCGCCGACGAGCTTCGTCAGGTGCTCAACAGCTACCTGTCGGGCCGTGCCGTCAACGTCTCGGAGCCCACGCGCATCATCGGTGTCCCCGGTGAGCTGGGCGCCACCAAGACTCGCGAGCTTTCCGATCAGACGCGCGCCATGGTGCGTCCCGTCTCGGGCGTGAGCGGCCAGAATACCGCCCGTAGCTCGGTTTCGGGCTCCGCCGGCTCCTACGAGGTCGAAAAGCCCAAATCCAACAAGAACAAGATCATCGCCGCCGTGGTGGCAGCCGTTGCCGTCATCGGCATCGTGGTGGCCTTTGCCACAGGACTCTTTGGCGGCGAGCAGGTCACCGTGCCCGATGTGCTGGGCAAGGACCAGCAGACTGCCGTCGAGCTGATCAAGGAAGCCGGCCT
>UQRW01000061.1 GCA_900543515.1 uncultured Collinsella sp.
ATAGGGACTGTTTTCTGGGCTAGAAGCCATAAACAGTCCCTATTTCACCGCAACTTAGCAAAGCAGTCTTTTTGGGACGGGGCTATTTTGACTACCCCTTCCCGCATGTGGGTAATTAAAATAGCCCCGTCCCAAATTTGCTACCCTGCGTCTCAGGCGGCGCGCTCGCCACGAAATGGGCTTATCTACTACGTTTTGCCGACTACCCTCGACCACACGGGAAATCGTGAAAACAAAACCGCAGGTAGAAGGCTTGCTGATTTTCAAAAAAGAGCCGCATGGTCGACCCATGCGGGTTAAACGTAGTAGATAGGCCGTTTTTGTGGCGCGGCGTTAGTGGGATGTGACAAAGGGGCAGTCCCTTTGTCACATTGGCTAGTCCAGGCGGACTGGATCGTGGGGGTAGTTGTTGAGGATCTCGACGCCGTTCTCGGTCACCAGGGCCAGGTCCTCAATGCGGACGCCGGTGCGGCCGGGGAGGTAGATGCCCGGCTCGATGGAGAACGTCATGCCTGGCTCGATAACCTGTTCGTTGACCAGCGAGACGTCGCCCGGCTCGTGGTCCTGAAGACCGATCGAGTGGCCCAGGCGGTGCGTGAAGTACTTGCCGTAGCCAGCGTCCTCAATCACGCCGCGCGCGGCGCGGTCCAGGTCGCACATGCGCACGCCCGGTGCGATGAGCGCCTCGGCGGCCTCGTTGGCACGGCGCACGATGTCGTAGATGCGTGCCGTCTCCTCGTCCGGCTCGCCCCAAAAGAACGTGCGCGTCATGTCCGAGCAATAGTTGCGGCGACGTCCACCAATGTCGAACAGCACCACGTCGCCACGCTTGAGCACGGTGTCGTCGGGCTCGTGATGCGGGTCGCCGGCGTTGGCGCCAAAGCTCACGATCGGCGGAAAGCTAAAGCCCTCGCAGCCGTGCTTTCGATACAGGCCGAGCATCTGGTCGGCAATTTCGCGCTCCGTTACGCCCTCGTGGACGAGTTTGATCGCGTCGGCCATCACGGCGTCGTTGGCGGCCGAAGATGCACGCATGAGTTCCTGCTCGGTGGCATCCTTGTAGGTGCGTGCGGCGGTGACGGCAAAGTCACCCAGGAAAAACTCGCTGGCGGCGTGGCACTCCATAAGCGGCATCAAAAAGCCGGAGCGCATGACGGTGTCGATGCCGAGCGGTTTGTTCGGATCGACCTCGCGAACGATGGCGTCGGCCACGACGTCAGTATCGGTGTGATAGGCCACGCGGGCATTGTCGTACTCGGGCAGCTGATGCAGCGCGTTGACCAAGATCACAGGCTCGCTATCGCGTGCGAGCAGCACGCCGCAAAATCGCTCGAACATATCGGCATAAAAACCGGTCAGATAGTAAATCGACCACGGGTCGTTTACGAGCAGCTGTGCGCCGGGGTGCTGAGCCTCGAGCGCATCAAGCACGTGCGCCACACGCTGGTCATCGACATGTGCCATGAAACATCCTTTCGCTAGGGTGCCACCATGGTATCCCCAATGCCAGGGTAGTCAATTTGCGACGGGGCTATTTTAGCTGTGTCCAACATGCAGAATGATCGGGCAAAAGTAGTCATAAGAGGGCCGTTCCAAATGGGCTGGTTTCAAAAGTATGGTGGATTACGGGGCTGGACCTGTATTACTTGACCATGAGAAGAATCGCGAAATTAAAACCGCAGGTAGACGGCTTATCAAAAATCGAAAATTGCCGGTATGGATGGGGGTCTCCGAATCAGCCCCGTAATCCGGCATAGTTTTGAAATGGCACTAAAGTAGGCACAAGCTAAATACCAATTCCAAGGATAGTTGCGGTGGAATAGTTCCTGGATGCCGGGGTTTTGGCGGAAATCAGGAACTATTCCACCGCAACTGAGGAGGGCAGGGTGGATGGCAGGGTAGCTTAAAGAGCCCGTCCCTAATTAGTTACTTAGACTCGGTCGATATCCATGCTGGCGACGAGGTCGATGCTGGTGCCGAGAAGGTCTTCCAGCACGACGTCGCCAATGCGGATGGGGGCGTTGACGACTAGGCCTCGGATGAGGTTCATGGCTTGGGCGTGGAGTGCCAGCGGGATGGCCTCGGCGGTGCGCACGGGGAGCAAGGCCTCGTCGCCGCCGGAGACCGCTATGGTCGTCGTGAGCACGCGCATGGGGCAGATGAGTTCCTGATGTGCGAACTTATCACCGCGCGGGCAACTGTTGCCGGTTACGGAGCGCACTTCTACCACGGCGCCGTCTGCGTCACGCTCTACCTCTACGGTCAGGAGGCATTCGGATGGGCAGGTCGTGCAGTTGAACTGCAGCGTTTCGGTCGCATTCTTGCTCATGGTTTATGCCTCCTCAACGGGATCGACGGATAGGACAATCTCACTGGCACCCAGGTCGAGCGCTTGTTTGATGACCTTTGACGGCAGTGGGAAGCTTTCCATAACGCTCGGCTTAAACGCGCGGACCTTGCCCGCAAAAAGTTCTTCGCCGTTGGCCAAGATGCGTACTCGAGCGGTATCGACCGGTCGGCGCACGCGGAAGTTGAGTTTGGTGAGTGCCACTGCCGTAATGCGTCCCGGCAGCGCGTAGCTCGCGTTGCCGGCAGGGGAGACCGTGAGCTCGCAGCCCGTTCTCGCAGCGCTCGCCCCGGCGTCGTCGCTCAACGCCCACGCCGCCGCGGCCGCGCCGGCGCGCTCGGACTCGGTCGTCACGTTGTCGGCCAGGTCGTGCACGTGCAGCACGTTGCCACAGGCAAAGATGCCCGGCACGCCCGTCTGCAGACTCTGGTCCACTACGGCCCCGCGCGTGCGCGGGTCAAGCTCTACGCCCGCGGCAACCGAAAGTTCGTTCTCGGGAATCAGACCAACCGAAAGCAGCAGCGTGTCGCACGGAACGATGCGCTCCGTCCCGGCAATGGGCGCCAGATGCTCGTCGACCTGACTCACCTCGACGGCCTCCACGCGATCGTGCCCGATTGCACGCGTGACGGTGGTGGACAGGTGCAGCGGAATTCCAAAGTCGTCTAGGCAGTTCTTGACGTTGCGGCGTAGGCCGTTGGCGTACGGCATGAGCTCGTACACGCCCTCGACCGAAATCCCCTCGAGCGTGCAGCGACGTGCCATGATCAGCCCGATATCGCCCGAACCCAAAATGACGGCGCGCGAGCCGGGTTTGAGGTTCTCGATATTGATGTATCGCTGCGCCAGACCCGCCGTAAACACGCCGGCGGGTCGGCTGCCGGGGATTTTGATCTCGCTGCGCGTGCGCTCGCGGCAACCCATGGCAAGGACGACTGCGCGTCCGGTGAGTTGCAACATGCCGGCAGGGCTCATGAGCGTGACGGTATGGACCGCGGTGTCTTCCGTAGGCTCGCCTGAATCAATCCCAATCACCATGCTGTCCAGGAACAGCGCAATGTCGGTTGCGTGCACCTGGTCGATAAAGCGCTGCGCGTACTCGGGACCGGTGAGCTCCTGTTTAAAGTGCGACAGGCCAAAGCCGGGGTGGATGCACTGGCGGAGGATGCCGCCCAGGTGCTGCTCGCGCTCCACGATGGCCACGCGTGCGCCTGTCTTATGCGCGGCCAGTGCGGCCGCCATGCCGGCAGGTCCGCCGCCGATAACGACCACGTCGAAGGCTTGCGTCTGCACCGCCTCGGTAGCTCCTGCTTTCGCGCGTCCGGCGCGCGAATCAAGTGTCGCCATGCTAGCGCACCCCCTTCAGCGGTCCCTCAACCAGCCAAGAACCTGTGTCCTCCAGCAGCACCTCGCTGGGCTCGCAGTCCAGCTCGCGCGCCATAATCGCCACCACGCGGCTCTGGCAAAAGCCGCTCTGGCACCGACCCATGCCGGCACGACAGCGGCGCTTGACGCCCTCGACCGAAACCGCACCCGGCTGGCGATGGATCGCTGCCGCAATCTCGGCCTCGGGCACCGTCTCGCAGCGGCAGACGATTTGTCCCCACGCGGGGTCGGACTCGATGAGCTCTTCCTTACGCGCGAGCGGCGCACGGTCAAAGTCGTCCGGTGCGCGGCGAATCGGATTCCAGTCGGCCCGTTCGTGCAAAACCACACCCGCCTCGCGCATCACGTGCTCCATGCGCTCGGCAATGGCCGGGGCGCTCGCCACGCCCGGCGACTGAATGCCTGCCGCCTGGAACAGCCCCGGCACCACGGCCGACTGCCCAATAAAGAAATCGTTCGTCCCCTTAATGACCGGGCGCCCGCCGGCAAACGCGCGCACCACGCGGCGCGTATCCAGATCGGGTACCAGCTTGCGCGCGCCGGCTAGCAGCGCGTTCACATCGACCGCGTAGGTCTGCGTGTCGCCCGGCTCGCGCACGGCGGCCGTAGCGGTGATCACGGTGTTGCCATGCACGGTGCCCGTCACAATGACGCCCTTCGACACCGGCGTCGGCACCGGGTAGAGCGGCATCAGCGTGCGCGGCTCCTTGTCCAGCACCACGATGTTGCCCTGGCGCCAGACCATCTGGAACTCCTCGGCGCCCGTCATATGCGAGATGTCGGCGGCGCCGTTGCCCGCGGCGTTAATGAGGTAGCGGCAGCGCACATCGCCGGCGGGCGTCACTAGCGTAAAGCGCGCAGCACTATCGTCCTCGCCGTCAGCAACCTCAATCGCCTCCACCGGCGCGGACCGCATAAACGTTACCCCGTTGGCCAGGGCGTTCTCCAACGCGACGATAGCCACTTCAAATGGGTCGACAAACCCGGTCGAGGGGCACCACAGCGCGCACGTGGCGTCGGCACTGGCGCGAGGCTCCAGCTCGCGGATGCGCTCGGGACCAATAATCGACAGCTCGGGCACGCCGTTGGCCAGGCCGTTCTGGCGCAGCTGCTCCAAGTGCGCACGGTCCTCGTCGTTAAAGCCCAGCACCATGGATCCGGTGCGGCAGAACAGAAAGCCCAGCTCCTGGGCCCACGTACCGTACAGTTCGCAGCCGCGGGCGTTGACCTGCGCTTTTACCGTGCCCGGCGCTGGGTCGTAGCCGGCGTGCACCAGGCCGCCGTTGGCCTTCGACGCGCCTAGGGCGATGTCGTTGGCCGCCTCGACCACACAAATGGACAGGTCATAGCGCGCGAGCTGCCGCGCGATGGCGCATCCGGTGATGCCCGCGCCCACAATCGCGATATCAAACGTTTCTGTCACAGTGCCTCCCAGACGAGTTGACAGGCTGTCAATAAGACTATCCTACGGTCTGCGCACCCCCAGCGCGGCGGCAATGCGGCGAACAGCCTCGCAGCATCCGCCAACGGCAGACGAGGGGAGACCCGGTAACGTCGATAGCCTCGTCCGCCGACAACTACGGCAACCGTTTGTCTCGATCTGTAACAGTTAGACGAGGATTTGGGCTCCAGATGTTACAGATTGGGACGTTAGTCTGACGGCGCACCCGTTCGTCTAAATCCGTAACATCTAAACCCGGATTCCGCTCCCACCTGTTACAGATTGAGATGTTTGTGTCCGCGACAGCCCCGTATCCAGCCGTAGTCCCATATAAACAAACCCCGTGGTAAACTGGACCGAACTGTAAATATTCCGAAAGGTACCCCTAATGTCCAAGTACATCTCCGAGCTCATGTCGCCTCAGCTTATGGGCGTCATCTATGCCTTCGTCGGCTTTATCATCGCCCTGTATGTGCTGTCGGTCGTCTATGTGTTCATCGACGCTCGCCGCCGTGGTGCCAGCGCCTACGTGGCATGGGGCATCATCGCCCTGATCCCGTTTGTGGGCCTCATTGCCTACCTGGTCTTGCGCCCGCACTCCTACGCGGCCGACCGCGAGGAGCAGGAGCTGGACATGGCCCTGCGCGAGCGCCAGCTTGCCCAGTACGGCACCTGCCCGCAGTGCGGCGCCCCCATCGAGAAGGACTTTGTGGTCTGCCCGGTGTGCGACACCCAGGTTCGTAACGTCTGCCCCAGCTGCCATCGCCCGCTCGACGCGCACTGGAAGGTCTGCCCCTACTGCCGAACTCGCATTCAGTAACGCATCCATCGCCGGGCCGGCCGCAAGCCACGGGCACCGCGCATCCCGCGCAACCGCCCCGCGCCACGGGCACGCCGCAAGCCGTACACGCCCCGCAGCCCCGCCCCCACACGATGAAGCATGCGTAGAAAATCGCCCGCCGTGCCATTAAGGTGCGGCGGGCGCTTGTATACCAAGGCAACCTGCCTATAATGATGCAAGTCAAAAACGCCGAGCGCATCGCACGAACTTGCATTAGGCATCCGAGAGGAGAAAACATACCCATGAAGGCACTCTACAATGACGGTTCGGTGGCCGAGCTCCCGCAAGACGAGGTCACGCACGTCATCCGCCACTCCGCCGCGCACATCATGGCGCAGGCCATCAAGCGCCTGTACCCCGAGGCCGACTTTGCGTACGGCCCCGCGACCGACAACGGCTTCTACTACGACGTCGACCTGCCCGAGGGCGTCAAGATCAGCGAGGACGACTTCCCCGCGATCGAGGCCGAGATGAAAAAGATCGTCAAGGAGAACCTCAAGTTTTCGGTGTACGAGAAGTCCCGCGCCGAGGCCATCGCCCTTATGGAGGAGCGCGGCGAGAAGTACAAGGTCGAGCACATCGGCGACCTGGACGACGACGCCCGCATCACCTTCTACCAGCAGGGCGACTACATCGACATGTGCGTCGGCCCCCACATCTGCTATACCAAGGCGCTCAAGGCCTTTAAGCTCACCGGCGTCTCGGGCGCATATTGGAAGGGCGACAAGGACAACAAGATGCTCACCCGCATCAACGGCGTCGCCTTTGCCACCAAGGAAGAGCTCGACGAGCACATGCACATGCTGGAGGAGGCCAAGAAACGCGACCACCGCAAGATCGGCCGCGAGATGAACCTCTTTATGATGCGCGACGAGGCCCCCGGCTTCCCGTTCTTCCTGCCCAACGGCATGATTCTTAAGAACACGCTGCTGGACTACTGGCGCGAGATCCACCACAAGGCCGGCTACGTGGAGATCTCCACGCCGCTCATCATGAACAAGCAGCTGTGGAAGACCTCGGGCCACTGGGACCACTACAAGGACAACATGTACTCCACCGTCATCGACGACGAAGAGTACTGCATTAAGCCCATGAACTGCCCGGGCGGCGTGCTGGTGTACGCGAGCAAGCCGCACTCCTACCGCGAGTTGCCCATCCGCGCCGGCGAGATCGGTCTGGTGCACCGCCACGAGCTGCGCGGCGCCCTGCACGGCTTGTTCCGTGTGCGCTGCTTTAACCAGGACGACGCCCACCTGTTTGTGCGTCCCGACCAGCTGACCGACGAGATCGTGGGCGTGGTCAACCTCATCGACTCCGTGTACCAAAAGTTTGGCTTTAAGTACCACGTTGAGCTTTCTACCCGCCCCGAGGACTCCATGGGCTCCGACGAGGACTGGGCTCGCGCTGAGGAGGGCCTGCGCTCCGCTCTGGAGAAGCTGGGCATGGACTACGAGGTCAACGAGGGCGACGGCGCCTTCTACGGCCCCAAGATCGACTTCCACCTGGAGGATTCGCTCGGTCGTACCTGGCAGTGCGGCACCGTCCAGCTCGACTTCCAGATGCCGCTCAACTTTGACCTGGAGTACGTGGACGCCGACGGCACCAAGAAGCGCCCCATCATGCTGCATCGCGTGTGCTTTGGCTCCATCGAGCGCTTCATCGGTATTCTGATTGAGCACTTTGCGGGCAAGTTCCCCACCTGGCTGGCTCCCGTGCAGGTCAAGGCGCTTCCGGTCTCGGAGAAGAGCCGCGACTACGCCCACGAGGTGTGCGCCAAGCTGGAGGAGGCCGGCATTCGCGTGGTCTGCGACGACCGCGACGAGAAGATCGGCTACAAGATCCGTGAGGCCCGCAGCATTGACCGCGTGCCCTACATGCTCATCCTGGGCGAGAAGGAGGTCGAGGCCGGCAACATTTCCGTCCGCGATCGCTCCAACGAGACCGTTCAGATGAGCGTTGACGAGTTTGTTGCCAAGGTGCTCGAGGAGATCAAGACTCGCGCCTAAGGCAAACTTCACAACAATTAACAAAGGCGACCGTCCACAAAGGGCGGTCGCCTTTTTCATACCTAAAATAAGAAAAGCCGCTGGTTGAGCGGCTTTTTTTGTTGCACAAAAAGGTACAGTTTTTTGTAGAGGGGTATGGAGATGTACCTACTGGCAGTGCATTTTGCGTAATCTGGGCAAACGCTGATTAAATGCTCGTATAATGTCGTCTGTCGAAAGATACAAAAACCTGTACTTTTGCGACTGCGCCTAGCTGCGAGCGAGAAGCCTGTTCTAAACGCCCCTGCATTTGCGTGCATCGCAAAGCCAAAAGAGGGGGCGAGAACATGGAGCAGACAGCACGGCGCCAAGAGCAGCTGCCGGGCGCATTTAACGGCGCCACCACCAACGGCCAGCACGGCCGCGTCCGCTGGTATCTGGTCCACACCCCCCATGGAAAAGAGCGCGAGACCTGCGAAAAAGTCCGCCGCATTATACCGCACGAGATGATGCAGAACGCTTTTGTGATGCAAAAGGAGTTCTGGTTTAAGCGGGACGGCGCCTGGTCGCTCCAAACCAAACCCATGTACAAGGAATATTTCTTCGTCGCCACGCACGATGCCGCCGCGCTCGATAGGGCTTTGGCCCAGCTGAGCTTTGGCTGCCGCATCGCCGGCAGTAGGGAGCGGGCGTACATGCCCATGCCGGACTATGCGCAGGATTGGTATCGCAGTGTGCTGGACGACGACGGCGTGGTGCGCAACAGCATCGCGCGCATAGAAGACGGCGTGTTGCACATAGAGCAGGGTCCCTTGGTGGGGCAAGAGGCCCGCGTTAAAAAGATCGACCGTCATAAACGCTGGTGCCTGGTAGACGTGGGCGAAGGCGACTCCGCATTTAGGGAGCTGCTGCCGCTGGACGTTCCCAACAAAACGTAAGGGAGACGTTGTACCAGTAAATCGTTCGCATTTATTGAATTTATCGATTGGGGGGGGTCCTGGAGGACAGGGCCGTACGTTTGACTTTGGCTGCTAAAGAAGTAACAGGGGGCTGTGCATCTGTGGGGGATGCGCTGGCTATCGATCGCATAAAGCCGAGCGGCACGCTTGGCTACCGCTTTATTAAGAGGCTGTTCGACCTGGTGTTTAGTCTTTTGATGAGTGTACTGCTGCTTATCCCCATCGCCATTGTATGCGCACTTATTTGCCTTGAATCGCCTGGCAGCCCTATGTATACGCAAGAGCGCGTCGGCAAGGGCGGAAAAACAATCAAGATTATTAAGCTCCGTAGCATGGTTGTCGATGCGGGTGATGTGCAGAAGTATTTGAGTCCCGAACAGCTTCATCAGTGGGAAGTCGAGCGCAAGGTTGACGATGACCCCCGCATTACCAAGATCGGTCAGTTCATTCGTAAATGCTCCATCGATGAGATGCCGCAGTTCCTTAACGTGCTGAATGGTGACCTTTCTGTCATTGGTCCTCGCCCCATTACAAGGGATGAGCTTGAGCAGCATTTTTCGTATGAAGAAAAGGCCGAGTTGCTCTCTGTCCAGCCTGGAATTACTGGACTTTGGCAAGCGACTGATCGTAACGAGGCGACGTTTGAGAGTGGCCTGCGCCAGCAGATCGAACTCCGATACGTTCAGAACCGCTGTTTTCGCATGGATTGGAAGTGCTTTACCGGCACCTTCGGTGCAATGTTCGGCAAGAAGAGGACGGGTAGATAGATGGAAATCTCCGTCATCATTCCGACTCTTAATGCTGAGCATGAAATCGATGGGCTTTTAATTGCCCTCGAACACCAGTCTATTCATCCGGTTGAGATTCTGATTGTTGATTCCGCTTCGGAAGATAAAACTATCGAGCTGGTTCGGCAACACAAAAGAGTCCGCCTGTTGGAGATTGATCGCCAGGCTTTCAACCATGGCACCACAAGAGACATGGCACTTAGGAAATCGAGCGGCGACTTCGTCTGCTTTCTCACTCAAGATGCTGTGCCCGTTTCCGGTGATTATCTGAAGAGGCTTGTTGCTCCCATGGTGGAAGATCCCAGCATTGCTCTCGTAAGCGGTAGGCAGCTGCCCAAGGCGGATGCCCGACGTTTTGAACAGCTGGTACGTGAGTTCAATTATCCTGATTCGCCGTCTGTTCGGTCAAAAGGCGATCTTGGACAATTTGGTATTAAGACTTTCTTCGCATCTGATACCTGTTCCGCATACCGTCGGTCTTCCTATCTCGAATGCGGTGGATTCGATCATGTCAATACCAACGAGGACATGCTCATGGCTGCCAGGTTTATAGCCTCGGGATTGAAGGTAGCTTACGAGCCGCGTGCAGAGGTCTATCACTCGCATAACTTGACGCCATCCGAACAGTTTGCCCGCAACCGTGCCGTCGGTTTCTTTCTCGAAACGCATGCGGACGATCTCGTGCATGCAAGTGAGATCGGCGAGGGGGGCCGGCTCGTTAAAGCGGTCTCCTCTCAGCTCCTTCGGGAGGGCAATCTGGTCGAGTTCATCGCCTTCGGCGTCGACTGCTGCGCCCGACTTTTGGGGAATCGTGCTGGCCGCAGGGCCGCAAAAAAAGAAAGGTTATAGCCCGTGAAAGGCATCATCCTCGCCGGCGGGTCCGGCACGCGCCTGTACCCGCTCACGCT
>UQRW01000062.1 GCA_900543515.1 uncultured Collinsella sp.
CATCGAGGTCCACGGCGACCGCTTGGTGGGTTCGCTGTGCTCGGCCATCCTCAACCAGCGCACCGACGAGTACGGTGGTTCGTTCGAGAACCGCGTTCGCTACGCGCTGGAGGTCGTCGCCGCCATTAAGGAGGCCGCGCCGCAGCTGATGGTGGAGTACAAACTCCCCGTGATTATGGAGAACCCCGACGGCACGCCGCGCGGCAAGGGTGGCCTGCAGCCCGACGAGGCCTGCGAGTTCGCCAAGCTGCTCGAGGGTACGGGCATCGATATGATTCAGGTCGCACAGGCCAACCACACCGGCAACATGGGCGACACCATTCCGCCCATGGGCGCCATGCCCTACAACTGGACGCTGCCCGTGGCCGAGCGCGTCAAGGCCCTGGTCTCCGTGCCGGTGGCAACCGTCGGCCGCGTTGTCTCGGTTGAGGCCGGCGAGAAGATTCTGGAAGACGGCGCCGCCGACATCATCGCCTATGGCCGCTCGCTCATGTGCGACCCCGACATTGCGCTGAAGGCCGCCACGGGTGAGCCCATCCGCGAGTGCCTCAACTGCAACAAGGGCTGCGTCGATGCGATTCAAAACCGCAAGTACATCTCGTGCGTGCTCAATGCCGAGAACGGCGATGAGGCAACCATCGCCATTAAGCCGGGCGAGGGCGACAAGAAGATCGCCGTGGTGGGCGGCGGCATCGCCGGTCTGGAGGCCGCGCGCGTGGCGGCCAAGCGCGGCTACGACGTGACCGTCTACGAGGCGAGCGATCATCTGGGCGGCCAGATTGTGCTGGCGGCCGCGCCTCCGCGCAAGGACGAGATCATGCGCTCGGTCGAGTACTACGAGAAGATTCTGCCCGGCCTGGGCGTGAAGGTCGAGCTCAACCATGCCGCTACCGCTGAGGACCTCAACGCCGCCGACGCTGCGATTGTGGCCGTGGGCGCACACGACGTGGTCATCCCCGTTCCGGGTGCCGATTCGGAGAAGGTCGTCTCGAGCTGGGACGTGCTGGCCGGCAAGGTGGAGCTCAGCGGCCGCGTCGCCGTCATTGGCGGCGGCCTGGTGGGCACCGAGACTGCCGAGTACCTGCTGCAGCACGGCTGCGAGGTGGCGATCGTGGAGATGCTCGACAAGATTGCCGCGGGCGAGTCCGAGACCATTCTGCCGCTGATTATGAGCGACTTTGCAGAGCACAACGTGGAGCAGCATGTTAAGACCCGCCTGACCGCCATTACCGACGAGGGCGTGGAGGCTGTTCGCACCACCGAGGACGGCGCCGAGGAGCCGGTGAAGATCGCCTGCGATTACGTGGTGATGGCCGTGGGCTCCAAGGCCAACGCGTTTGACCTGGATGGCGTGACGGTGCCCGTGACCTGCGTGGGCGACTGCTCGGGTGAGCGCACCGCCGACATTGCGAGCGCCATTCGCACGGCGTATCACGCGGCCAACGAGCTGTAGTTGAACATCGCGGCCAGGCGGGGCGGTAGCACGGATCCGTCTCGCCCGGCTGTGTCCCGTCGGGTGTCAACCGGTGCGGGGCCTGCAAGCGCAGCAGGCCCCGCCCTTTTTGTTTTGCTCCGGTGGATGGCAATGCGCGGTAATCATGAGGAGTAAGGACGTCTACTGCCTTGCCGATTACTCAAAATTATTGGGGGAGGGGTTAATAACTATATCCTCTATGCCAAAGGACATAAAGAGATGCCAATTTTGTTGACAAGCGAATGAGGATTAGCTGCGAGTCAGCTACCAGCGTAAATAATCGATAAAGAAATGTCGTAAATTGGTGCCAAATGCCCAGATAACACCGCGTCTATTTTAATTAACTGCTTTGAGCAAACAGTAAAATGCTACTATCTAACTTGCACGTAAGAAAGCAGATTAACGGTTAAGGCTAAGAAGTGGCAGGTATGTCGGAAGCAACTAGGACTCGTACGCATGCGCCCGAGGTTAGGCAGCGCGCCGTCGAGATCCTCCAAGATGGGGTCGGTCACCGCGCCCTCGCCGCAAAGCTTGGCATTCCCCAGGCCACGGCTCGTCAGTGGGCCCGCGCGTATGCCGTGGGCGGTGCCGACGCCGTGCTCAACGCGGGCGCTCGTCATCACACCTATTCGTACGACGTCAAGCTCGCCGTGGTTAAGGACCGTTTGGAAAACGGCCTGACGGTTCGCGAGGCCATGATCAAGCACAAGATTCCCAGCGAGTCTTCGGTCAAGGCTTGGTGCCGCCAGTATCGCGAGAGCGGTGAGTCCGCGCTGGTCGATAAGCCGCGCGGTCGCAAGCCGCGCGTTAAAAAGGCGGAGTAGCGAACGGGATGGTGCGCCCACAGGGGCGCATTTTTCTTACCGCCCCTCTGTTCCAAAGCGGGCATGCCCTTACCCCGTACGCCTAAAACTCCCCAATTGACCGAAAACCTGCCGCCGCTGCTCCTCAATTGAGCTATAACGTTAAACAATTGCAGCGTTTTTGCATGGGGGAGTGATGGTATGACGCTACTGTATTTCCTTACCCTGTTTCCGCTGGTACCGGCGCTGGGCATGCTGCTCGTGCGCGGTGACCGCGCCCGCGATGCGGTGGGGCTCATAGGTTCCGGCATTATTATGGCGGTGACAGTTGTAGTCGCCGTCATGTTTTTTGGCACGGGTCCGCAGAGCTTTGAGGTTGCCCCCGGCACCTCGCATGTGCTCTCGATCATCAGCTCCGTCATCGACGTCATCCTGTGCGCCGTAATCCTGTACAACGCGTACAAATATAGGAACGCGCTCGCCACGGTGCTCGGCATAGTCCAGCTGGTGGGCTCGTTCGCCTTTGCAGCCATGACGCTGCCCGCGGTCGAAGCCGTCACGGCGACGCCGCTCTACCTGGACTACATGAGTGTGATCATGGTCCTCGCCGTCGGCATCGTCGGTAGCCTAATCTGCGTGTATGCCCTGGGCTACATGAAGGACTTCCAGGCCCATGACGAGCACGAGGCTGCGCTGCGCGGGCAGACCGCGCCCGACCGTCGCCCGCAGTTCCTGGCGCTTATGTTCCTGTTCCTCTCGGCCATGTTCGTCATCGTGACGAGCGACAACCTTGAGTGGCTGTTCTGCGGCTGGGAAATCACCACCGTGTGCTCGTTCCTTATGATTGGCTACACGCGCACGCCCGAGGCCATCAAAAACGCCTTCACCCAGATCATCCTCAACATGCTGGGCGGCATCGCGTTTTTGGCCGGACTCATGTACCTGCACGTTAACGGCATGCCGCTGACCATCTCGGGCATGATCGAGCTTTCCGGCGCCGGAACCGCGCAATCCGCGCTGCTGGTGATGCCGGTCATCCTGCTGTCGCTCGCCGCACTCACCAAGGCCGCACAGATGCCGTTCCACACTTGGCTGTTGGGTGCCATGGTTGCCCCCACGCCCACGAGCGCCCTGCTGCACTCGTCCACCATGGTCAAGGCCGGCGTGTTCCTGATGGTCAAGCTCAGCCCGCTCTATGCCATCTATCCCGTGACTGGCTTTATGGTCACGAGTGTGGGTGCCATCACGTTTTTGCTCGCTGCCCTCATGGCCATCTCGCAGAGCAACGCCAAACGCGTCCTCGCGTACTCCACCATTTCCAACTTGGGCCTCATCAGTGCTTGCTTGGGTGTCGGCGCGCCCGAGGCCGTATGGGCCGCCATCTTCCTGATCCTGTTCCACACGGTGGCCAAGTCGCTGCTGTTCCTGTGCGTGGGCACGGCCGAGCATCATATCGGCAGCCGCAATATCGAGGACATGGACGGTATGTTCAGCCGCATGCCGCACCTGACGCGGCTGATGATGCTGGGCATCATGGGCATGTTTGTGGCGCCGTTTGGCATGCTCGTGTCCAAGTGGGGCGCCCTGGTGGCGTTCGCGCAGACCGGCAACGTGCTCATGATCATGGTGCTTGCCTTTGGCTCGGCCGCGACGTTTTACTTCTGGGGCAAGTGGCTTGCCAAGCTTTCGGGCGTCGACCCCACGGCTCAAAACGTTGAGGTCAATGTCCATAAGACCGAATGGATGGCCCTCAACACCATCGCCGCGCTGCTGATTCTTTGCTGCGTGGCGTTCCCGCTCATCTCGAGCGGCCTGGTGTCGCCTTACTTGGCCATGGTGTTTGGCCGCGTGCCGTACGTTATTGGCAAGGACGCCATGTATCTGATGGTGGTTATCGTGGCGTTTATCGCCGTGGTGCTGCTGACTTCATTCCGCGTGAGCAACAAACCGCACGTAAACGTATATCTTTCGGGTGTGGGAACCGACAATTACCGCCATTTCCGCGGCTCGATGGGACACGAGGTGAAGGCCGAAAAGCGAAATTGGTACTCGGAGGACGCCCTTGGCGAGAAGCGTATTGGCCCCGCGGGTAGCGTCGTGTGTTGCAGCATTATCTTGTTTGCGCTGCTGTGTTGCGCGTGGATTGGGCCCGAGAGACTTGCCATGAGCGCGCCCTCGGTGTTGCGCGGCAAGTATTTTGAAGGCTCGGGCGTCGTGGGCATCTTTATGGGCACCGTGGCGTTTGCCTTGATTGCGCCGCTTGTGGGCGGTTTGATTGACGGCCTTGACCGTAAGCTTTCGGCCCGCATGCAGGGCCGTGTGGGTCCGCGTCTGCTGCAGCCCTTCTACGACGTTGCCAAGCTGCTGCGCAAAGCCCCTGCCAGCGTAAACACCATGGACGATACCTATATGGCGTGTGCGC
Source organism: uncultured Collinsella sp. (assembly GCA_900543515.1). GTDB lineage: Bacteria > Actinomycetota > Coriobacteriia > Coriobacteriales > Coriobacteriaceae > Collinsella. The sequence continues at coordinate 4,700 of UQRW01000062.1, forward strand.
TCATCTTTACCGTGGTGGGCGGCGGCATCTTTGTGTCGGGCTCCAACACGCTGCTGTGCGCTTTTATGGTGACGCTCGCCGCGATCTTTGTGGTGTTGGCGTCCGCCTCGACGCAAAGCCCGTTTGCCCAGGTTGGCGCCGATCGCGAGCTGCTGCAGGTCATGAGTTACGAGCCCGCCGTTCTGCTGATGAGTGTGGGCCTGTACCTTGCCACCGATAGCTTCGATTCCATCGCCGTGACGGGGCAGTCGGCCCCCATCATCGTGTACAGCGCGCCCATTTTGCTCGCGCTGCTCGCGGTGCTCACCATCAAGCTGCGCAAGTCGCCGTTTGACCTTTCGTACTCGCATCATGCGCATCAGGAGATTGTCCAGGGCGTCGCCACCGAGATGAGCGGCGGCACGCTGGCCAAGATGACCCTTATGCACTGGTGCGAGAGCGTGCTGTTTTTGATGTGGGTGGGCATGTTCTTTGTCTGGGATAACCCGGTGAGCTGGGTGGTCGCCCTGGTCGTGATGGCCGCGACGTATTTTGTCGAGGTCCTGATCGACAACACCTTCGCACGCAGCACCTGGCGCAGCTGCTTTAGGCTCGGATGGGGCGTGGCGCTGGTGTTTGGCCTGCTCAACCTTATGCCCATCCTTGTCGACGTATTTATTTAGGAGGCGGCATCCATGGATCATAAAATGTCGCGCTCGCCGTGGGTTATTCATTACGACGGCTCGAGCTGCAACGGATGCGATATCGAGGTGCTGGCCTCGCTCACGCCACTGTTCGATGCGGAGCGCTTTGGCGTGGTCAACACCGGCAACCCTAAGCATGCGGATATCTTTTTGGTGACGGGGTCGGTCAATGCCCAGAACCTGCCCGTCGTGCGCCAGATCTACAACCAGATGCTCGAGCCCAAGTGCGTGGTGGCCTGCGGCATCTGCGCGTGTTCGGGCGGCGTGTTCCGCGATGCCTATAACGTGATCGGCGGCGTGGACCGCGCGATTCCCGTGGACGTGTACGCGCCCGGGTGCGCCATTCGCCCCGAGACCGTGATCGATGCCATCGTGGAGGCGTGCGGCATCCTGGACCAGAAGGAGGCCGTGATGCGCGCCGGCGGCGATCCGCTCACCGTGGGCGGTGCCGCAACCTGGGACGGTGGCGTTGAGCTGGGCGAGGACGGGTTTGTGGCTGCTGCGGAGGCCGGCGACGCGACCGCCGCTGCAAAGGAGGCCGAGTAATGCAAAAGGCTATCTATACCACCGTCGGGATCGACGGGCTCCTGCCGCATGTCCAGGCGCTTAAGGGCGTCGGCGCGCGCTTTGTGCAAATGCACGCCGAGCGCAACGTCGACGACGGCTCGTATCGCTTGGTCTATACGTTTATCAACGTTCGAGCTGCTCAGGAGCATATTGCGCAGGACGGCAGCTATGCGATCGAGAACCTGGTGGTTGAGGGCATCGACCAGTACCAGGAGATTCCGTCCATCAGCTCGTACTATCCGGCGGTATTTCCGTTTGAAAACGAAGCACACGACCTGTTTGGCCTTGCCATCACCGACATGCAGATCGACTTTAAGGGCTTTTTCTACCAGGTCTCGACTGCCGAACCCATGAGCGTTATCACGCCCGAGGTGAAGGTCGCGCGCGAGAAGGCCATGAAGGTCCGTGCCGCCGCCGAGGCCAAGGCGCGCAAGGCCGCGGCCGAGAAGGCCGCTACTGCCACGGCCGCTGCGGGGGAGGGCACTGCGGGCGCTGGCGATGCTGCGGGCGCTGCCGTCGCTCAGCCCGCTGCGGCTGCCGGCTCCGATGCTCAGCACGATGAAACTGCTGCGAAGGCCGCGCTCAAGGCTGCCGAGATGGAGGCAAAGCTCGCCGCCATGGATCCCGAGAAAGCGGCCAAGGTCCGCGCGGCGCTTGCCGCCAAGGCCGCCCGCGACAAGCAGAAAAAGGAGGCGTAAGGCCCATGGCACATCGCTCCGTAATTCCGTTTGGCCCGCAGCACCCGGTGCTGCCCGAGCCGCTTCATCTGGACCTGGTGATTGAGGACGACCGCGTCATCGAGGCAATTCCGCAAATCGGCTTTGTGCACCGCGGACTCGAGAAGCTCACCGAAAAGCGCGATATGCATCAGTTTGGCTACATCGCCGAGCGCATTTGCGGTATCTGCGCCGTGGGCCATAGCTGCGGCTATGCCAGCGCCTGCGAGCGCATGCTCAGTATCGAGGTGCCCGGCCGCGTGCAATATATCCGCACCATTCTGCATGAGCTTTCGCGCATTCACTCGCACCTGCTGTGGCTGGGCCTGCTCGCCGATGCCTTTGGCTTCGAGGCGCTGTTCTATCGTTCGTGGACCCTGCGCGAGCAGATTCTCAAGATTTTTGAGAGCACGTGCGGCGGCCGCGTGATTTTGTCGATCAACGAAATCGGCGGCCTTAAGCACGATATCGAGGACTCCGAGCTGGCGGGCATTGTCCAGACGCTCGATGCCATGCGTCCTGACTACGAGGCCCTGGTGCATACGTTTTTGGACGACAACAGCTGCGGCGAGCGCCTGCATGGCGTGGGCGTGATTAGCAAGAAAGACGCGCTGGAGCTTTCGATGGTCGGTCCGTTTGGGCGCGCATCGGGCGTGGATTACGACGTGCGCATGTTTGACGACGGTGCCTATGCGGACTTGGCTGCGTTTGGGCCGATTGTTGCCACCGATGGCGACTGTTATGCCCGCTGCCAGGTGCGTTGTGCCGAGGTTACGCAAGCCATGGACATTATCAAGGAGCTTGTCGGCAAGATTCCGCACGACGGTATTGGCGGGCGCACCAAGCTCACGCCGGCCGACGGCGCGCGCGGCGAGGTTGTGATTGAGCAGCCGCGCGGCGAGGCGTACTACTATGTGCGCGGCAACGGCACCAAGAACCTGGACCGTTTTCGCGTGCGCACGCCGACGTCGCAGAACCTGGCGGGTCTGACGCATGCGCTGCAGGGCGTGCTCCTTGCCAACGTGCCCATGATTATCCTGACCATCGACCCCTGCATTAGCTGCACGGAAAGGTAGGCGCGGCATGAGTTTACTGACATTTGCCAAGACGGCCTTGGGCTCTATGGTCAAGCAGCCGGTAACGGTGTGCTATCCGCAGGAGAAGCTCGCGGCACCCGAGCGCCTGCGCGGGCATATCGTTAACGACATGAACGTGTGCATCTGCTGTGGCATGTGCGCGCGCCGCTGCCCGGCGGGCGCACTCGCGGTCGATCGCAAGGGCGGAACGTGGTCGATCGACCCGTATGCCTGCGTGGTGTGCGGCGAGTGCATCGAAAGCTGTCCTAAACACTGCCTGAGCATGGACACCGCCCGCACTCCGGTTGCGGCGGACAAGACTCCCACGGTAGAAACCAAGCCGGAGTAGCGTTTGGATGGGGCCGGTGGGGCAAAAATGCCCCACCGGCCCCGCGCGTGAACGCGCGGTTGTGCCGTCGCGAACAAAACTATGCCGGATTACGGGGCTGGATAGCGAATCTCCGACCATACAGAAAATCGCAAAAACAAAACCGCAGGTAGACTGCTTGCCGTTTTTCAAAAAAAGGCTGTATGGATGAGGACTCCGACTTTAGCCCCGTAATCCGGCATAGTTTTGAAATAGCACCATATCCGTAGCAGCCCTTGATCTCCCGTGGACAGAGGGAAACGGATCATTTTTGCCTTGTGAGGGCTGCCGCGTGACCCGTCTGCCACGAAATAGGCCCATCTACTACGTTTGGGTGGCTACCCTCAACCACGGCGAAAAACGCGAAAAGAAAACCGCAGGTAGAACGCCTGCGATTTTGCATGAAACGCGATTGTGGTCGGGGGTACCGGACTAAACGTAGTAGATAGGCTCATTTCGTGGCGAGCGCCGTCGACTGCTCCCTCGGGGATGGAGGAAAACGGGCCCTTTTGCCCCGTCCATCTTGAGTCGCACCCGTTTTCCTGCGAAAACGCCGTGTCTCAACTTTGGTGAGACATTTGTCTCACGCCAAAAACCGAATCTGGAACATGTGTCACCTGCCCAAATTGTGTCTCATTTCGTAACTTTAGGCTGTTGCAAGGTCTGAGACCGCGAGAAGGGAGACGCGATGAGTAAGTACACGAGGGGTCTCTTGGCGGTGATACTGGCCGTGGTGCTGGTGTTGCCGGCTGCAGCATTTGCCATGCTGCCCGAGGCCAACGCCAGGTCCAGCACCGGAATGGACGGACCGACGGTGAGCGGAAAGATAGTCGACCCTGACACCACCGGCCGCTGGCAGTACTGGGCGTCGGGCGGCGAGCAGGACCTGACGACACGTTATGTAGGCCGAATCTGGACGGACAAGACGGTCGAGCCAGCGCAGGACGAAAAGTCCGACTTTGTGACGACGCTCTCCACGATGTCTTCGACTTCTGACACAACGTCGCTGGTCACTAAACCGCTCGATATCGTGATGGTGCTTGATGCCTCCGGGTCGATGGATAATGACATGGGTGACAGCGATTCGACCAAACGCATCGACGCACTCAAGGCAGCTGCCAGTTCCTTTATCGACACCATCGCCGAGCAAAACAAGAGCATTAAAGATACGAATAAGCGGCATCAGGTTGCCATCGTTAAGTTTTCGGGTGCAAAGAAAAACGAGATCGGCAACGATACGTATCGCGATCGTCAGGGATACACGCACAACTACTCGCAGACCATGAAGAGCCTGACGCCGTGTGTTGATAGCGCTGCGACGGAACTTAAGAATACGGTCGGCTACATCGAACCTGCCGGTGCCACGCGGGCTGATTACGGCCTTGAACTTGCTCGCGACATGTCGGGCCGCGAGGATGCCCAGAAGGTAGTTGTGTTCTTTACGGACGGCACGCCCACAGACGTCAGGAACTTTAACCCTACGGTTGCCAATAATGCCATAGTCGCCGCCAAGAAAATGAAGGGGAAAGGCGCTACGGTCTACACCATCGGCATCTTTGATGATGCGAATCCCGCTGACGAGCCTACGAACTACTGGACGAGCGACGAAAACAAGTTCATGCACGCCGTGTCGAGCAACTATCCAAACGCCACGTCCTACACAACCAATGAGCTTGGTAAGCGCACCGAGAATTCCGATTTCTACAAGGCTGCGTCGAATGCCGATGAGCTCAAGAAGGTGTTTGATGATATCTCGAGCTCTATCACCTCGGGCAAGGGCTCTCCCACTCAGATCGAGGATGGTTACGACGAGAGCAAGTCCGGCTACATCACCTTCAGTGATGAGCTGGGCGACTTTATGCAGGTCGATACGTTTAACAGCGCTCAGATTAATGGCGTCCCCTTTGATGAAGTGACCAAGACAACCAAGGGCAATACGGACACGTACGAGTTTTCGGGCGTGGCCAAGGACCTGGTCATCACCGTCGAGCGCTCTGCCAATGCGCAGCGGTACCGTCAAGATTCTTTCGCAAATTGATCGAGGCGGCCTCGGCCCCGCCTTG
>UQRW01000063.1 GCA_900543515.1 uncultured Collinsella sp.
TCAATTTCAAGGGCGCGACCAGAAGGTCAGCGCCCTTTCATTTCACGTCACCTTGCTCGCTTAGGGTCGTTTTCGCTGGCGCTGCCAAAACATCGGCGTTAACCTAGTCGTTTAAGAACACCCAATGACTGGGGCTATTCCACCGTTCCGTAGACGGCGCCCCAGCCGTGGGCGGCTAGGGCAGAGTTGAGCTGGTCGCAAAGTGACTGGCGATCGTAGTAGCCGGGCGGCAAAAGGTTGACGATCTCCATGAGGTCGGGCGCCAGGTCCAAGATCTCGGCCTGCACAATCAGGTCCAAGCGGTCGATGGCGTGGCGGTCGTAAAACAGCCCGTCGACCAGGCGTTGCAGGTCGCCGAACTCCTCGGCCTGAAACAAACCGTATTCCATACTGCCTCCTTGGATGCGCCGTGCGACCATTCGAGTCACGCGGCGGATATCGTAATTCATTGCGATGAACTTAATCTATCACGGCTTCATACCGTTGCGGCGGTGGCGGTCTATACTTAGACGAACTGCAACGTACCGCTTCGCGAAAGGTCGCACCCATGCAGACGATCTACCAGAAGATGGAAACCACCGAACTCGATGCCGCCATCGAGGCGCTCAAAGCCGAGGTCGCCGAGGTCAAGGCCAAGGGCCTGGCGCTCGACATGGCCCGCGGCAAGCCGTCGCCCTCCCAGGTGGACATCTCTCGACCCATGCTCGATATCCTCAATGCCGATGCCGATCTGCACGACGGCAACGTCGACTGCTCCAACTACGGCTGCTTTGAGGGCATTCCCTCGGCACGCAAGCTGGCGGGGGAGTTCCTGGGTTGCCCTGCCGAGCAGACGCTCGTGCTGGGCTCGTCGAGTTTGCTGATTGAGCACGACATCGCCGGCATGTTCTGGCGCTGTGGCTCGTGCGGCAGCGAGCCCTGGGACGCCTACGAGGCCGCGCACGACGGCAAGAAGGTCAAGTTCCTGTGCCCCGTTCCCGGCTACGATCGCCACTTTGGCATCACCGCCGATCTGGGTATCGAGAATGTCCCCGTTGCGATGACCGACAACGGCCCCGACATGGACGAGGTCGAGCGCCTGGTTGCTGCCGACGACTCCATCAAGGGTATCTGGTGCGTGCCCAAGTATTCCAACCCCACGGGCATCACCTTTAGCGAGGACATCGTGCGCCGCCTAGTCGAGATGCCCACGGCCGCGCCCGATTTCCGCATCTTCTGGGACAACGCCTACTGCGTGCATGACCTGTACGACGAGACCGACGAACTTGCCAACATCTTTGACCTCGCTCGCGCGGCGGGCACCGAGGACCGTGTGGTGGCCTTTGCCTCGACGTCCAAGATCACCTTCCCGGGCGCCGGCATCGGCTTTATCGGTGCGAGCCCCGCGGTTATCGCCGAGTTCTCCAAGCGCCTGAAGGCCGGCCTCATCAGCGCCGACAAGCTCAACCAGCTGCGTCACGTGCGCTTCCTTCCCACCATCGAGGCGGTTAAGGAGCACATGAAAAAGCATGCCGAGTTCCTGCGTCCGCGCTTTGAGGCCGTCGAGCGCAAGCTCGCCGAGGGCCTGGGCGACACGGGCTGTGCCACCTGGACGCATCCTCGCGGCGGTTACTTTGTGAGCTTCGATGGTCCCGAGGGCTCGGCCCAAGAGGTCGCCGCGCTTTGCGCCGACCTGGGCGTCAAGCTCACGCCGGCCGGTGCCACCTGGCCCTATGGCAAGGACCCGCGCGACACCAACATCCGCATCGCGCCGAGCTATCCCACGGTCGAGGACCTGGAGGCCGCGCTCGATGTGCTGGTGCTGGCCGTTAAGCTTGTCGCTGCCGAGCTTGCTCGTGCCGAGCGCGCCTAACGCGCGGCTTCCCGTACTATCCGCACTTTCGATACGTAAAGGAGCGTATACATGGATTTGGGTATTTCCACCAACCCCACGCCAGAGCTCTACACCATTAAGGTGACCGGTGAGATCGATATCTCTAACGCCGATAGCCTGCGCAACGCCATCGACCTGGCGCTCGAGCAGCCCACCGAGGCCGTTGAGCTCGATTTTGCCCAGGTGAGCTACATCGATTCGACGGGCATTGGCGTGCTCGTGGGCGCCGCGCACCACGCGGTCGACCACGGCAAGTGTTTTGGCTGCGTCAACGTGCAGCCCCCGGTGATGCGCGTGGTTCAGCTGTTGGGTGTCGACCAGGAGATTTCGATCACCGCTGCATAATCTTTGCCCCCAAAAGGGCGTGCCGTTTGGCATATGTTTGTGATGCGCTCGGACGTTTTGGCGTCCGGGCGCTATACTTGACCGAATGAATAGACGAGTTCCGGCCGAATGGCGCGGTGCGGGCTCGACTCACATCGAGCCTTGGAGGTATGTGTGTTTGGTATTGGAGAGGGTGAGCTCGCGATCATCGTGGTCTTCGGCTTTTTGCTGTTTGGCCCGGATAAGCTCCCGCAGATGGGCCGCACGATCGGCCGTGCCATCCGTCAGTTCCGCGAGACGCAGGAAAAGATGACGGCCGTTGTTCAGTCCGAGATTATCGATCCGGTGAGCGAGGCCGCGTCGGCCCCGGTCAAGCCCAAGAAGGCTGCCGTCGATGACGATTCCGATGCGGACGAGGATGCCGTCGAGACGGCCGCGCCCGCAAAGAAGGAGACCTTTGCGGAGCGCCGCGCCCGCCTTGCCGCCGAGAAGGCCGCAAGCGAGGGTGCTGCTGGGGGCGAGAATGCTGCCGAGGAGCCTGCGACCGAGGGCACCGAGCCTGTCGCTGCCGCCGAGCCTGTCGTCGAGCCTGAGCCTGCTGCAGAGCCGGAGCCCGAGCCGGCAGAGCCCACGACGGCCGATCTCTACGCCCGTCGTCCCCGCAAGCGCAAGGCCGTCGTCGACCAGCTCGCTCGCGAGCTCGAGGCCGAGGACGACGCCGCTGCCCCGAAGGGAGGCGATGAGTAATGCCTATCGGACCTGCGCGCATGCCGCTCTTCGATCACTTGGGAGAGCTCCGTCGCCGCCTGACCATCGTGGTCGTCTCGGTGTTTGCCGCAGCCATCGTGCTGTACTTCGCCACGCCCGTGGTGCTCGACATCCTGGAAGATCCCATTCGCTCCTTTGTGCCGGACGGTAAGTTCTACATCACCACCACACTCGGCGGCTTTGGCCTGCGCTTCTCGCTGGCCATCAAGATGGCCGTGGTCATGTGCACGCCCATGATCATCTGGCAGATTCTGGCATTTTTCCTGCCGGCGCTTCGCCCCAACGAGCGCAAGTGGGTCGTGCCCACGGTGCTCGCCTCGACGGTGCTGTTCTTCCTGGGCGCAATCTTTTGCTACTTCATCATCATCCCTGCGGGCTTTGAGTGGCTCATCGGCGAGACCTCGGCCGTCGCCACGGCGCTGCCCGATCTGGAGAACTACGTCAACATGGAGCTGCTCTTTATGATTGGCTTTGGCGTGGCGTTTGAGCTGCCGCTCATCATCTTTTACCTGTCCGTCTTCCATATCGTGTCCTACGCGGCCTTCCGCAGCGCCTGGCGTTACGTATACGTTGGCCTGCTTGTGGGCTCGGCTGTGATTACGCCCGACGGCTCGCCCGTTACGCTGGGCCTCATGTATGGCGCCCTGCTCTCGCTCTACGAGATTTCGCTCGCTATCGCCCGTGTGGTCATTACCGCGCGCGAGGGCAAGGAGGGCTTGTTCGTGAGTCGTCTGGACCTGTTTTCGGACGATGAGGACGACGAGGAGTAAATCGGTATGCACGAGGTTGGCATTGTCAACGGCATACTCGATACAGTGATTCGAGCGGCGCGTGGGGCGGGGGCCTCGCGCGCCGTTTTGGTAACGCTGCGTATCGGGGATATGACCGAGGTCGTGCGCGAGGCGCTCGACTTTGCGTGGGAGACGTTTCGTGACGAGGACCCGCTCACGCGCGGCTGCGAGCTTGCCGTGGAGGAGGTCCATCCACAAAGCGAGTGTCTGGACTGCGGTGAGGTCTTTGAGCACGACCGCTTCCATTGCCGTTGCCCCCAGTGTGGTGGTGCCAACGTGCGCCTACTGCACGGCCGCGAGCTCGATATCGCGAGTATCGAAATCGAAACCCCCGACGATTAGCCCGCTAGCCATCTGGTGATGGGGTATAAAGGGGCCAAAGTAAGGAGCGCTAAGTATGGCCGAGAAAACGATTGATATCGCGTCGCCGATCCTGTCGCGCAACGAGCGCCTGGCAGATCAGCTGCGTCAGCGATTTCATGAGACAAACACCTATGTGATCAATGTCCTGTCGAGCCCTGGCTCGGGCAAGACCACCACGATTTTGGGCACCAACGAGCGCCTACGCGACAAGGCGGGCCTGCATTGCGCCGTCATCGAGGGCGATATCGCCTCGGACGTCGACGCCATCACCATGAAGGAAGCCGGCATGCCCGCCATCCAGATCAACACGGGCGGCCTGTGCCACCTCGAGGGCAACATGATCATGGAGGCCGTCGACGCCTTCGACCAGGCCGTCGGTCTGGAGAACATCGACGTCATCTTTATCGAAAACGTGGGCAACTTGGTCTGCCCGGTCGACTTTGACCTGGGCGAGAACCTGTCCATCATGATCCTCTCGGTGCCCGAGGGCGACGACAAGCCCATCAAGTACCCGGGCATCTTCCAACACGCCGGCGCGCAGCTGCTCAACAAGGTCGACGTGGCTCCGGCTTTCGATTTTGACATGGATAGGTATACTAAGACACTCGATGACCTCAATCCGCAGGCGCCGCGGTTTGCCGTGAGCGCGCGCAAGGGCGAGGGCATGGATGCCTGGTGCGATTGGCTCATCGGGCAGATTGAGCAAGCAAGGGCGTAAGTCGGCCGCCATACGGGCGGGCGTAGCCGCAGAGACATGAGATAGGAGCCTCTTTTGAAGCTCATCATCGCCGAGAAAAACGACGCCGCGCGTCAGATCGCCGAGCGGCTGTCCACGGGTAAGCCTAAAAAGGACAAGGTGTACAACACCGCCATCTACCGTTTTGAGTGGAAGGGCGAGGAGTGCGTGACCATCGGCCTTGCCGGTCACATCCTTGCGCCCGATTTTTGCGACAGCGTGCTGTTCGATAAAAAGCTGGGTTGGTATTCGGTGACCGAGGACGGTGAGATGTTGCCGGCCGATATGCCCGATGGCCTGGCGCGTCCGCCCTATGACACCAAGCGTAAGCCGTTCCTTGCCGATGGCATCTCCATCAAGGGTTGGAAGCTCGAGAGCCTGCCTTACCTCACCTGGGCGCCCGTCATTAAGCTGCCGGCCGAGAAGGAGCTCATTCGCTCGCTCAAGAACCTTGCCAAGAAGTCTGACAGCGTCATCATCGCCACGGACTTCGACCGCGAGGGCGAGCTGATCGGCTCGGACGCTCTCAACAAGGTGCGCGAGGTTGCGCCGGACTTGCCGGTTGCCCGCGCCCAATACTCTTCGTTTACCAAGGCCGAGATTACGCACGCCTTCGATAATCTCGTCTCGCTCGACCAGAATCTGGCCGACGCCGGCGAGAGTCGCCAACACATCGACCTCATTTGGGGCGCGGTGCTCACGCGTTACCTGACGCTCGCCAAGTTTGGCGGCTTTGGTAACGTGCGCTCCGCCGGCCGCGTGCAGACGCCGACGCTCGCCCTGGTGGTCGAGCGCGAGCGCGAGCGCATGGCGTTTGTGCCCGAGGACTATTGGCAGATTCGCGGCATGGGTGCCGCGCAGGGCGCTGCCGAGGACGACCGCTTTAAGATCGCGCACAAGACGGCGCGTTTTACCGACAAGGATGCTGCCGAGACGGCGTACGGCCATGTCGACGGCGTTACGACGGCAACCGTCGCCGCGGTGACCAAACGCTCGCGCAAGCAGCAGCCGCCCACGCCGTTTGCGACCACCTCGCTGCAGGCTGCCGCCGCGGCCGAGGGCATCTCGCCTGCGCGTACGATGCGCATCGCCGAGTCCCTCTACATGGCCGGTCTCATCAGCTACCCGCGTGTCGACAATACCGTGTACCCTGCGACGCTCGATCTGGGCGCCGTGGTGAGCGACCTGGCAAAGATCAACCCGGCGCTGGCGCCCGTGTGCAAAAAGGTGCTTGCCGGTCCTATGAAGCCCACGCGCGGCAAGGTCGAGACCACCGACCACCCGCCTATCTATCCCACGGGCGAGGGCGACCCATCCACGCTCGACGGCGGCCAGCGCAAGCTCTACGACCTCATCGCCCGTCGCTTCCTGGCAACGCTTATGGGTCCCGCGACCATCGAGAACACCAAGCTCGAGCTCGACGTCAACGGCGAGCCGTTCGTGGCCTCGGGCGACGTGCTCGTGACCCCTGGCTTCCGCGAGGCCTATCCGTACGGCCTTAAGCGCGACGAGCAGATGCCGCCGCTGGAGCAGGGCGATACGGTCGACGTGTTCGACATTAAGCTCGAGGCCAAGCAGACCGAGCCGCCCGCGCGCTACAGCCAGGGCAAGCTCGTGCAGGAGATGGAAAAGCGCGGCCTGGGCACCAAGTCCACGCGCGCGAGCATCATCGAGCGCCTGTACGCCGTGCGCTATCTCAAAAACGATCCCGTAGAGCCGAGTCAGCTGGGCATCGCCATTATCGATGCACTGTCGCAGTTTGCCCCGCGCATCACGAGCCCCGATATGACCAGCGAGCTCGATGGCGATATGACCCGTGTGGAGCGCGGCGAGGACACCGAAGAGCATGTCGTGACACACTCGCGTGCGCTGCTGGCCGGTGTGCTCGACGAGCTGCTCAAGCATACGCAGGAGCTGGGCGACGCTATCAGCGACGCCGTCACGGCCGATGCGCGCGTGGGCGCCTGTCCCAAGTGCGGCAAGGACCTGGTTATGAAGACGAGCGCCAAGACCCGCGGCAGCTTTATCGGCTGCATGGGCTGGCCCGACTGCGATGTGACCTATCCGGTGCCGAGCGGCGTCAAGGTAAGCCCGCTCGAGGGCGAGGCGGCCGTGTGCCCCGAGTGCGGCGCGCCGCGCATTAAGTGCCAGCCGTTCCGCCAGAAGGCCTTCGAGATTTGCGTGAACCCCACGTGCCCCACCAACTACGAGCCCGACCTTAAGGTGGGCGAGTGCAAGGTGTGCGCCGAGGCCGGACGCCATGGCGACCTGATCGCGCACAAGAGCGAGAAGAGCGGCAAGCGCTTTATCCGCTGCACCAACTACGATGACTGCGGCGTGAGCTATCCTCTGCCGGCGCGCGGTAAGCTCGAGGCGACGGGTGAGACCTGCCCCGAGTGCGGCGCCCCCATCGTGGTGGTCAACACGGCGCGCGGTCCGTGGCGCATCTGCGTGAACATGGACTGCCCGACCAAGGAGAAGAAGCCCGCCCGCGGCCGCAAGGCCACGACTAAGGCGAGCACGGCCAAGAAGACGACGGCGGCAAAGAAGACTGCTGCCAAGAAGACGACCGCCAAAAAGACGACGGCCAAGAAGTCGACTACCAAAAAGACCGCTGCCGACAAGTAGCCGCACGGTCGAGACATCACCTAAAACAAAAACGAGCGAGGACCTCAAAATCCTCGCTCGTTTTTTTATCTGGCAGTTAGGGACGTTCCTTTTCTGCCGGCAGTTTAGGAACGTCCCTAAGTGCCGGCTCGGGAACGACAAAGCGCTAGTTCACTTCGACGGGTTTGGCGCCGGGATAGCGCTCCTCAAAGTCTAGGCGGTACTTATTGTCATTGGTGCCCGCCACGTTGTCGCGCGACAGCGGCGCCACGATCTCATTCTTGTGATCCGCAGGCTTGGTGTATTTCAGGCTGATCTCCCAGGCATCACAGATTGCGTCAATGCGGTGATCCAGGTCGTCATACAGGGCAACGATGTCTTTCCAGGAACTGTAGTTCTTAGAGCTCGTCGGGACGTCTAGGTCCTCGACGATGTCGTAATACTGCTCGATGGTGTTCTCCGTGCGCTCGGCGACGTCGGCGAGATTTTGACGGGTGGTTCGATCCTCTTCCAGATAGCTGCCGTTGAAGTTCTGCGCGCAGCCACGGACGTAGTTGTCGAGGTCTTCGAGCAAGTCGTAGTATTCGCTTAGTCGGCGGTAGAGATTCTGCTCGGAGAGCGTTGCTTCGCCGCCATCCTCGTCGTCGTCATCGTCATCATCGTCGTACAGGCTGTTGGGATCGCCGAGAGGCTTTAGGTCATCGTCGTCGACGTCATGGTGCAGCTTAGCTACCTCGGCGGTCGTCTGCGTGGCGGCGTTGTCGAAAGGCTTGATCACAAAGAAAACGACCAGGGCGATGATGATCGCCACCAGCACAACGATAACGGCGATAAGCGGCCCGGTGCCGCTCTTTTTGGGAGCGGGGGTCTGTGGTGAAGCGGGCGCGTATGCGGGAGCCGACTGCTGTTGGGGCGAGCCGCTCGCGACGGGTATGCGCTGCGTGGTCTCGACGGCCGCGGGGCCTGCGGCGGGGTCGGGGCGATAGGCGAGGGGGTCGTCCGCCTTGGCTTGCGGCGTATCAAGGGAGCCGGTCTGCTCAAAAGCGGGCTGGCTATCGCTCGCGGTTGTTTGCTCAACGGGTGCACCGCACGAGGTGCAGAACTTGGCATTATCTGCAAGAAGCTTGCCGCACGAGGCGCAATACCGAGACATTGCCACTCCTTTCGCCACATTTCAATGCAATACGACGATTATACCCAGCGTCCAAAATTCCCCATCATAAGTTGCGGTGAAATAGGGACTGTTTGGCGGTCTCAGAGCTTCAATCGGGGGTGCGGACAGAAAGTTGGACCGTGAAGCGGTCCGGACTGGAGGTTCGCATG
>UQRW01000064.1 GCA_900543515.1 uncultured Collinsella sp.
TCACGACGGAGGCCACATTAAGTGGCCTCCTGTTCGTGCGGAACTCGCGATAAACTTAACCCCCACACCCCTCACGCGGCGGGCAACCGTCGTTGGGCTTATCACTGACACGAATAAACCGCTTGCATATCGTCTGCTGGCTTGGCACGGTACAATACTTGCAGCTTTAATTCATGAATTAGTGGAGTTATTGATGGCAGAATCTCGTGCGGAGCGTAAGGCTCGTCGTGCTTTGATCGAGGCGGCTGAGGGGTCAGAGGAGAAAAAATCTTCTAAGAAATCCAAGTCGTCTCAGGACGCGAAGGGTAAGTCGGCCAAGGGCAAGGCTAAGGCCAAGCGTCCCGGCTCTCGTCGGAACGACGATAAGGCATCTCAGACTCGCTCCAAGCGCCCGTATAAGAATCCGGTTCCGTCTGCGCGCAAGGCCGTTGATCCCAAGTCTCCTTGTTCCATCATGAAAGCTTGCGGTGGGTGTACGGCGCTCAATCGTCCTTATAAGAAGCAGTTGGCAGCCAAGCAGGCCGCCATGGAGGAGCTTTTTGCTACCCTTTGCGAGCGCGAGGGCATTAGCGTCGACCCCATTCGCGGTATGGGCGTCACCCTGGGCGACCCGGGCAAATATCCTGCGCCGCGCGGTTTTCGCCATAAGGCCGCCACTCCCTTTGCTCCCGGTAAGGAGGGTGCTGTCCGTTGCGGTTTCTTTGAGCGCGGCACGCACAAGATCGTTGCCGTACCCGAGTGTCCTGTCGAGGCACCGGGTGCCCGTCAGATTCTCAACGGCATCGCACGCGAAGCTGAGCGGCTGCATATTCCCGCCTTTAATGAGGACAAGCATCTTGGTTTGCTTCGCTATGCCGTCGTCCGCTGCGGCTGGCGTACCGACCAGGTCATGGTCACGCTCGTGACCGCTCAGCGCGACTTGCCGCATGCGCAGGAGTTCTTTGAGGCTGTCGCCGCACTCAATCCGCACATCGTCACCGTCGCCCAAAACATCAACGGACGTCCCGGCAACGCCATCCTCGGCGAGGAAACCCGCATTGTATATGGCGCCGAGTGCATGCGCGACCAGCTGCTCGGCTGCGAGTTCGATATCTCCCCCACCGCGTTCTACCAGACCAACCCGCAGCAGACCGAGCTGCTCTATCAGCTCGCGATTGACGGCATGGACCTGCAGCAGGGCGATGTGCTCATGGATGCCTACTGTGGCAGCGGTACCATCGGTCTTTGCGCAGCTAAAGATGCCCAGAACAAGGGCGTCGGTATTATGCTGCTTGGCGTGGAGCGCAACCACGCCGGCATTGCCGACGCACGTCGTAATGCCGAGCTCAACGGCCTCACCCGCAGCGCTTGGTTTATGGCCGACGATGCCACCGACTACATCCTAGATGCCGCCGACAACAACGAGCGGGTCGATGTCCTTTCCATCGATCCGCCGCGCGCCGGCTCTACCCCCGAGTTCCTCGAAGCTGCCTGCGCGCTTAAGCCGCGCCGCATCACCTATATCAGCTGCAACCCCGTGACTCAAGAGCGCGACCTGCATCAGCTCCTCGACGGAGGCTATCGCCTGCTCAAGATCACGCCCGTCGACATGTTCCCTCACACCGACCACACCGAAACCGTAGCGGTCCTCGAACGCCGCTAACCAACCTCAGTAGATTTTTGGGACAAGAAAGGGGGCGACCCGCCTGGGCCGCCCCCTTCGCTTGGTTTATAAACTCCGCTACATCCCATTGCGCAGATCGCACACGCCGGCTGCCGCCATCTCGCGCAGCAGCGTCTCGCGGTCGCGCGTCACGATCAAATCCAGCGGGAAGTGAATCTCGTCGAGCATCTTGCGCGCGTGATCGAGCTTGCCAATGGCCATGCCAATGTGGGCATCGGTCGACACGCCAATGCCCACGCCCAGCTCGGCGCAGCGCTCGGCAATCTTGCGGCATACGGCCCAATGCTCAGTGTCGACACCGTGTTCAAGACTATGGTTGTTGATCTCAATAATCTTGTGCTTGGCCTTAGCTGCCAACAGCACCTCGTCGATATCGAACGGCACGCCCGAACGCCCCGTGTGGCCCAGCATGAACACCTTGGGGTGCTCCAGGGCATTGATATACATCTCGGTCGTCTGGGCCAGCGTCGCGCCCTCAGCAATCTGCGGATTATGCACGCTTGCAACCAAATAATCCAAATTACGCGTAACCAAATCGAACAGTGAATGCTGACGGCTGTACGAATCGCCGGCGATATCGAGCGTGACAGGAGTGTCCTCGCCAAACAGGCTTCCGTCCAGCGAAACGATATCGGCCTCGGCACCACGCAGCACCAGCACGCCGCTCCAAATGCGCGGCCAGATATCCTGGTTGATAAAGAACTGGTAACTGCGCAGGTCATTGGGGCAAGCCGTAACCATAGAGCTCAAATGGTCGGCAGATCCGAGCACCTGCAGACCACGCTCTGCCGCCCAGTACACATTCTCCTCAATGGTCGAATATGCATGCGCAGAGAACATCGTATGGGTATGAATGTCACAAGAAAGCAGGTAGGGCATCAGGTCTCCTTATCTGGCACGGCCGTCGCTTATATTCATTGTACGCATAGCCTTCGATAGTCGTAAAACCACTCCATCCCAAAGACACAACGTCCATGACAACGGGGTCCGGCTTAACACCAAACCCCGTTTCACGTAAAACATTGTAGGCAGAGCGCTTTACTTTTAACGATACTCGTCCGCCAACTGTTTCCAAGCGGGTAGCGAATTGACAATCGTTTCGTAGCTCACGCAATAGCCCAGGCGGAACCAACCTGGCATACCAAAGCTGTCCGAGGGAACCGCAAGCAACTCATACTTCTTTGCGCGCTCGCAAAACGCATTCGCATCGGGCTCCAACGCTTTCACCCATAGGTAGAACGCGCCATCCGGCTCAACATAGGTGTAGCCATACTCCGCTAGTGCGTCGGTAAGCGCGGTGCGGTTACGTGCATAGGCCTCAACGTCACTCGGCTCATCGATGCAGTCGATAATTACGCGCTGAAAGAGCGCCGGCGCGCACACGAAGCCCAGCGTACGGGCAGCACCCGCAACAGCCGGCATCAGACGGGCAGCTTGCGGATTGGTGTTGGGAACCAAGATCCAACCCACGCGCTCACCAGGCAGCGACAGCGACTTGGAATACGAGTAGCACACGATGGTGTGCTCGTAGATCGAGGGCACCCAAGGCACCTCGGCACCGTACACGATCTCGCGGTACGGCTCATCCGAGATGAGCATAATCGGATTCTCGGAATCGCGCTGAGCGTTGGCCTCGCGCAGAACATTGGCCAGTCGCGTCAACGTGTCGCATGTATATACGGCACCGGTCGGATTGTTGGGAGAGTCGATGATGACGGCCGCCGTCTTATCGCTGATCGCCTTGAGCACGTTGTCCACGCTCAGCTGGAACGTATCTTCATCGGCGAGCGCCTCAACACACGTACAGCCGGCCTTCTCAATCCAAACGCGATACTCCGGAAAGTACGGGGCGATAGCAATAACCTCGTCGCCCGGATTCGTAACGGCGTTGAGCGCGCAGGTGAGCGAAGCCGCGGCACCCACCGTTATAAAGACGTCTTTGCCCTCATAGCTCGTGCCAAAGCGGCGGTTGAGCGATTCGGCGACGGCTGCTCGACATTGCGGCAGGCCCGGAGCGGGGGTGTAGCCGTGCAACTGGTCACTCGGCAGCTCCAGGGCCTTCTTAATCGACTCAGCCACAGCAGCGGGCGCCGGAACGCTCGGATTGCCCAGCGAAAAATCGAATACGTTTTCCGCACCGATCTGCACCTTGCGCTCAAGGCCATAGCTAAAAATCTCACGGATGATGGAGCTTTCCGCACCGCGAGCATACATAGTTTCGTTGATCATCTGTTCCCCTTTCGCATAGGCGCTATTGTACGCTTTAGCCGAGCAAAGTGCCGCAGCAATGTTGATTGGGGACAGACTTAAATGCGTGAAAACGCTCATTTAAGTCTGTTCCCAATCAACAGACGGCCCCATATCGCTCAAAAGGAAAAGCCTCCACAGGTTTCCCCGCGGAGGCTTTTGTTACAAGAACTATTTGTCGGTGTCGGTGTCGGCATCGACGACGGCATGGTCATCGTCAGCATCATCGGATGCGGCTTCGGCATCCTCCTGCATGGCCGCCTGCGCAAAGGCCGCGGCATCAGCCGCCAGCTCCTCCTCGCTCATGCGAGGCGCACGCTTCTTGGTCGGCATGCCGGCCGCCTTGGCATTGCGCTCCTCCTTGGCCGCCAGGATATCGCCCTCGCGCTCAAGGTAGGCGTCCCACTCGTTGTCGAGCAGGGCATTCACGGTGTCGCCTTCGACGGTCTCGCGCTCAAGCAGCACCTTGGCCATCAAATCGAGCTGGTCGCGACGGGCATCCAAAATCTCGACCGCACGACGATGGGCCTCACGCATAATGCGCTGGACCTCGATGTCGATGCGGCGCGCCGTCTCCTCGGAGTAATCCTGGTGATCGGCGTAGTCGCGGCCCAGGAATACCTGATGCTGCGCCTCACCAAACACCTGCGTTCCAAGCTCCTCGCTCATGCCCAGGCGCGTGACCATCTCGCGCGCCATCTTGGTCGCGCGCTCCAGATCGTTGCTCGCGCCCGACGTGATGTCGTCGCACATGAGTTCCTCGGCAACGCGACCGCCCAAGAACACGGCAAGCTCGTCGAGCATCTCGTTCTTGGTCTTGAGGAAGTGGTCCTCCTGCGGAAGCTGCAGCGTGTAGCCCAGCGCCTGGCCGCGGCTGACGATCGAGATCTTGTGAACCGGATCGGAGTGCTCCAGGATGTGACCCACCAGGGCATGGCCGCTCTCGTGGTAGGCGATCGTGGTGCGCTCGGCCTCGGTCATCACGCGACCCTTGCGCTGCGGACCGGCAATCACGCGCTCCATCGATTCCTCGACCTCGTCCATCGAGATCACGGAACGATGGCGGCGGGCAGCCAGCAGCGCAGACTCGTTGAGCAGATTTGCCAGATCGGCGCCGGTGAAGCCAACGGTCATCTGGGCGAGCTTCTCAAACTTCACGTCCTCGTCCATCGGCTTGTTCTCGGCATGCACGCGCAAGATCTGCTCGCGGCCCTTCACATCCGGACGGTCAACCGTAACCTGACGGTCAAAACGACCGGGGCGCAGCAACGCCGGATCCAGGATGTCAGGACGGTTGGTTGCAGCGATCAGGATGACCGACTCGCTCTCCTCAAAACCGTCCATCTCGACCAGCAGCTGGTTGAGCGTCTGCTCGCGCTCGTCGTGACCGCCGCCCAAGCCAGCTCCGCGCTGACGTCCCACAGCATCGATCTCATCGATGAAGATGATCGACGGAGCCTGGGACTTGGCCTCCTTAAAGAGGTCACGCACGCGGCTGGCGCCGACACCCACGAACATCTCGACAAAGTCGGAACCCGAGATGCTAAAGAACGGCACGCCCGCCTCGCCGGCAACGGCCTTGGCCAGCAGCGTTTTACCGGTGCCCGGAGGGCCAACCAGCAACACGCCACGCGGGATCTTGGCGCCCAGCTTGCGATAGCGATCCGGATCGCTCAAAAAGTCACGGATCTCCTCGAGCTCCTCGACTGCCTCGTCCACGCCGGCAACGTCTTCAAACTTGACCTTGGGGCGTGTGGCCTCGTTGGTCTTGACGTTGGTCTTGCCAAACTGCATGTTCCTGTTGTTGGCGCCCATCATCTGGCGCATAAAGTAGAACATGATGGCGATAAGGGCGATCGTCGGAAGCACACTCATCGCCAAGTCGCCCCAAAAATCGGGATCGTTGGTGTTGACGATGTACTTGGTATCGGGGTGCTCCGCCATGAGCTCGGCAAGCGAATCGGAGCCGACATAGGTCGAGGAGAAGCTCTTGAGCTCGCTCGTATCGCCCTTGTCCTTCTTCGTCTTCCAGTAATGACCCGTCACGCTTCCGTCTTGAACCGTATAGGTCAGATCTTCGACGCGATCCTGCTTGATGGCGCTCACCATCTCGCTCGTCGCGAGCTTAACGGTATTGCTGGAATTGGCAAAGCCGGAGCCCATGTTAAAGAAGGCGTAGCCCAGAAGCGCGCAAGCCAAAATAAAATACAGCCAGCCCGTACGCGTGGGCTTCTTGCCTCCGGGCATCCCCGGGATCTTAGGCTCCCGGGGAGTCTGGGAATTGTTATCGTTATGGTCGTCGGGCATCTTACGAATAAACCTCCGGTTTCAAAATGCCCAGATACGGAAGGTTACGATAGCGCTCGGCATAGTCGAGGCCGTAGCCCACCACAAAGGCATCGGGGCAATGGGTTCCAACATACTTGGGCGTGATGGCCGAGACGCGGTCCTCAACGTCCTTCCACAGGAAGGCGGCGACCTCCAGAGAAGCGGGCTTGCGGCTCTCGAGGTTCTTCATCAGATACTTGAGCGTCAGGCCCGAGTCCAGAATGTCCTCGACGATCAGCACGTCGCGACCGCGGATGTCGATATCCAGGTCCTTAATGATACGCACGATACCCGAGGACTTCACACCGTCGCCGTAGCTCGAAACAGCCATGAAATCGATGTTGGTCGGCAGCTCGATCTTACGCATCAGGTCGCCCATAAAGACCACGGCGCCGCGCAGGACCGCAATCAGCACCAGATCCTTACCCGCGTAGTCGCGCGTAATCTCCTCGCCCAGGCGAGAGACGATACCGTCGATATCCTCCTGCGTGAACAGAACCTTCTCGATATCCGGATGTTGAGAAGCCATGACAACCCTTTCTTGTGCTTATCGCCCACACACCGCCGTATGGACGCGAACTACACATTCTAGCAGCGCACGGGGTAAATTTACCAGCCCGTGCGCCATCAGCGCGGGAATACCGTCAACGTCGCACAGAATAGCAGGCGCGGGACGCTATTCCGCATCGACCACGCGGAGCAGATATGCCACGCGCGTTGCGGCCGTGCACTTAAAACGCTCGTCCGCGCGAACTCCGGCGACCCACACCACGGCACCCCCCGGCGCCGTCCTCACCATGGGCACGCCGGCGCGCTCGGAAACGGGAATGCGAGCCTCACCTAGCAAGTCGGATACTTTCTTGCTTCGGCCACTCATCCCTAACGGGCACATCACGTCTCCCGGCGCGGGACCGTCCACCCACAGGCGCGCCAATCGCGCCTCGGCAGGGATCTCGCCACGCGAGCCCGCCAGGATCCGCTCACTATCGCTGTCGGCAAAACCCAGGGCAGCCGCGTCTACCAAAGCTGTCACTTCTCCGGCAGCCGCAAGCTCACGGGCGCGGCGCACGATATCGCATCCCGGCTCAACAGCCATCGGCTCTGTGACCAGCATACGCCCCCCGCCCAACGGCAAACGACCGGGTACGGTAACCCAGTCCGCGACCAGGCCCTCGCGAGCCGCCGGCGCCTTAAACGCCAGCATGCCAAACTCAATGCGTGCGTCAATCCCCGCCGGAAGCGTGACCGAGCCGGTGCCCTCGGCAACGCAGGAAAGGACTCGCTCCACATGTCGCATCTCGGGACGAGCGTCCGGATCGATGCGCTTAATCGCCAGTCGCACGATGCGCCGCGCGATTACCACCTCGGCCGCAGCCAGGCGCCTGGCATCGAGCACCAGCGCACCCGCTGCCTCTTTGCGCAAACAGCTTCGAAACGCCTGTGCCGAAAGCTGAGACAAAAACGCGTCCTCATCGCCTAAGATCTCGCAGGCGGCGCCAATCGTCTTGCAGACGCTCGCGTTGCGCTGCGCCACCACCGGCATTACTCGATGGCGCACGTAGTTTCGCAGATACGAGATGTCCTCATTGCTCTCGTCTTCATGCCACGGCTGACCATGTACCTGCAGATAGCCCACCAGCTCGCCATGAGTTAGGTCGAGCAAGGGACGCACCACGATATTCCTCCGGCGAGGAATGCTCGATAGGCCAGCGGGCCCCGAACCCTTAATCGCGTTCATCAAAAACGTTTCCGCGCGATCCGAAGACGTGTGCGCGGTGCAGATACGAGCCGCCGTTCGCGGTGCCCCCGTCTGGGCGCAGAGTTCGCGAACATACCTCCGCGCCGCGGCATAGCGCACCTCGCGGGCCGCGGCCTCAATATTGCCCGACTCCCCATCAAAATAAGCGTGCTCCACACACAGCGGTAAACCATATTGTGCGCAGAGTTCACGCACAAAGGCCTCGTCGCCATCGGACGCCTTGCCGCGCAGATGATGGTTTACATGCAGCACATGCAGGCGCTCGCGAGCAATGGGGGCAACACCGCGTCCGTCTTGGATATCCAGCTTTGATGTGCACGCCATAAGAAGCAGTGCCGTCGAGTCCGCGCCGCCTGATACCATGAGCACGACAGGAGCAGCCTGCTGCCTCGTTCGGGTCTCATCGACTGCCCCGGGCACGGCATGGTGTCCGTAATGCTGTGATACCGTAGGCATTTGCTTCCTCCTCTATTCGTCCGCACCCATTGTATCCTTTGGAATCTTATGTCTCGTCTGCACCTTCATATCCTTGGCAGCGGCTCAAAAGGCCCTTGATTATCGACTTCATCCGAACACCTCCCACATTCATCCGTACATGTACGGATGAATGTGGGAACCCGATACCCTGAGGGCCGGACCGGCCGGCCCCGGAAGATCGGAGGACGGCATGTCCGGAAAGAGGAAGAAGGGTTCCGCGAAAGCGGCCCCGAGGGCCTACGGAAGGCTCACGAGGCACGAGCGGGACACGGTCCAGAGGATG
>UQRW01000065.1 GCA_900543515.1 uncultured Collinsella sp.
ACCGTGCGTATGCCGGCGCTGCTGACCTACGGCTTTGCTTCGGGTTTGCTGTACGGCGTTGTGATCAACGCCTACGACATTATCGGTTTTGTTCAACCGCTCACGTGGGCGGGTGCCATGGCACGTCTTGCCACGGCAGTGCCGTTCGATATCACACACGGCCTCGCGACCTGCGTGTTCTTGGCTGCCTTGTACAAGCCTTGGTGCCGTCGCATTAACCGTGTCGTCGTGAAATACGGGCTGTAAGGCATTTCGCGTTCCCTCACGAACTTGCGGTGGAATGGTTCTCGTTTTTGGCTATTTGCTGCCCAAACAGGAACTATTCCACCGCACCTTATAGGGGGAGAGGGGTCACATGATCTGTTTTCCTCTGTCCCCTAGAGGAATTACTTGGGGCTAGAGTTCTAGCGTGAGGGTGACGGGGCAGTGGTCGCTGCCGAAGATGTCGCCGCGGATGCCGGTGTCGCGAACGTTGGCGGCGATTGCGTCGCTTACCAGGAAGTAGTCGATGCGCCAGCCGGCGTTGTTCTTGCGGGCATTAAAGCGATAGCTCCACCAGCTGTAGACGCCCTCAACGTCCGGATTAGCCGTGCGCCAGGTATCGGTAAAGCCGGCGTTGAGCAGCTCGGTAAACTTACCGCGCTCTTCGTCCGAAAAGCCTGCGTTGCCGCGGTTGGACTTGGGGTTCTTAAGGTCGATCTCTTCGTGCGCCACGTTAAAGTCGCCGCAGGTTACGACGGGCTTGCCGGTTTCGTGCTCAAGCGCGCCCAAAAAGCCGCGATAGGCATCGTCCCAGGCCATACGCACGTCGATGCGCGCGAGCTCATTTTGCGCGTTGGGCGTATAGACGTCGACAAACCAAAACTTGTCGAACTCGAGCGCACAGACGCGGCCCTCGGTTGCGGCTTGGGCAACGAGCTCGGCGGCCTCGCCCTCGCCGGCGTAGGGCAGCAGCGCGTCGGCGCGCAGCACGCGTAGCGGCTCCTGGCGGCTAAAGACCGCGGTGCCCGAATAGCCTTTGCGCTCGGCGTAGCTCCAGGTTTGGTGATAGCCGGGCAGGTCAATATCGACCTGGCCCTCCTGCAGCTTGGTCTCTTGCAACGCCAGGATATCGACGTCGAGTTCTTGCGCGATCTGGATAAAGCTCGGGTCCTTTTTGAGCACGGCGCGCAGGCCGTTTACGTTCCACGAGGCGAAAGTGTAAGTCTGAGGCATGGTGTCCTTTCGACGGGGTTGGCAGGCTTAAGATTAGCGCAACAGGGGCGGTGGTGGGCACCGCGCGTGCTGACCCAAAGGCCGCATGCTGGGACATCGCCCGACGCTGCCCGACCAACAAGGACGGAGGACTCATATGACGCAGGCGATAACGGACTCCAAACAGGCCTCCGCCGCGCTGGCGGAGCTGTTCGGCACCCACAAGCGCGTGGTCTTCTTTGGCGGCGCGGGCGTTTCCACGGCGAGTGGCATCCCCGATTTCCGCAGCGTGGACGGCCTATATCACCAACAGTTTGCCTACCCGCCCGAGACCATGCTCTCGCATGGCTTTTACGAGGTGCATCCGGCGGAGTTCTTCGACTTTTACCGCACCAAGATGATCGCGCTTAACGCTAAGCCCAACCGCTGTCACACCAAGCTCGCCGAGCTGGAGCGAGCCGGCAAGCTCGACGCCGTGGTGACGCAAAACATCGACGGCTTGCATCAGATGGCGGGCTCGCAGCGCGTGTTTGAGTTGCACGGATCGGTCCATCGCAACATTTGCCAGACGTGCGGCGCGCTCTATAGTGCCGAATGGATTTGCTCGCGCGAGCACGAGGACGCCGCGGGCGTGCCCGTGTGCCCCGCGTGCGGTGGTCGCATCAAGCCCGATGTGGTGCTCTACGAAGAGCCGCTCGACGAGCATGTGTTGACCGGCGCCGTCGCCGCCATTGCCGCGGCCGATGCCCTCATCGTGGGCGGAACATCGCTCGTGGTGTACCCGGCGGCGGGTCTCACACACTACTTTACCGGCGATACGCTGGCCATATGCAACCTTGCTCCCACCGATCAGGATGCAAATGCCGACCTGCTGATTTCTTGCGACATCGCGGCCGCGTTTGCGTTCTAGCCCGCGCGCGCGGATACAATAGAAAGACTGAGTGCAAAGCGACCCCGCCGCCAGCTCCCCAAGCTCGGCGGCGTGGGCATTTTAGGAGGATGTTCATGGCGAACGACAGCAAGACATGGCGGTGCGGAAAGTATGAGCTCAGCTTTGACCGTCCGCGCATCATGGGCGTCCTCAACGTGACGCCCGATTCGTTTAGCGATGGCGGGGAGCACTTCGACCCGGACGCCGCGGTCGAGTATGGCCTGGCGATGCTCGACGCCGGCGCCGACATCATCGACGTAGGCGGCGAGTCCACGCGTCCCGGCTTTACCCCGGTCAATCCCGATGAGGAAGCGCGCCGCGTGCTACCCGTGGTGCGCGCGCTGGCCAAGGAGGGCGCCATCGTCTCGATCGACACGCGTCATGTGGCGGTTGCCAAGGCGGCCGTGCGCTGCGGCGCCTCGATCGTCAACGACGTGACCGGCTTCACCGACCCCAAGATGGTCGAGTTCGTTAAGACGAGCACCTGCGGCGTTATCGTGATGCACGCCGGCGAGGTCGCCGCTCCCGCTCGTACGCACGCGACGGTGCAGCTCGATACCTCGGCCGCGGCGTTTGTTGCCGAGAAGGCGCGCGAGGCGGCTGCCGAGGCCGCGCGCGAGGCCGAGAAGCCCGCTCGTCGCCGCCGTGGCAAGCTGCTGGGCGATCCTAAGCCCGAGGCAAAGCTTCCGGGCGGCGTGGTGCAGCCCTCGTTGCCGTTTGGCGATCCGGAACCCGCGTCCGAGCCTACGGACGAACTGGGGCAGGAGACGCCGGGCGCCGAGCAGGCCGCGCCTGCCGCCGATACCGCTGCGCCCGAGGCCGCGCCCGCAGCCACCGAGGCCGCATCGGAGCCAAATGACCACCTGGCCGCCATGATGCGCCGCAGCGCCCGCCGCGAGGAAGCCTACGTGCCCACCTCGCAGCTCCGCCGCTTCACCCTGCCCGATTCGGCGCCCATCATGCGCCGCGTCATGGGCTTTCTGTCCGACCAGGCCCGCGCGCTCATCCACGCCGGCGTGTCGCGCGACCGCATCTGCATCGATCCCGGTCCGGGCTTTGGCAAGTCGGCTAACGAGGACATCGTCATCCAGCGCGAGACTGCCAAGATGGCGTCACTGGGCTATCCGCTCATGTGCGCCGTATCGCGCAAGCGCTTTGTGGGCGCCGTCTCGGGCGTGACCGAGGCCGCCGAGCGCGATGCCGCTACGTTTGGCGTGTGCCTGGGCGCCATCCAGGCCGGTGCCAACATCGTGCGCGTGCACGACGCCGCGGGTTTTGCGCAGTTCCTGAACGGCTACTGGGCGGTTGCCAAGCCGCAGCCGCGCCGCGCGTTTGTGGCCGTGGGCTCCAACCTGGGGCATCGCTGTGACAACATCCGCGCCGCACGCGACATGATCGCCGAGATTCCACTCACCTGCGTGTCCAACTCCTCCAAGATCTACGAGAGCGAGCCTGCCTACGAGACGCGCCAGGACGCGTTTGCCAACGCCGTCATCGAGATCAAGACCGAGCTGGCGCCGTTGGTGCTGCTCGACGAGCTTATGAGGATCGAGGCCGAGCTGGGGCGCGACCGCTCCAAAAAGGCCAAGGTCAACGGCCCACGCACCATCGACCTGGATCTGCTGTGGATGGACGGCGAGATCCATGGCGGCAAAAAGCTGCGCCTGCCGCATCCGCTGATCGGCGAGCGCGACTTTGTGCTGGTGCCGCTCGAGGACCTGATGCACGACCCGGCGCGGTTCTTCCGCTACAACGGCGTCGAGGTCAAGGAGCCCGAGGACCGCGTGGGCCATATCGTGGGCGAATTGGGGCGTATGTAGATGATTGAGATGAATGCTGTAGCCGTCGGTACCGAGCTTGACGCCGCGCGCGACGCGGGCCGCGAGGGCGCGTCTGCGGGCTGGTGCGCTTGGAGCGCGGGCGAGGCGTCGTTGACGTTTTCGCTGGTCGTGCGCCCGGACGTGAACATGCATGCCTTCCACGGCCTGCCGTTTGTGGCCGCGATGGGCATGATGGACGCGCTCGTGGGCACGGCATCGACGCCGGGCCTGGGCCTTGCCGGTAAGGTGGGTATCCAGTGGCCGAGTGACATCGTGTGCGGTGCGCCTGCGTTTGAGACGTCACTCGCGCGTGTTGCCGTGAACGGCGGTGCCGGTGCTGCGGGCATGTTTGCCGCGGTGACGGTTGATATTGAGCGTGCGGCGCTGGGTGAGCTTGGTGTGGATATGGCAGATGAGGCGCTGATCGAGGCATTGGCCGCCGCCGTGCTGGTCCGCGTGGGCACCTGGGCGGTTGCCGCCAACACACCACAGGGCGCTGCCGGCCCGCTGGCTCCGGTGCTGGGCGAGTACTTTGACATGGTGCCACTGTTGGGTCGTCAGGTCGCGGCGGTGTCGCCCAACGGCTTGCCGCTTGCGGTCGGTGTGTTTGCGGGCCTGGACATCTGGGGCCGCGCGACCATCAAGACCGATGCCGGCGAGCAGGAGTTTCCGCCCGAGGCCGTACGGATTCGCGGACTGTAACGCGAGGCGCCCGCGCTCAAAGATAGCGATGACAACAAGACCCTCCTCGGCTGTGCCGGGGAGGGTCTTGTTGTCTGGGGAATGGGTTGTCAGCACCCTATTCCTCAAAACTGAAAATCTTTCGATTTTGAGGAATAGAATTAAGCCAGCTCGGCCTTTAACGAGGTATATTCGTTGCAGAGTCTATTCCTCAAAACTGAATAATTTTCGTTTTTGAGGAATAGCGATAGAAGACCGCATGGAGGCACCAATGAAACTCATCAATAGAACGTCATATATGGACACGTTGACGAGCCTTATTGGCGTACCGGACATCAAGGTCATAACGGGCATTCGCCGTAGCGGTAAGTCAAAATTGCTCGAGGCCCTCCGCGATTACGTGGAGGCAAATCTGTCCAATTCGAATGTCATCCATATCAATTACAACCTCGACGAGTTCGAGGGCCTGCTCGAATATCATGCCCTGCTCGCCTATGTGAAAGAGCATCGAGTGTCCGGCAAACAAAACTTTCTGCTTATCGATGAAGTTCAGATGTGCGACGGTTTTGAGCGTGCGATCAATAGCCTTCATGCATCCGAGCAGTACGACATATTCATTACCGGATCGAATGCCTTTTTGCTGTCGAGCGATCTGTCGACGCTCTTTACGGGGCGTACGTTCGAGATCGAGGTTTTCCCATTCTCGTTTGAGGAGTATCGTCTCTATGGCGACGAGGGCGAGGTCGACCGCGACTTCGATGAGTACGAGAGAACCGGCGGTATGTCCGGCTCTTACCCTTATCCACTGCAGGAGCAGCGCTATCAATATCTCTCCAACGTCTTCAAGACGCTCATTGTGAGAGATATCGTGCAGCGGCATAACGTGAGAAACGAATCGGCACTGCTGCGCATTGCCGATTACATGATGGACAACGTCTCCAACATAACGTCGGCACGCAACATTACAGATGTTTTGAATGCGGATGGGCTAAAGATTACGAACAAGACGGTCGGCACGTACATGGGGTACCTGTGCGATGCGTTTGCCTTCTATAAAGTTCGTCGGTACGACATTCGCGGCAAAAAATACCTTAAGAGCGGCGAGAAGTACTATCTGGCGGACCATGCGTTTAAATATGCGCTTCTTGGTACACGTGATATGGATTGGGGACGCGTATACGAGAACATGGTGGCAGTCGAGCTGCTGCGCCGCGGATACGAGGTATACGTCGGCGTGCTCTATAAAAAGGAAATAGACTTTGTAGCAATCAAACGGAGCGAGAAGCTCTATATTCAGGTGAGCGACGACATCAGCTCGGATAAGACATTTGAACGCGAGATTCCACCACTGCTGAGCATTGGCGATGCGTATCCCAAGATGATTCTCGCCCGCACGCATCACGAGGCCACGGACCGCAATGGGGTGCAGATCGTGGACCTGGCGAGATGGTTGTGCGGCGAGGCGTAGCAGAAAGCCCTATTCCTCAAAACTGAAAAATTTTCGTTTTTGAGGAATAGGATTGGCGGCTGGTTGCTGCGACCTGGCGTTTACTCTATCCCAGCTTCTGCATGCGGCGGTAGATTTCGCAGATGCCCTTAATGGTAAGTTGCCCGTCGACCACGTCGAAGGCGTCGGTCGAATCGGCGACGATGCCGGCGAGGCCGCCCGTGGCGATAACGGTGACGTCCTTGCGTCCCAGCTCGCGCTTCATACGCGCGACCAGGCCCTCGGCCATGGCGGCGGCGCCCACGACGGCGCCGACCTTGATGCATTCCTCGGTATCGCGGCCGATGGCATGCTCGGGCGCCTCGAGCGGCACGCTGGCGAGCTTGGCGGCACGGGCGGCAAGCGCGTCCATGGAGATGCGAATGCCCGGCGCGATCGCTCCGCCAATGTAATAACCGTCCTCATCGATGACGTCGATATTGGTCGCGGTGCCAAAGTCCACCACGATTGCCGGCACGCCGTAGAAAGTCTCGGCCGCAACGGCGTTGGCGACGCGGTCGGCGCCCACGGCCTGGGGGCGCGCCGCGCGCAGCTTGGTCACGGCGGCCGTCTGCGGCCCGATGACGATGGCGTCCGCGGCAATGCGGTCGGCCACGGCGTGCCACTCGCGCGAGAGCTGCGGCACCACGCCGGCAAAGGCAATCGCGTCGACCGCGTCGAGTGAGAGGTCGTACATCTTAAAGAAGCCCATCAGGCGCACGTGGATCTCGTCGGCGGTATAGGAGCGGTCGGTGGGCATGCGCCACGACTGCACCAGCTCGTCTCCGTCAAACAGGCCCATGGCCGTCTGCGTGTTTCCCATATCGATAGCGAGCAGCATGTCTACTCCCAGTGTTGGCATAAAAGGACGCGCACCATTGTATACGTGCCGTCGACGGCGCTCGGCTGCGATTCGTTTACGGTGATAAGGGCTGAGGGGTTTAAATATGAAGGAATTATGCTCTACGAGATTTTCCTTGCCGTTTACCGAACTCCCGCGTATTATTCTTTCTTGCGCACATGAGGCGCCCAGACATTGCGGGGTGGAGCAGTCTGGTAGCTCGCCGGGCTCATAACCCGGAGGTCGTAGGTTCAAATCCTGCCCCCGCGACCAAGAACTTGCAGCTCGTCGGCCTAGCCGGCGAGCTTTTTTGTTATTCCGGGACTGTGTTTTCGGTCCAGTTCTCGGCCTCTCAAACAAAATCTCGATCTGTAACATCTAGACCCGATTTAGGCGGCTAGGTGTTACAGATCGAGATATACCGGTGGGTTGGGTCGTGTTTGTCTAAATCTGTAACACGAGGGACGGATTTTGCCGAGTTGTTGTTACAGATTGAGATTTTCTAGCAGGCGGGTTTGGTTTGTCTCGATCTGTAACAGATAGGGGCCAAAAGTGGGCCTAGCTGTTACAGATCTAGATTGTTGAGGATGGGCCGAGAGGAATGTCTCGATCTGTAACAGTAAGACCCGGTTTTGCCGCGTAACTGTTACAGATTGAGATAAACCGACGGGCCGCCCCGCCCATCCCCATCCACCTGCCGCTACCTGCTGTCCGCCGATTTCCGTTGCGCTGCTGTATTCCCATGCCATATCCTCTAGATAACTACGCGGCATCATCGCCGCCGCGCCTACAAGAGAGGAATGTCCATGACCGCACCTGCACCCAAGCTGCTCCAGCCCATTACGGTTGGCCCCCTTGAGCTCAAAAACCGCATTATGTTCCCGCCGCTGACCACCGGCTACGAGGAGCGCGACGGTTCCATTGGCGAGCGCAGCCTGGCTTTTTACGAGCGTCTGGCTCGTGGCGGCGTGAGCTACATCGTCATCGGCGACGTCGCTCCCGTCATGACCGCAAGCCCCACGCCCAAGCTGGCGACCGACGCTCAGATCCCCACGTTTAAGGCCCTGGCCGACGCCGTCCACAAGCACGGCGCCAAGGTCGCGCTGCAGCTGTTCCACCCCGAGTACGATGTGCCCGGTGTCGGCCGCATGGTCATGGGATCCATGGCCGCCGCCAAGGCCGCGCAGGAGGCCAAGGCCGCCGGCGACGAGGAGACCTTTGCCGCCAAGATGGCCGAGTCCAACGAGATCCGCAACCAGGCCTACGCCAAGCTGCATCACGACATGCAGCACTTTGTGAACGAGGCGAGCGTAGAGCAGCTCACCCAGATTAAGGAGGCCATCGCTGCCTCGGCCGCTCGCGCACAGCAGGCCGGCATCGACGCCATCGAGGTCCACGGCGACCGCTTGGTGGGTTCGCTGTGCTCGGCCATCCTCAAC
>UQRW01000066.1 GCA_900543515.1 uncultured Collinsella sp.
ATTCCTCGGCGGGTCCCGCTTTTCTTTTTCGACTAGGGTGGGCGGTTGCATATCGCCTGCTAGGGAAGGAGCGATCCTATGCCCCAGAACATCTTCGGTACCGATGGCGTCCGTGGCGTCGCCAACGCCGATCTTTCGTGCGACCTCGCGTTTCGCCTGGGCCGCGCGGCGACCAAGTTTCTTGGTCCGGATATCTGCGTCGGCCGTGACACGCGTCTTTCGGGCACCATGCTCGAGAGCGCTCTGACCGCCGGCATTATGGCCGAGGGCGGCCGCCCGCATTGCTGCGGCGTTATCCCCACGCCTGCCGTGGCGCTGCTCACTGTTCAGAACGAGCTCGATGGCGGCATCGTCATCTCCGCTTCGCATAATCCGCCGGAGTTCAACGGCATCAAGTTCTTTAGCCGCAAGGGCATGAAGCTTCCCGATGCTGTCGAGGAAGAGATCAGCGCCTGGGTCATGTCCGAGGAAGCCATGGCTGCCGATACGCTGCCGACCGGTGCCGGCGTGGGCCACATCATCAAGATGAAGGACGCCCGCAAGGCATACGTCGACCACGCCATCGATACGCTTGATGGCCTGAGGCTCGACGGCCTGGTTGTTGCCGTCGACTGTGGCCACGGCGCTTCCTGCCAGACTACGCCCGCCGCGCTGCAGCGCCTGGGTGCCACGGTCCATGCCATCAACACCGATTATTGCGGCACCGACATCAATGTCGAGTGCGGCTCCACTCACCTTGAGTCCCTGCGCGAGCTCGTGCTGCGCACCCACGCCGATATCGGTCTGGCCCACGACGGCGACGCCGACCGCGTGCTGTTCGTGGACAGCGAGGGCAACGAGATCGACGGTGACTACATCTTGGCTATCTGCGGTTCTGACCTTGCCGCTCGTGGCAAGCTCGCCAACTCCGAGATCGTCTCGACCGTCATGTGCAACCTGGGCTTCTCCATCGCTATGAAGGAGCAGGGCTTCGAGATGGTTCAGACCGCCGTGGGCGACCGCTACGTTCTGGAGCGCATGCTCGCGGACGGTGCCGTCATCGGCGGCGAACAGTCCGGCCACATCATCTTCCTGGAGCACAACACCACTGGTGACGGCCTGGTGACGGCTCTGCAGCTGCTGGCCGTGCTCAAGCGCACCGGTCGTACCCTCACCGACCTTGCCGGCATTATGAAGAAGTACCCGCAGGTACTCGTCAACGTGCATTCCGACAACAAGGCCGGTCTGGACGATTGCCAGCCCATCTGGGATGCCGTCGCTGCTGCCGAGAAGGAGCTTGACGGCCGCGGCCGCATTCTGGTGCGCCCGAGCGGTACCGAGCCGCTGGTCCGCGTGATGGCCGAGGCCGAGACGCACGAGCTGACCCAGCGCGTTGTCGACGACATCGTCGAGGTTGTCAAGCGCGAACTTCCCTAATGGTCAAAAACCGTTGCCAAGTGGTAAACTGTTAAGGTTATTTTGATTGATTGGTATGTCCGAGGGGGAGCATGTTCACTAAAGTCCTAAGGTCTTTTGGTATGCGTGGTCGAGTCCTTACGCTGGATGCTCCCATCTCGGGCGACGTCATTCCGCTTTCCGAGGTAAACGACCAGACGTTTGCCACCGGCCTTTTGGGCCAGGGCGTGGCGATTCGGCCCACCGGAACGCGTGTGATTGCACCGGCTGATGCCAAGGTCGAGGCTATTTTTCCCACGGGACACGCCGTTGCGCTTAACACGGTCGATGGTCTGGACGTGCTTATTCACGTTGGTTTGGACACTGTTCAGCTCGAGGGCAAGCACTTTACCGTACATGCGCAAGTGGGTGACATCGTCCATAAGGGTGATGTGCTCATTGAGTTCGATCGCGAGGCAATTGCTGCCGAGGGCTACGATGTGACGGTTCCCATCTTGGTGTGCAACTCCGTTGAGTTCTCGAGCATCAAGGGCTCCGTTGGCGTGCATGTCGAGGAGATGGATCAGCTCATCGTTGCTCGCGAGCGCTAGCAAGTGCACGTGGCCATTAGCCTACAATTCAAACACGTTTACGGAGGGCGCCCTTGAAAGAGGACGCCCTCCGTGGCAAGATGGGAAACGTCCGAGGCTAAACAGCTTTGGGTCACCGTGGACGGGCAGGGGCCTCGACGCGGCTAGACACGAGACACATACATTACGCGACCTCGCCCTGGTGGCCGCACACGTTGGTTGCGGCCGACGCGGGCCGCGGGCAAGTGCTTGTAAGGGGAGCCTTGCCTCTCTTGTACGAGAAAGGACGCGTAATGAAGATCATTAAAGCTAAAGACTACGAGGATATGAGCCGCAAGGCCGCCAATATCATTTCGGCGCAGGTTATCCTCAAGCCCGACTGTGTGCTGGGCCTTGCCACCGGCTCCACCCCGATCGGTGCCTACAAGCAGCTCGCTGCTTGGTACAAGAAGGGCGACGTCGACTTTGCCGAGGTCAGCACCTACAACCTGGACGAGTATCGCGGCCTTTCGCATGACGATCCCCAGAGCTATCACTACTTCATGCGCGAGAACTTCTTCGATCACATCAACATTGACCTGAACAACACGCATGTGCCCGATGGTTCCAACCCCGACGCCGCCGCTGCCTGCTCTGAGTACGACAAGATCGTCGCCGACGCCGGTTACCCGGATCTGCAGCTGCTCGGCATTGGCAACAACGGCCACATCGGCTTCAACGAGCCCGATGACCACTTCTCCAAGGGCACGCACTGCGTCGACCTCACCGAGAGCACCATTCAGGCCAACAGCCGCCTGTTCGACAGCATCGACGATGTTCCCCGTCAGGCCTACACCATGGGCACCCAGACCATCATGTATGCCCGCATGATCCTGGTCGTCGCCAACGGCGAGGCCAAGGCTCAGGCCGTGCATGACATGTGCTATGGTCCGGTTACGCCCGAGTGCCCGGCTTCGATCCTGCAGCTGCACACCAACTGCGTTGTCGTTGCCGACGAGGCCGCCCTTTCGCTCTGCGAGTAGCGCGAGCCCGTCACCTCGACATAGCTTTGCCGAAGGCCTCCGCTTTGCGGGGGCCTTTTTGCTGTCCTTGTCGTATGCTTGACCAAAATCTTGCTGCAAGCTTGACGGATGGCGAATGCCCAACAGCTTGATTCATTCCATACCAGATTCTATGCAAAAATGCCACTAAAAGGTCGCAGACGGTAGCGGGTGCTAGGCGAGTTGAATGACCGGGGTGAACCATGTTCGCATGCGTTACACTGCCACTGGGATGGGACAAGCAGACAAGTACATTTACCTGCTCAAAGACCGATTAGTCGGGGGATTAATAACAATCGGCCCTCGCTGTACTAAAACTTGCCGCTTGCGTACCGAAAGACAACCTAAAACACAAAACCGCTCTATTCATGGTGCGGCTTGTATGGTCTTGCGGTTACGGTGTCCATACGGTCGAGTAGAGGAGCGGGCATGGTAAACGATTTGGATAGTATAGACGACCTCGAACTGATGCCGCTGGGCGGAGGCTATATGGTGCGACGCGAGCGTCTGCTGAATGAGCTTATCGCCAAGGGTCGAAAGGCCGGCATCGTGGTTCTTTACGCGCCTGATGGCTTTGGGAAAACCTCGGTGCTGCTGCAGTACACCCAAGAGGTAAAAAGCGATCCGACGCGAGGCCCCGTGCGGATTATCGAGGCGGATCGCGCCATTGGACGCGAGGTGTTTATGCAGCTCGAGGTGGTAACCGAAGAGCTTAAAGACAAGCCGCATTCCCTTGTCGCGATTGATAATGTGCCAAACCTCGATCAGCATGATACCGAAGACCTCATTGACAGGATTCGCGGCCTGCGCGCTATGGGGGTAGGGGTCTTTATCTCCTGCCGTCCTTCAAATCGTCAGCTGATTCATGGGCTGGGCGATTCGGTTAAGATCAATGCGCAAATGCTCAAGGTGCATGCCTATGAGTATTCGGCGTGGGCATCGGCGTTTTCGATTAGCACATCGCTCGACTTTTATCAGCTCACGCAGGGTGTGCCCGAGCTCGTCTCGGCATTGCAGACGGGTCTGTATGGCCAAGGCGACGTAGCCGGTCTGCTCGAAAACGAGATTGTCAACGTATATGGCGCGGCACTTGTCGACTTGGCTTCGCTCGACAATAATGCACTGTTTTGCGTGGCATGTCTCATGATTTTGATGGGCGAGGGCAATATCGCAGAACTCGAGGCTTGCGGGGTGAGGCTATCGATGGTCGACCAGTCCTACTTCGTACGCGACTACCCGATCTTTGGCTTGGACCCCGCCGAGCGGAGTTTTACGTGTCTGGGCACGGAGGATAACGGACGCTTGCGCTTGCGTAAGTTGGTGGCCGAGGTTCGCCCTGAACTTGTTCCGAGGGCGGCCCGGATTTTGCTTAAGGCGGGTAGATGCGATGTGGCGATGGGCCTGGCGGACGCCTTTTTGGACCGTGATGCGGTCCTTGAACTTGCTGGGCAGTATGGGGTCGATCTGGCTCTGACGGGGCACGGGGCCGATATCTGCCGAGCAGCGCTGGGCACGATCGATGCCGAGGATCCGGCTCCAGAGCCAACGCCTGCCGAGGCGCTTGGCGTATATCTGGCAGCGGTCAGCGTGTCCAATACAAAGCTCGCTCGCTATATGGCATCGGTCATCGAGCGCGGGGGCGAACGGGCGGCCTGCGAAATAGACCCTGTTTCATGGAGGGTGGCCCAGACACTGACGGCTGTTTGCTATGGGGACAACGGGCTTGGGCTTCCTACGAACCTGGCCGTGCCAGAAATCGAGACATCCCATACCGCACTCGATATGTTGTCTGCGCATATCGAGGTCAAGCGCTGCCTGACCGAGCGGGGGGATGACGGCGGCGTTCTACAGCAACTCAAAACGAGCAAGGCCTATGACTGCGAGCTCGACATCGCGGGGATTGTTATACGGGCCGATAGCATGCTGGTGGAGCTCTTTGACGGGTCGTTTGCGGGAACCGACGAGCGCGACGACGAGATGACGGTGGTGCGGGAGGCGCTCGACGTACGTGGGCTTAAGGCGATGGCTATCTGGGTACGCATGGTGTTGGCGGCACGGCGGCTCCTTTCCGGCTTGCCGGTAACCGACGACGCGGCGTTCAACGAGCTCGATCGTTTTGCCGTGCGCATGCGCGACAACCAGATTCAGCTGTTTGGCCTGTTGCTAGAAGGCTGGCAGTCGCTGGCAGAGGGACGGCCGGTTAATGCAAAGTTCCGTGCGGTCCAAGTGCTCAAACTTGCCGAGGAGTCGATTGCGTACATGCGCGATAACGCATTGCTGCTGGAGCGCGCGGCGTATCTGCGTAACACCTCGATGGTTTCGGTGCGCGAGGAAGCGGAGTTACTCGATATAAGCCAGACGCAGGTTGGTGGCGCAGAAGCCTGGATGGTGGCGCTGCATTTGGCTTGCGCGGGGCGAGATAGCGATCTTGCAGCCTGGATGTCCATGAATCGCGCGGGGATTTTAGAGCCATCGTATCGGCTCTTTGCGCGCCTTGCCATGCATTGTCTGGGCGAGCCGGCGACCAGGATTCGCAAGAAGCTTCCCGTGCGCGAGCTGTCGCGGTACTCGCTGCGCGACGATTTGGAAGGGGAGGGCGAGCGCCTGTTCCAGGCCGGCGAGGTTGAAGCCGTTGATACCATCGACCATATCGAGATTCGCATGTTTGGTGCGTTTCGCGCCGAGCGCGACGGGTTTCCCATCACGGACAAAATGTGGCGCCGCAAGAAGGCGGCGACACTTGCCGAGCGGCTTGCGCTGGGCATGGATGCGCTCGTCGATCGTGAGACGCTGGCCATGGAGTTGTGGCCCCATGCCGAGTTCAATAGCGCCCGCAACAACCTGTACTCGACGATATCGCGCTTGCGGTCGGCTTTGGGACCGACGCCGGATGGCAAGTCGTGTGTGCTCATCCAAAATGAATGCATCGGACTCAACGGCGACTACGTCAAGACCGATGTACGGCTGTTTGACCAGATAAGCCGCGAGGTTTTGGGAAATCGCACGGGTGCGCGCGGGCCCCATTTAGTTGAGCTGTGCCTTAAGATTGAGCAGCTTTATGCCGGACCGCTGTATGTTCCCAATGGCTGTAATCCCACCTACTTTTTGCGTATGCGACGCATTATGCAGTCAAAGTACATCGATTGCATGATTAAGGGAGCAAATGCCGCTCTAGAAGAAAACGACCTGCAGTCGGCGATTTGGCTGGCGGAGTCGGGTCTTCGACAGGAAACGGCGCGTGAGGATATGGTGCGCTGCGCCATGCGCGTCTACAGTGCGGCGGGGCGGCGGCGCGATATCGTCGAGCTATACAGTGGGCATATGCACCATCTGAGGGAGCAGGTCAATGGCGTGCCCGAGCCCGAGACGCGGCGTCTATACGAGCGCTTGGTGGAGGGGCGGCTCAACCGCGTGCTGGTCGAGCGATAAAAACGGGCGCCCGAAGTACTTGGACACCCGTAAGCTTGCTATGTGTTGGCTCGCCGGATCATTGGCTCTTAGACGAGCTTGATCTTCTCGATGTCCTTGCGCGAGGACTCGCGATACAGTGAGAACTTGCGGCCGATGACCTGGACGACCTCGGCGTGGCAACGCTCGGCGAGCTCCTCGGCGGCCTCGCGGGCGGAAAGGCTGGAGCCATCGAGCACGGAGCACTTAACGAGCTCGTGCTTCTCCAGATAGGCGACCGTCTGCTCGACGGTGCCCTCGTTGACATCGGACTTACCGATGATGATGGCGGGGTTGAGGTGATGGGCCATGCTGCGAAGCTGCTTGACCTGTGCTCCTGTCAGTGCCATGGGTTCTCGCTTTCTATGTATGGGGCGCCCCGCGACGGGGCCTTAATTTACGTGAGCTGTCCCACGATAGCGCAGGAACGGTGCGGTGTGGAGCGCGTTTGCCCAGTTCAAAAAGAATGCGGATGCCGAGTGAGTGGGCAGTGCGGGCTGCGAACAGGCTATGAGCTGGGCGCAGAGACCGGCTCCCATGCAATAAACGCCCAACGGACCTTGCGGACGTGGTCGAGCATGTAGCGTCCCTGCGGCACGCCCTTGGAGCCCGGCTCGCCGGCACGGGGATTCTCAATCATGTGTTGAGCGATGTAGTCGCGCAGGCGGTCGATCTTATCCTCGTTGCCATGCTCGAGCATACGGGAAAAATCTGCTACGCCCGCCTCAAGGCTATCGAAGGTGTCGCGACGGGGCGATTCAAAGTACGTAACCTGCGGCAGGGCACCCATCTGAATGAGGATATTAAAAGCATACACAAAGCCATTACTGCAGGTAACCGAGGCGCCGATGGCGTTCATCAGGTGCAGGTCATAGCGCGGGCTGGAGTTGGCGACCATCGTGACAGCACAACGCCGACGAGCCGTACGATCAAGCTTGGCAAGCGCACCTTTTAGATTGGTCGTCGTAACCGACCGACTGGCAAAGGCAACATCTACCGCTTTCGTGACCGGGCCAACCAAATCCCAATCATCATCCCAAGCAAGCTCAAGCGGCGTAATGCGATCCTCGAGCTCATAGTACTCAATGCCGGCATCAAGCGTGCCCAACATGGCAGGAGAGAAGTCGGCAGCAATCACGGAATGCCCAGCCTGAGCAAGCGGAATAGCAATCGACCCAGCCCCACATCCCATATCCAGCACGGATTCACCAGGCTTTAACGCCAGCAGCTTCATAAAGTCCCGGGCATACGGAGCAGTCTCAAGCGGCCGAAAATGCCGAGCCCTTTTGTCCCACTCAAAAGAGTTATCAGCTCGCTGCCGAGCAGTTTGTAGGCGCATCCATTCGCCATTCCAATCCGCAGAAAGCAGCTCAGAGTGAGCATCCCCATCAACCACGGGCCAACCTCCTAACAACAAAAAAGCGACTCCTCCCAAAAGAAGAGCCGCAACCAGCATATATCAGAAAGAACCGATCCAACGCCAAACCGCCATACCAGCAAAGTGGGGCAGAAGCGAAGCGACTGCCAAAGGGATAGAACCCAACCGAGGTTCCGTTGTGCGGGAGCCCCGCCGCCGGGCGGCAGACATATAAGGTCGATCGCGAGTTCCGCACGAGCCGGAGAGCACTTAATGTGCTCTCCGTGCGA
>UQRW01000067.1 GCA_900543515.1 uncultured Collinsella sp.
TCAATCTCGAAAACAGCATTGCTCAGTTGACAAAACTATAGGAACACCCCCCGCGGGGAAATTGGTGACGCGGGTGTCGACGGCGCTGAGCGCTCCGTGTTTTGGTATGTGGATATGGCAGCCATCAACCTTTCTCGGCATGTGAAACTCTAGGCACATATGAGCATACCTGAGCGACGCAACACATGCGCTCCATCTATCCCAACAAGCTCCAGCGGTACCCGCACTTCCCATTTCGTGTAGAAAAGGGCCTGTATATACTTCCCATTTCGTGTATTGAATCAGGTAACCACACTTCCCATTTCGTGTATACAGCAGCTAGATTGGGCAATCATGTCAGTATTCAGACGTACGGCCTACAATAAACTCCTCGATTGGAAAGCGAGCAATGGATCCCGAGCCATCATGCTCGAGGGGGCCCGCCGCGTTGGAAAAAGCACCCTTGCCCAAGAGTTTGCGCAGTCCAAATACAAATCCCACCTCGTGATCGACGAATCTGTTGCGAGTGAAAAAAGAAGACCGGAGACTCAACTGGTCTCCGGCCTCATTTCTAAAAAACGTCTCGTGGTTCTACTCGTGCTGTCGGGCTTCTACCAGCCTGCAGAAGTCGTTGACGCTCATGAGCCATTCCCTTTGCGCGGGCGTGTAGGTTTCGAACAGCGATGAGGGCACAACGAGGCTGAGCCTGTCCTTAGCCATAGCTCGTGTGTAATCCTCACTTACGGCGGGCTCAAGTGTTACAAGATGCTTGTCCTCGATTCTGTCAGCCTCATCAAGCACCTGACGCCAACGCTCCTTGATGGTTGTCTTGGCACCGAGCATCGTCAGTCGAGCGACAGGGAACTTGGGGTCGTGGTAATCGTCAATAGAGGGAAAGATGAAATCCGGCTTTGATTTGCCCTCGGTGTATTTCTGCGCCGAGTAGCGTATGCCCCTAGCATCGAATAGCATCGAGAGTTGATTCTCGAACGCCGTCCCCGCACGGGACTTGCGGCGCTGGAAGGCCGACATAGTGGTGCGCAGCACGCCATCAACATCAAGCGCCGAGCCAAGGTATGGCGCGAGGTCGCGCTCCAAGAGATGCCGCTCGAAGACGCGGAACAGCATCTCTTCGCGTTCGTAACAAGCGACCAAGCAGCCATCCGGGTCGCCCGTCCAATCGAGCTTTCCAAGGGTGGAAGCTGAGTAGGATGAGAAGTCTGCCCCTTTGGGGAAGGACTCGCCGAATTTCTCGATCATACCGTCGAGGAAGTTCTCCGCTGCGATCGGCATGCTAACTTCGATGCCGATGGACTCCAAAATCCTTGCGGCGATCGACGTGATGCGCGTATCCTCCCGAGCAGAGGGCGTAAAACCCTTCTCGCCAACCCCGTCGAGCGCGAAGAGCCAGCGAACTTGAGATTCCGCCGTACTCCCCGCTCGGGCAAATAGGATTACGACCTCCTTGGCTTCGTGTAGGGCCAAAACCATGAGGTCGCCCGGACGGGCCATGCCCATGGCAGCATTATCGTTGTAGTAGAGCCTATACTCAGTTCTAGTTGGATGCTTCCTGCGGGCGTCGTACCAAGTGGTATAACCATGGTCGAATATAGGGTCTGCACCATCATCGAGATATGCGAAGGTAGTTCGCATCCCCTTTATGTCATCGTCTCCGAAAAGCGCGCGCAAAGGCCCCACGCCGTTGAATTCGTGCTGGTGGCTTTTATTGGCCCCCATGATGTCAACGCCCGCGAGGGTTTTCGCGACAGCACCGTCAAAATACGCGCCAAGTACTCCATAGTCCATCCTAGAACACCTCCATCATCAACTTCGCGACCGAGCGCACGACCGGCACGGTCACGGAGTTGCCGAACTGCCTGTATGCCTGAGTATCCGACACCGGGATGATGAACTCATCGGGAAATCCTTGCAGGCGCGCGCATTCGCGGGGAGTGAGTTTACGAGGGTTTTTTCCTTCCTGCCCGACCAGAATCTCGCTGCCATCCTTGTGGTACCGGGCGGAAAGCGTCCTTGTCGTGTCCTCTGGGCCGACCATCGAGTATCCAAAGCCGTGGCCCGCCGCCTCATGCTTTTCGCGATAGGCGCGCAGATAGGCCCATAGCTTATCCGAAATGGTGTAGCGTTCGTTTGGTTGCTCTTCGAGGATTTCCCCTAGCGTATGTCCCGGTCCCGGCACCTCAAGGTCATCCCACGAGAAGGGAACTTCCTCCCTGAACCCCACGATGTAGATGCGCTCCCTGTGCTGGCACGTCCAGTTTTTTGAATCAAGCACTTTCCAGAAAATATGGTATCCAAGGTCCTCCTCAAGCGTCTGTCGTATGACCTTGAAGGTCTTCCCGCCGTCGTGACTCGTAAGGTTCTTAACGTTCTCAAGCAAGAAGGCCTTCGGGCGCTTGTCGCGTATGATGCGAGCGACCTCGAAAAAGAGGGTTCCCTGCGTTTTATCCTCAAAGCCGGTGGGTCTCCCCAAAGATTGCTTCTTCGAAACACCTGCAAGGGAGAATGGCTGACAAGGAAAGCCTGCGAGCAGGACATCGAAGTCCGGTATATCGTTTGATGCGACCTGACGGATGTCGCCCGCCGGGGTCTCTCCATAGTTCATCCGGTAGGTTTTCTGGGCGAACTTATCCCACTCGCAAGAGAAGACGCACCTACCGCCAAGCTCTTGGAACGGCATTCGTATACCGCCGATGCCCGCGAAGAGATCGCAGAAGGTAAAAGGCGCGTCGCTGCGCTCCCCTTGGTCAAATGGAGCCCCCGCATCGAGCGATGCGATAAAGGCGCATTCAGCCGCCGTTGGACTAGTATCCCCAGACTCCCAGCGCCGAACGGTGCGTTCGCCAGACGAGCCCATACCAAGGGCGGCGGCGAACTCCTTTTGGGTGAGGCCGAGGTCAATTCTCTTTTGCGCTATATCAGCTGCATTTAGTTGCATGGGACGCCTATCTTGGTTGAAAAACGGTCAAACTGTCCTGTATTTACCACAGCGTTAGTCTATCACCCCGAGCGGACATGTCTTCCCCTTGCTTCAGTCCGCCTCTAAACCCCGTAGCATCAACTGGGCTTTAGGGCCTGGACACTCTACCGGAGGGCTCTAGACGCAATTGGTGACGCGGGTGTCGACGGCCCGAATCCGCCGGCGGCCCCCGCAAACCAGAAACGGCGCCGCTCCCGCGACGCCGTCATATTCCCTGGTGCCCCCGGGCGGATTCGAACCGTCGACACCCGCTTTAGGAGAGCGGTGCTCTATCCCCTGAGCTACGGAGGCATGTTGTACTAGTGTAGCAGATTTACTGCATCGCAATACGTCGCATGACTAGACTTCGAAGTTGCGGTGGAATAGTTCCTGTCTGAAGCATCTAAAGCCGTATTTAGGAACTATTTCACCGCAACTTATGAGGAGCTAGTTACCTTTGTGGAAGAGGTTTTTGATAACGGAGGGGATGCTCTTGGCGCCCTTGGCCGTCACATCGATAAAGTCGGGCGAACGCACAAGCTTATCCTCGTCGACGTACTTGCGGACCGCGCGCAACGTCTCTTTGTCGTCGCGCGTCGAAAACGTAAAGTGACCGTTGTCCTTGGTGAAGATGGCAAAACGCGTGATCTTCTTGGTGCCGCGCAAAACCTCGGCGGCGATATAGTCGACCTCGTCCCACGGGATTTGAATATAATCCTCGGGATTGCGCTCGTTGTAATACTCGAACGCCTTATTGCCCACCATCACGTTACCGTGGCTGGTAAGCCCCATCAGGCAGGTTGCCGGCGTTGCCAGATCGACCGTGCTGTTCTGAGATTGCGCCATGCGCACCTCGCCCTCCAAATAAAACAATCGGACCGCATCCAGTGTACCCACCGGGTGCGGTCCGTTTCAATGGCTCAAAAGCCCTTGCCTAGCAATTCTCGGTCTTAAGCCGAAGCGTGCTTACATGAAGCCGCAGAAGCGACCGATGATGCCGACGGCGAAGAGAGCCAGGATGATGACGATCGGGCTGACCTTCTTCTTGAGGAGCTTGCAGACCAGCAGGGTCAGGCACACGGCGGCAAGGCCGGGGATGAGCTGATCGAGGTTGGCCTGAAGCGTGGTGACCTTCACCTGATCAAGGGCGTTAGCACCGATGGAGTTATACATCGTCAGTGCTTCCTTGACACCCTCAGAACCGGAGGGCAGGTTAGCCCAGTCGATAAAGGCGCCAGCAGACTGCGTGACCTTGGAGACGACCGGGGTGAAGGAGATGGACACCCAGCGCTCGACCAGGGCGCCGATGATGAACATACCAAGGATGGAAGCACCCTCGGTGACCTTGCCCATCAGACCGCCGGAGAGGTCCTTGGCGATGGAGGAGCCGACCTTGTAGCCAAACTCCTGCGTGTACCACAGGAAGGCGTAACGGATGATGTTCCACGCGAAGAAGAACAGCAGCGGACCGGCGATGCTGCCGGACAGGGCCAGGGAAGCGCCCAGAGCGCCCAGAATCGGGCGAAGGGTGAACCAGAAGACGGGGTCACCGACGCCGGCGAGCGGGCCCATCATACCGACCTTGACGCCCTGGATGGCGACGTCGTCAATCGGGGCACCGTTGGCGCGCTCCTCCTCGAGAGCGAGGGTAACGCCAATGACGGGGGCGGAAACATAGGGGTGGGTGTTATAGAACTCCAGGTGGCGCTTAAGAGCGGCAATCTGGTCATCCTTGCTGGTGTAGAGCTTCTTGATCGCAGGGATCATTGCGAAGCACCAGCCGCCGTTCTGCATACGCTCGTAGTTCCACGAGCCCTGAAGGAACTGATGACGGAAGCAAACCTTCTTGCGGTCAGCCTTGGTGAGCTGAATCTTGTTCTCTGCCATATGTATCACTCCCCTCCTACTCGTAATCGTTCAGAATGTCGCCGAGCGGGTCGCCGGAGCCACCGCCCATGCCGCCACCCTGCTTGGCCAGATCCTTAAGGCCAAGGTAGATGAGGGCAAGGGAGATGCCGATGAGACCAAGGGCGATCAGCGTGAGCTGAGGGATGGCAGCAAGGACAAAGCCGAGGACGAAGAACGGCCAGGTCTCCTTGGTGGCCATCATGTTGATGACCATGGCGTAACCGACGGAAGCGACCATGCCGCCGCCGACGGCCATGCCGCCGGACAGCCAGTCGGGCATAGCGTTAAGCGCGTTGGTAACAGCCTCGGCCGGGATGATGCACAGAAGCACTGCCGGGATGGCGATACGAAGGCCCTGCATGAGGATAGCAGCGTACTGCCAGCGCTCGATGCCGGAGAAGTCGCCCTTCTCGGCGCAACCGTCCATGGCGTGAGCGATAGCGGTAGCCAGGGTACGGCAGATCATGGTCAGGAACAGACCAGCGACCGACAGCGGGACGG
Organism: uncultured Collinsella sp.; assembly: GCA_900543515.1. GTDB lineage: Bacteria > Actinomycetota > Coriobacteriia > Coriobacteriales > Coriobacteriaceae > Collinsella. Next base: position 5,366 of record UQRW01000067.1, read on the forward strand.
CAACGGCGATAGCGGCGGTAACGGCCTTGGCCGAATCGGTGGCGCCGCCGTTGAGGGCGAGCACCATGATGATCGAAGAAGCGACCGAGGCCAGAGCGGCGTCAGGCGCGACAGCGGCGCCGACGTTAGCCCAGCCAAGGGCCATCATCTGGAGCGAACCGCCCAGGAGGATGCCCTCCTGAAGGTGACCGGTTACGAGACCGATAAGCGTGCATGCCACGAGCGGCTGATGGAACTGGAACTCATCCAGAATGCCTTCCATACCGGCAAGCAACGCGACAATCGCAACAAGCAGAATAGTGATTGCAGACATGTATCGGACCCTCCTTTACTATGCTTGAGCGGCCAGTTCGGCCTTAGCTTTCTTCAACATGGCGTCGAGATCCTCGGAGGAATCCGAAGGAACCTTGCGGACCTCGAACTTGACGCCCTTGGCCTTGAGGGCCTCGAGAGTCTTGACGTCGTCATCGCCCATAGCGACGGCGTTGGTGACGACGACCTTGCCCTTGGAGTGAGCCATGGAACCGATGTTGACTTCTTTGATGTCGACGCCGGCCTCGATGGCCTTGAGCAGATCCTGCGGGTTCTCGAAGAGCAGCATGGCCTTGGTGTCACCAAAGCGCGTGTCCTTGACGACCTCGGCCATCTTCTTGATGGGCACGACGTTGGCATGGACTCCCGGAGGGGCAGCCTGCTCGATCATGGTCTTGCGGAGCTCGTCGTGAGCAACACCGTCGGAAACCACGATGATGCGGTTGGGGTTGATCTGCTTGGTCCACGTGGTGGCCACCTGGCCATGAAGCAGACGGGTGTCGATACGGACGTGGGCGATCTTGATGTGCCCATCGCCGATGACCGTTCCCGGAGGGATGGCGCCTGCAGGAGCAGCAGCGGCCGCAGCCGGCTTCTTCTCCTCGGGCTCCAGAGACTCGGGCTTGACGCGCACGCCAGCCTTAGCCTCAGTCACGAGATGTTTTGCGATCGCATGTGCAGTGTTCTTTGCGTCAAAGCGCTGCGAATATGCCTCGATGAGCATAGGCAGGTTGACACCGGTGACGATAGCCCAGGAATCGTGGCCCTCGATGAGCCCGCTGATCTGGTTGAACGGCGTGCCGCCCCACAGATCAACGAGGAAGAGCACCTGCTCCTGGTCCTCGAAGGAAGCGATTGCTTCCTCGACCTTGGCACGGAAGTCGTCGGGGCCCATGCTCGGCTCGAGCGAGACCACGGCTACAGACGGCTGATCGCCAAAGACCATCGAGCCCGTCTGCTTGATTCCAGCAGCCAAGTCCCCGTGGCTAGCAAGAACAATACTTACCATCACATAACCTCCTTTTTGTCTACGTATTTCCTACACGACATTAAGGAAGTGTACCTGTTTGGTTTGTGGAATTATAGCTAAATTCGCAAAAGGTTGGTTTATTTGTTTAAGCGTCTAGGTTTGTTACAAGTTCATTACATTGCTGATTTTTGGCTTATTACACGCCAAGGCGTCGCACATCAAGCCATGCATTTTACAGATACAAACAGGCTGTTCATTAATATCGATTTTAGGCAAGCGTGAATGCGCTTGTACTGCCGCTATTTTGTTTAAACAGACATAACTTGACTATTAGCGTGACTTATGCTCTAGCGCAAGTAGTCATTGGGGACGTTCTTAAACGACTAGTCGTTTAAGAACGTCCCCAACAACCAAGTTAGGCGATGTGGAGGGGGTTGGCGGCGTCGACGGCGTCGGGAGCGTCGGAAGGGCCATCGGGGGCAGCGCCTGCCGGGTCCTCGTCGGGGGTCTCGATCTGCTTGATCATGACCTCCTGGCCCTGCAGCAGGTATGTTTCGCCGCTGCCGCAATGAGGGCAGGTCTTGCCGTGCTCGACGGTCGCATAGTCGCGGCCGCACGCCTCGCAATGCGTCACGGCCTCGACAGGCTCCACGATAAGCTCCGCGCCCTGCGTGATAGGCTTTTTATCCGCCGCCCAACGCCAAGCGTCGAGCAGCAAGTTGGGAACGACGCCCGAGACCTCGCCCAGCAGCAGCGTCACGCTCGAAACGCGACGCACGCCATGAGCGCGCGCCACATTCTCGACATCGCGAATGATGTGGTAAACGATTCCCAATTCATGCAAGGTAGAAACCTTTCAACAACGGTTGATGCGATGTCAGCCAAACGTCAGCGAGCGGCGATCCAGGTGCCCCAGGTTGCCCCGAAACAAGGCGTCCGCTGGGCTTTTGCCCGCGGCGCCGAAGTTGAGGGGCAAGATGGGGTGCTTGGGCGCCGCGCAGCGTCGGCAGTGCCGCCGTTCGTTAGAACGGCGGAACCTCATTACTTGCGACCAAACTTGATTTTGATGGCGCGCTTCAAGGCGTACTTGCCCAGGCTGGGGAGCTTTTGCTCGTATTTGACCATGGTGGAGCACTCGGGGCGATCGCGATCGAGGTGGATGGCGTCGAAGGCGCACTTGGTGGTGCACAGGCCGCAGCCGATGCACTTGTTGGGATCGACGATCGAGGCGCCGCAGCCCAGGCAGCGGGCGGTCTCGGTGCGCACCTGCT
>UQRW01000068.1 GCA_900543515.1 uncultured Collinsella sp.
CGCAGCGGAGCCTCTTTGCATGTCCGAGGACGTTTTGGGAAATAACCCAAAACCGGCCCCAGTAATCCTACAGGAGTTGAACCCTTTAGAACTTGTCGTGGAAGGTACGCGAAATGACCTCGTCCTGCTGCTCCTTGGTGAGCGTGTGGAAGTTCACGGCATAGCCGGAAACGCGGATGGTCAGCTGCGGGTACTTCTCGGGGTGAGCCTGAGCGTCGAGCAGCGTCTCACGGTTGAAGACGTTGATGTTCAGGTGGTGGCCACCCTTCTCGGCGTAAGCGTCGAGCATGTGGACCAGGTTATCGGCCTGGGTCTCGGAAACTTCAGAAACCTTCATAATGTGTCTCCTTCGATTAATAGGCGCCGGCCGAAACCGGCGCACTAATCAGTAATCGTTATTGTTAGTATAGCACTAACAATAGTTACTCGCCCAGCTGATCAAGGTCGATATCGCCAAAGAACACCTGGTCCTCCTTGCCGAGCGCACTCGGGATGATGGAGAAGGTGTTGGAGATGCCGTCCTGAGCATCGCGGAACGGGAGCTTGGAAACCGAAGACAGCGAAGCGATGGCGCCGTGGCTATCGCGCTTGTGCATGGGGTTAGCACCCGGGGCGAACGGCTGGCCAGCCTTGCGGCCGTCGGGCGTGGAGCCGGTCTTCTTACCGTACACGACGTTGGAGGTAATGGTCAGAACCGAGGTCGTGGGCACGGAGTTGCGGTAGGTGTCGTTCATGCGGATGTACTCCATGAACTGGTGCACAACGTCGTGAGCGATCTGGTCGACGCGGTCGTCGTCGTTACCGTACTTGGGGAACTCACCCTCGGTCTCGAAGTCGACGATGATGCCGTTCTCGTCGCGGACGGGGTGGACCTTGGCGTACTTGATGGCGGACAGGGAGTCAGCCACGACGGAAAGGCCAGCGATGCCCGTAGCGAACCAGCGGTGCACGTGCTTGTCGTGCAGAGCCATCTGGATGCGCTCGTAGCAGTACTTGTCGTGCATGTAGTGAATGATGTTCAGCGAGTTGACGTACACGCCAGCGAGCCACTTCATCATGTCGTTGTACTTGGCCACAACGTCGTCGTAATCGAGCGTATCGCCCTCGACGGCGCGATACTTGGGGCCGACCTGCTTCTTGGAGACCTCGTCAACACCGCCGTTGAGTGCGTACAGCAGGCACTTGGCCAGGTTGGCACGGGCGCCGAAGAACTGCATCTCCTTGCCAATGCGCATGGAGGACACGCAGCAGGCGATGCCGTAGTCGTCGCCGTGGTAAACGCGCATGAGGTCGTCGTTCTCGTACTGGATCGAGGAGCTGGCGACAGAAGTCTTGGCGCAGAACTTCTTGAAGTTCTCGGGCAGACGGGTCGACCACAGAACGGTCATGTTGGGCTCGGGGCTGGTGCCCATGTTCTCGAGCGTGTGCAGGTAGCGGTAGCTCATCTTGGTAACGAGCGTACGGCCGTCAACACCCATGCCGCCGATGGACTCGGTGACCCACTGCGGGTCGCCGGTGAACAGGGCCTGGTACTCGGGGGTACGGGCAAACTTGACCATGCGGAGCTTCATGATGAAGTGATCCACGAACTCCTGGATCTGCTCCTCGGTGAAGGTACCGTTGGCAAGGTCGCGCTCAGCATAGATGTCGATGAACGTAGAGGTACGGCCGATGGACATAGCGGCGCCGTTCTGCTCCTTGACGGCAGCAAGGTAGGCGAAGTACATCCACTGGATGGCCTCCTGCGTGTTGGTAGCAGGGTTGGAAATATCGAAACCATAGGTCTCGGCCATCATCTTGAGCTCGCCGAGGGCGCGGATCTGCTCCTGCAGCTCCTCGCGATCACGGATGTTGTCGGCGGTCATGACCGTCGGGGTGGAAGCCTTCTGGGCCTCCTTGTCCTTGATCAGGTAGTCGACGCCGTACAGGGCAACACGACGGTAGTCGCCGATGATGCGGCCGCGGCCATAGCCATCGGGCAGACCGGTGATGATGTGAGCCGAGCGGCAAGCACGCATCTCGGGGGTGTAAACATCGAAGACGCCAGCGTTGTGGGTCTTACGCTCGAAGGTGTAGCGCTCGACAACGTTCTCGTCGACCTTATAGCCGTGCTGGCTGGCAGCCTGGCAAGCGATGCGGATACCACCGTTGACGTGCAGCGCGCGCTTGAGCGGCTTGTCAGTCTGGAGACCGACGATGGTCTCCTTCTCGCGGTGGGCGTTATCGATGTAGCCAGCGGGGTGGCTCACGATACCCGTGACGATCTTGGTGTCCATATCGAGGACACCGCCCTGCTCGCGCTCCTTAAGCAGCAGGTCGAGAACCTCGCCCCACAGCTCCTTGGTACGCTCGGTCGGACCGACGAGGAACGACTCGTCGCCCTCGTAGGGGGTGTAGTTCTTCTGGATGAAGTCTCGGACGTCAACTTCTCCCGTCCAGATGCCTTCCTTGAAGCCTTCCCATGCCTCCTGCATTGTGTAACCACGCTCCTAGTTACGTGTAATGCGGCGCTCTCTCACACCGCTGCTTATTGAATTCTTGAATGTTCGGCTTGCACTACCGGCTTCTTCCGTTCTTCACCACACGCTGGTGCAGAGAAAACGTTTGTCCACCTTGGAACTACAACCCAAAACCCAAGATTTCACCTGTCTGAGAAGGATAACATAGCGACCCTCTCCATCTGGGCTGTTATATGTTTCTTTTTTTATATCATAAGGGCGTTTTTTACAAACCCGCAGGAAATGCGAGCGCGAACAACTACCGTTCACCGATTTGTATGTTATTTTTCCTTGCCTTTGTACGACGTTCGCTCTAGCTGTTATGCCAGCTTTAGCAGGGTAAAGTGCCTCTGAGTAGGCTTTGGGACATGCCTAACGATCTGCCCCAAACTTTACTGGCACCGACGGTGTACGGAGGTCGCCTAAAGGTAGTTTTCTAGGCATGTCCCAAAATCTACCGTATAGGGCGCGCGTGCAGGGGTATCATCTTTCACCGAAAATAGTTTCTAGTGTTAGGGGTTTTCGGTGGAAGATACCGATTTCCATGAGCTTGGGAGTCAGCTCCTTACCGAGTTTGGCGGCATTCACCAGCGCGTTTCGCGCTTTGTGGACAAAGCTCTCAGCGGCGAGATGGCTGTCATGCGCGCCCTTATGCTCGCTGGCGGTTCGCTCACGCCGAGCGAACTCGCTGATCGCGCCTGGGTCTCGAACGCCCGCATTGCCAATATCCTACGCGCTCTCGAAGCCAAGGGCTGGGTTGAGCGTGAGCACTCAAAGACCGACCGTCGTCGCGTACACGTCATAGTGACCGACAAGGGATTCCAGGATCTCGAAATCAAACGCCGGGAATTCGAGGACCGCACCGCGGCTTTCCTCGAACAGCTCGGCGAAACAGATACCCAAGAGATGGTGCGTCTTCTAAGGCGTGCCAACGAAATTATCGACCACAATCAAGAAAGGAGAGATGCCGAGTGAGGATTCTCAAGCTCTTTAAAAAGCATGTCCTGGCACTGCTCGCAGCTATCGTACTTATCGTAATCAGCTGCAACGCCGATCTGGCGCTGCCTACCTATATGAGCGACATCGTCGACGTGGGCGTGCAGCAAGGCGGCATCGCCTCGCCCGTGCCCGACACCATTCGCGCCGAATCGCTCGACGACCTCGAACTCTTTATGAGCGCCAAGGACGCCAAAGCTGTGGAGGCCGTGTTTAGTAAGGCGGACAATAACGGCATTCGAACGTACAAGGGCACCGAGGAGGAGCGCGGCGACGGCGACAAGATTGCCGACATCATGAGCCTGCCTGAGACCGTCGTGCTCGCCTTCAACCAGGGCATTGACGCCGACTCCATGGGCGACATGACCGGCGCATCCACCGAGGCAAGCGATGGCGGCGCCGCTCAGGCCATGCCCACCCCCGAGCAGATGGCAGCGATGACGCCCGAGCAGCTCGCCGAGATGCAGCAGAAGGCCGCAGCCGCGCAGAGCATGCAAAAGCAGATTAATGCCGATGGCGGTAAGATCACCATGAAGAGCCTGCGTCTAGGCGTTGAAGGCGGCCTAATCGACCAGGGCAAGCTCGTCGAGGGCGCCAACGATATGGCTGACAAAATGGGCTCCATGTCGGGCTCCATCGTCACCCAGCGCGCCGTGAGCTACGTGCAGGACGAGTACAAGGCACAGGGCATCGACCCCGCTGACGTGCAGAACGCCTACCTGGGCCGCATGGCGACCACGATGTTTGGTCTGTGTCTGGTGTCGCTCGTCGCCACCATCCTGACCGGCGCCGTGGCTTCGCGCACCGCCTGCTCCATCGCCCGCGACCTGCGCCGCGAGACCTTCAACAAGGTTATGCACTTCTCGCCGGCCGAGGTGGGCAAGTTTAGCCAGGCCTCGCTCATCACCCGCTGCACCAACGACATTCAGCAGATTCAGATGGCCGCAACCCTGTTTATCCGCATGTGCCTGATGGCTCCCGTCATGGGCATCGTCGCCGTCATGCGCGTCCTGGCCAACCATACCGGCCTGGAGTGGACCATCGCTGTGGCCATCATCGCGGTTTCGGCCGTCGTCGGCGTGCTCATGGGCCTCACCATGCCCAAGTTCAAAAAGATGCAGAGCTTTGTGGACCGCGTGAACCTTACCGCCCGCGAGCTGCTCGACGGCCTTATGCCCATCCGCTCGTTCAACCGCGAGGAACATGAGCTCGAGCGCTTTGACAAGGCGTCGCTCGACCTGATGACCACGCAGCTCTACACCAACCGCGCCATGAGCTTTATGATGCCGCTCATGATGCTCGTCATGAACTGCATCACCGTACTTATCGTCTGGTTTGGCGCGCAGGGCGTATCCGACGGCGTGATGCAGGTCGGCAACATGATGGCGTTTATCTCCTACACCATGCAGATCGTCATGGCGTTTATGATCCTCACCATGGTGTCGGTCATTCTGCCCCGTGCCGAGGTCGCAGCCGAGCGCGTGGAAGAGGTCATCACCTGCCCCACGAGCATCAACGACCCTGTCTCGCCCAAACTGCCCGCGGCCAGCGCGCCGCGCGGTGAGCTCACCTTCCGCGACGTGAGCTTCCAGTATCCCGATGCCCGTGCCGACGTCATCAGCGGCGTGAACTTCACCACGCATGCCGGTCAGATGCTCGGCATCATTGGCTCCACGGGCTCGGGCAAGTCCACGCTCGTGCAGTTGATTCCGCGCCTGTACGACGTCACGGGCGGCAGCATTTCGCTCGACGGCATCGACGTGCGCGACATGACCCTTTCCGAGCTGCGCCGCCGCATCGGTTATATTCCGCAGCAGGGTCGTCTGTTCTCGGGCACCGTTGAGAGCAACCTCAAGTTTGCGGGCGACATGGTAAGCGATGATGACATGCGCCAAGCCGCGCGCATCTCACAGGCCGAGGACTTTATCGCCGAGCGCGAGGGCGGCTACGACTCCCCCATCAGCCAGGGCGGCTCCAATGTTTCGGGTGGTCAGCGCCAGCGCCTGGCCATCGCCCGCGCCCTGACCAAAAAGCCCGAGGTCGTGGTTTTCGATGATTCGTTTAGCGCCCTCGACTACAAGACCGACGCGCGCCTGCGCGAAGAGCTTGCCAAAAACGTTACCGACGCCGCGCTCGTGGTCGTGGCCCAGCGCATCGCAACCATCATGCACGCCGACCAGATCATCGTGCTCGACGACGGCCACGTGGTGGGCACCGGTACGCACGAGGAGCTGCTGCGCAGCTGCCCGGCGTACCTGGAGATCGCACAGTCGCAGCTTTCCGCCGAGGAGTTGGGGCTTACCCAAGAAGAAATTGCAGCCGTCATGGAAGGAGGCGAGCGCTAATGGCAGACGAGACCAAGACTCAGATTCCCAAGCCCACCCGTCAGCGTGGACCCATGGGCCGCATGGGCGGCATGCGTCGCGGCGAAAAGGCCAAGGACTTTAAGGGCACCATGAGGCAGCTGCTCGGCTATATCGGCCAGCACAAGATTGCCGTGTTTGCCGCCGTCGCCTTTGCCGTGTGCTCGGTCATCTTTAATATTGTAGGACCCAAGGTGCTCGGTCAGGTTACGACCAAGCTGTTCGAGGGCCTGGTTGCCAAGGTCAACGGCACCGGCGATGTCGACTTTAACTGGATCGCCAAGACGCTCGGCTTTTTGCTCTGCCTGTATCTGGCAAGCTCTGTCTGCAGCCTGGTCCAGGGCTGGCTCATGACCGGCGTCACGCAAAAGATCTGCTACCGCATGCGCAAGGAAATCGCCGCCAAGATTGCCGTCGTGCCGATGAGTTACTTCAACGGCCACAGCAAGGGAGACGTACTCAGCCGCATCACCAACGACGTCGATACGCTGGGTCAGTCGCTCAACCAGAGCGTGACGCAGCTTATCACGTCGGTCACGCAGATTATCGGCGTGCTCATCATGATGCTCTCGATCAGCCTGCCGCTCACCGGCGTCACCGTGCTCACGCTACCGGCAGCCGCAATTATCTTGATGGTGATGATTCACTTCTCGCAGCCGTACTTCCGCGAGCAGCAGCAGGTCCTGGGCACCGTCAACGGCATCATCGAGGAGGACTTTGCCGGCCAGAACGTCATTCAAGTGTTCGACCGCGCCGAGGCCTCAATCGAGGAGTTCGACCGTCAAAACGACCGCCTCTTTATTAGTGGCTGGCGCTCGCAGTTCCTGTCGGGCCTGATGATGCCGCTTATGAGCTTGGTGGGCAACATGGGCTACGTGGGCGTCGTCGTGGTGGGCGCGCAGCTCGCGCTGACCGGCAATGCCACGCCCGGCGACATCCAGAGCTTTATCCAGTACGTTCGCAACTTTACGCAGCCCGTGCAGCAACTGGGCAACGTGAGCAACACGATGCAGTCGATGGCAGCCGCCACCGAGCGCGTCTTTGAGTTCCTAGCCGCGCCCGAGGAGGAGCAGAAGGCCGACGCGCAGATTCCCGAGAAGCGCCCTGGCCACGTGGAGTTCGACCACGTCAAGTTTGGCTACACGCCCGACAAGACCATCATCCACGACTTTAGCTGCGAGGCGCAGCCCGGCCAAACCATTGCCATCGTCGGCCCCACCGGCGCCGGCAAGACCACGCTCATTAAGCTGCTGCAGCGCTTTTACGACGTGGACGGCGGTTCGCTGCGCGTCGAGGGCGTCGACGTGCGCGACTGGGACCGCGCGGCGCTGCGCGGCGAGTTTGCCATGGTGCTGCAGGACACCTGGCTGTTTAACGGCACCATCCGCGAGAACATCCGCTACGGACGCCCCGATGCGACCGACGCCGAGGTCGAAGCCGCTGCACGCGCAGCGCGCTGTGATCACTTTATCCATACGCTCGCCGGTGGCTACGATTTTATGATCAACGAGGAGGGCACTAACCTGTCGCAGGGTCAGCGCCAGCTCGTGACCATCGCCCGCGCCATTTTGGCCGACCGTCCGGCGCTGATTCTGGACGAGGCGACCTCCAACGTCGATACCCGCACCGAGGAGCTCATCCAGCGCGCCATGGATGCGCTGATGCAGGGCCGCACGAGCTTTGTCATCGCGCACCGCCTGTCCACGATCCGCAACGCCGACGTGATCTTGGTGATTCGCGACGGCGACATCGTCGAGAAGGGCACGCACGACGAGCTGCTCGCCCAGGGCGGCTTCTACGCCGACCTGTACAACTCGCAGTTCGACGAAGCGGCGTAAAAACAGGAGGCAAACAATCGCAATGCCAAGAAAACGGGGGCGC
>UQRW01000069.1 GCA_900543515.1 uncultured Collinsella sp.
ATGTGCTGGGCAAGGACCAGCAGACTGCCGTCGAGCTGATCAAGGAAGCCGGCCTGGAGGTCGGCACCGTCGACCAGAGCTACAACGACGACGTCGACGAGGGCAAGGTTGCCGAGCAGACCCCCAACGGCAACGCCAAGAAGCCCAAGGGCACGCGCGTGAACCTGGTGGTCTCCAAGGGCCCCAAGCCCTCCGAGAAGGTTGAGGTTCCGCAGCTCGTTGGCCTGACCAAGGACCAGGCCGAGGCAGCGCTGGCAAGCGTTGGCCTTAAGGGCAGCGCTTCCGAGGAAGCCAACGAAGCCGAGGAAGGCCAGGTCTTTGAGCAGGGCACCGATGCCGGCAAAGAAGTCGAGAAGGGCACGACCATCTCGTACAAGGTCTCGAGCGGCCCGGATACCACCTCTGTTCCCGATCTGACTGACATGACCGAGTCCCAGGCGCGCAATGCGCTCGACATGGCCGGCTTTGGCGTTAACGTGAGTTATCAGGAGAACGACTCGGTTACCGAGGGCACGGTGATTAGCTGGAACCCCAGCGGCAAGCAGAAGCCCGGCGCCACGATTACCGTCGTCATTGCCAAGAAGTCCGGCAAGGCGAGCGTTCCGGGCAATCTGTACGGTAAGAGCATCTCTGCCGCCGTCACCGCGCTCAACAATGCCGGCTTCTACAACATCGCGTTCTGCGACCAGAACGGCAACCCCGTGAGCGGCAACGAAAACGCCACCGTCACGGGCGTCTCCCCCACCGGCAAGCAGTCCACCGACAGCACGATCACGTTGACGGTTTCGCTTTCTGGCTCCGATTCGGGCGACGATTCCGGCACGACTAACTAGTCGAGGACCCATCACCCGCAGCGGCTAGGGCCGCAAACATATTCGCTCAACGGCGCCCGCTTGCTCCCCCGCAAGCGGGCGCTTTATTTATCGACAGACCATGGCCCCTTAGCAACGCAAAGAGGCCCGCAAAAGCGAGCCTCCCAGGTGACAACAGAATATGTAATGCAGTAATTACTAGCCGCAGAACTTCACCATGGTCTCGACCACGAGCTTCTCGGAGTTGAGCTGCTGTATCATGATGCCCTGCTGGAACAGCGGGATGTTGGCGCGCGTGCGCTCCGGATCGGAGTGCTCGACGAACTCCTTCTTATCCAAGGTGCAGACCGAGCGCGACAAAACGACTTCGAAGCGACCCATTACGGCATCGCGCATGCGCTACAATCTCGGTTAATCTGTTAACCACCCGAAAGCAGCAGGAGGCCCCATGCCCACACCAGGCAAGCGCCCATCCATGCGCCAGATTGCCGTCGCGGCCGGCGTATCCGTCGCCACGGTCTCCCACGTCATCAACGGCAGCGGCCGTTTTTCCGAAGACACCCGCAAACGCGTGGAAGCCGCCCTAAAGGAATACGGCTACGTCACGAACATGGCGGCGAAGAGCCTCCGTATGGCCCAGTCCCGGACCATCGGCATGATCGTGCCGGACATCTCCAACGACTTCTTTTCCAAGATCGCCCTGCATGTGGAGCGCGAGCTGGCAACCGAGGACTACTCGGTCTTTGTTTGCAACAGCGCCAATGACCCCGCCCGCGAGCGTGACTACTTCCGCACGCTGGCAAGCAAGCAGGCCGACGGTATCATCTGTATCTCCGGCCTGCGCAGGCTCGACGGCGAGTTCGTCCCCCACGGAATCCCCGTGGTCTGCATCGACCGTGCGCCCGAAAACGACCTCGGTTTCCCACACGTGGGCTCCGACAACATCGGCGGTGGCTACATGGCGACCGAGCACCTCATCGAGCGCGGCTGCAAGGACATCCTGAGCATCTCGAGTTTTACCGCCAACTACCCCGGCAACGAGCGCCAGATGGGCTACGAGCGGGCGCTCGCCGCGCACGGAATGCCGCTACGCCGCGACTACCAGCTGTTTGTCTCGGGTAAGCAGCCGAGCATCATCGAGTCGGAAGAGCTCGTGACCGACTTCCTCTCCACGGGCTACCCCGTCGACGGCGTCTTCGCCCATAGCGACCACGCAGCCGTGGGCGCGCTGCGTGCGCTCGTTGCCGCCGGCAAGCGCGTACCCGAAGACGTCCGTCTCATCGGCTTCGACGATTCCGTTTACGCGCAGCTTCCGACGCCGCAAATCAGCACCATCCGCCGCTTCCCCGAGCGCCTCGCGCACGAGGGATGTCAGGCCCTGCTCGCCCTGCTGCGCGGCGAAGAGCCCGAGATGGAGACGCTTGTCCCCGTTAAGCTCGTGCAACGCGCGAGCAGCTAGACAGCGGGCAGCGAATAGCCGCGTTTTTCTCTCGCATGTGCTCTATCCCACGCGCGACATGCAAAAAGCCCGCCACCACACGGGTGACGGGCTTTTCCGCTACCAGCCGCGTGCTTCCTCCGCACGTACGAGCTGACGAGCCTCGATCTGGCGAATCATATCGATGCGTCGCTGGTGACGGCCGCCCTCGAACTCGCCGGTGAGCCAGGCGTCGACAATCATTTTGGCCAGCTCGATGCCTACCACACGAGCACCAAATGCGAGCATGTTGGTGTTGTTGTGCTCGCGCGACAGGCGAGCGGAATACGGCTCAGAGCAGGTGCAGCAACGGATACCGCGCACCTTGTTGGCGGCAAGCGAGATGCCCACACCCGTACCGCAGATAACGATACCGCGATCAACCTCGCCGGACATGACAGCGTCCGCCACGGCCTCACCCGCGATGGGATAGTCAAAGCGCTCGGTGCTGTCCGTACCGAAGTTCACGACTTCGTAGCCGTACTTCTCCTGGATATACGCCGTGATGGCTTCCTTGTACTCGACTGCGACGTGGTCGTTTCCAATACCGATCTTCAAAAGAGACCCCTTTCCATAAGAACCATTCGCGCATGCCGCGCGCTCAATCCGTCCTAATTCGCCGTTCCGCTTCTAATACACCTCGCCGGCGCGCAAACGGCGCAGACACTCCTCGTAACCAGCGTCCTTGCCAAACAGCGCACTGGTGCCCAGGATAAATCCGTCCGCGCCAATGGCGGACAGGTCGCGCACGCGCTCGGGCGAGCAGGCGCCGTCGATCATGAGCTTGAAGCCAAAGCGCTCCTTCAGCGCGGCAAGGCGACGCACCTTGTCGTTCGTGAACTCGATAAAGCTCTGACCGGCAAAACCCGGATTCACCGTCATGACCATCACGTAATCGCAGAGGTTCAACATCTCCTCGATCTCGGAGATAGAGGTGTCGGGGTTCACGGCGATACCGGCGCTCTTGCCGAGGGACTTAATCGCGGCGAGTGTCTTGACCACGTAACGCTCGGACTCCGGATGGATATAGATGATGTCCGCGCCGGCGGAGGCGAAAAGTTCAACCTTGCTGGCAGGATTCTCGACCATAAGGTGCACGTCGACGAGCTTGTTGGTGGCAGCTCGCACGGCCTTGATGTCTTCGAGACCCATGGCGAAATTGGGAACGAAACTGCCGTCCATCACGTCGCAATGGAAGATGTCGATGCCGGCGGCGTCGAGATCCTCGACGGTCGCACGCAGATTGCCGTAGTCGGCGCACATGAGACTGGGGCAGAGCAGCATAGTGAACTCCTTATCTGCTCGGTGATTATCTACTCGGTGGTAATTAATCGTTTAACCTTTATCTACAGTCTGGCTGATTAATCGTTTAACCACGTTGTTAACCTGCAGGCTTTTCCAGATTCACAACGTTGCCATATTTGCCTATCTAGCTGGTATCATGCAGGAGCCCGCACCACGAAACGCTGTCGTATTCCCTAGGAAGAAATCCCGCTACGCGGACAGCAGCAGCCAGGGGCCGCAATCCGCAGACCTGAGCCCGGACCCCCTACGCTCCAGGCGTGATCAGGCGCGCGCACTGGGCGATCTTCTCGTCATAGGACTCCGCGATAATCGACACACCATCGAACCCAAACGCGCGAACATTCGAGAACTGATGGAACTTCGAGCTGTCGCACAGCACGTACGCCTTATTCGAATTCTCGCGCACGATGCGCTTCTTCGCCGCCTCAACGTAGGAGGGCGTCATGACGCCGCGGTCCTCGTCAATCGCGTTGGTCCCGATAAACGCCTTATCGAAGTACAGATCGCGCAGGATCGATTCGGTCATAGAACCGCAGAACGAGGAGTTCACATAGTTGAACTCGCCACCCACCACGATGAGCTGGGCGCGCGTCTCGCTCTTAATCAGGCACGCCGAGGCATCCGTCGTGTAAATTGTCACGTCGCGGTCGAGCAGCAGACGCAGCAGCGCCGTGCAGGTGGAACCCGAGTCCAAGTAGAGCGTGTCCCCGTCCTCAACAAAACGCAAGGCGACTTGGGCAATCTGTTCCTTCTCACTCCCGTGTAGGCCCGAACGCGTCGAGATACTCACCTCGTGGACAGCCGAGAGGAGCCTCACCGCGCCGCCCGAAAGATGCTCAACCTTGCCAAGCGCCTCCAGCTCCTTGAGGTCGCGACGTAGCGTCGAAATAGAGACGCCCGGCAGCTCCTCCTGCAGCTCGGAAATCCTCGCGAGGCCCGACTTCTGCAGGCACTCTACAATTCGCTCCTGGCGCTCATACGGAATCATATTGGGAACCTCTCCAAACCACTCTGCTTCACGCTCGTTCATTTCTTTTCGAAAAGTGTAACGCACAAGCAGAATAGCGGCCGCCACCTGTTGCGATGACGACCGCTTAATCGATTGACCTACCCTCTCGTTCACAATTTGAACGAGGTTGACACACCTCGCGTAAGCGCGACGCTCTTCAAGCGAAGAGAACGACCCTAGGAGAGGCGGCGCATCCGGGGCTCTTAGGCGAACTGATCCTCCTTGCCGGTGAAGGCGAAGGCAAGAACACCGGCCACGACGGCGGAAATGAGCATGCCGACCATAGCCCAAGCGAAGTTCATGGGGTCGGAACTCACGAAAGCCGGGAACGTAGTGACGGAACCGAAGGTGAACGCAGTGGTGACGACCTTCATGATACCGAGGAACGCGCCGCCGACGGCACCGCCGATGATCTGCGCAAGCCAGACCTTCTTGTTCTTCACGAGCATACCGAACAGCGTGGGCTCGATGATGGCGGACAGGGCGATCGATACGACACCGGTCATCGCGAAGCTCTTGAGCTTCTGGTCGCGGGCCTTGAGGAACACGCCGAAGGCGCAGCCGATAACGGCGAAGTTGCAGGCGAAGGTGAAGGGGCAGATGTAGTCGAAGCCGTTCTGAGCGATGTTGTTGATCATGATGGGGTTCACGGCCCAGTGGATGCCCATGGACACCAGCACGGACCAGCCGCCGCCAACCAGCACGCCGGCGAACACGGAGCTGCGCTCGATCAGCCAGTTGACCACGAAGGCGATGGCCTCACCAGCGTAGACGCCCAGGGGACCGATGACGAGCATGGTGAGCGGAACCATAACGATCAGGGAGATGGCGGGCAGCACGACGAGCTTGAGCATCTCGGAAACGTGCTCATCGAGCCACTTGTACAGGTACGAGTAGACCCAGACAGACAAGATGGCAGGGATAACCGTGGAGTTGTAGTTCAAGAGAACCACGGGGATGCCGAAGAAGTCCGTCATGGCGCCGTTGCCCGCGTCGCCCATGAGGGCGATGAAGTCCGGGTAGAGCAGGCACGCGCCGAGCAGCGCCGACAGGTACGGGCTCGCGCCGAAGCGCTTGCCGGCGGAGAAGCCGAGCAGCACGGGCAGGAAGTAGAACACGCTCATGGCCAGGGTGTACAGGATGGTGTAGGTACCCGTGCCCTCAGCGATGATGCCGAGCTGGGCGGCCAGGATAACGAAGCCGCGCAGGATACCGGAGCCGGCCATGGCGGGCAGCAGCGGGGCAAAGATGCCGGAGATCGCGGAGAAGACCTGGCTGACGATGCTCTCGCCCTCGTCCTTGGTAGCAGCGGAGATTTCCACGCCCGAACCCTTGACCAGCGGCTCAAACTTCTCGTACAGCTTCGGGACCTCAGTGCCGATGAGAACCTGGTACTGACCGGCCTTGTTCAGCGTGTTCACAACGCCTTCGACTTCTTTGACCGCAGCGTCGTCGCAAGCCGCGTCGTCTTTGAGATTGAGGCGCAGGCGCGTCGCGCAGTGCGTCATGCCCGAGATGTTCTCGGGACCACCGACGGCGTCCAGAATCCCCTGAGCCATCGCGTTCCAGTCGCGTTTCATTGGTTACCTCCCCATTGCGCAGAAGAGCTCGCGGACAAGCTCGGCTGCCTTAATCGCGTCGTTTGCATCGATAACGGATTGGATCTTCTCCATGCTTACGGCCTCGATGGCGTCGTTGAGCAGATGGATCATCTGGTCGTTCTGTGCAGCCTCGCCGGCAGCGGGCTCGATGACCGGGAACGTGTCGAAGTAGATTGCGCTGTCGTAACCGTGCTTCTTCACGTAGTAGAGGAACTCGAGGGTCTTCACCGGCGTGGACGTACCAATCATAAGGCCATCGTCGAAGCGACCGTTGCCGTCGTTTAGGTGAATGCCGTAGAGCTTGCCCTCGCGGCCGAACAGGTCGGCGGCCATGGCAGGGTTCTCGTGCTTCATGAGCATGTGGCAGTAATCCAGCGTGACGCCCAGGTTCGGGCGGTCTGCAGCGTTGAGAATCATGCCGGTCATACCCATGGAGTCGATGAACGCGTACGCGCGCTCCTCGTAGGGTTTGTACTCAATCGAGATCTTGAGGTCGGGCGCGTAGTCGCAAACCTTCTGGAATGCGGCTACGAGCTGGTCGAAGACGCGAGCGTAGGCGATCTGGAAGCTGTAGTCAAAGCCGTCGTGGCCGAGCCAGATGGTCACCGTGTTGCCACCGGCAGTGCGGCAGTAGTCGCACGCCTCGTAGCAGAGCTCAAGGGCTTCCGCGGCAAGGGCATCATCGGCATTGCCCAGGTCACCGTTGAGGAAGGCGTTGCGGAAGCGCAGCGCGCAGCCGTTCAGCTGCAGGTCGTGAGCTGCGAGCTTGGCGGCCATGTCCTCAGCCATGACACCTGTGCAGTGCTCGGGGTAGTTGAGGTCGACGTGCGTGAGGCCCACGCTCTGGAACTCCGCGAACACGCGATCAAGATTCTTGTCGCCATCGCGAAAATAGGAGTTGATACGAGTTGCAAGCTTCATGCTTCTACGTCCTTTACCTTCGTCCTTGATCGTTTCTGCCCGTTCGAGCACCTGATCTATATCCGTAATTCGATAAGGGCCGCCGCCTGCGCGCCGGGGCTTACCCTGTGACATGTAGATTACTGCCACATAAGTTCATTTTCAATCAGTATTTTTCACTCTTTTTCTCATTGTGTCAGAGTTTTTCACCGTATAAAGCCATCTACCTTGTGGTTTTGCTGTTAATCAAGTTTGACCATTCTTGAAATTACCTGATTTTTTCTGAATTAATTTGCCGTTTATCGGTAAAAATCGACCGCTCACGGCTGACGGCGACGCAAGATGGAAGATACTTGCATGAGGAAAAGCACTGAATTCCCAGCGCCGATTCGAATGACGCGATTGGTGACGCGAGCGTCGACGGCCCGAATCTGCCGTCGGCCCCCACTAACCAAAAACGGCGCCGCTCACGCGACGCCGTCATATTCCCTGGTGCCCCCGGGCGGATTCGAAAACTCCCCATTACAGTCTGAAGTGGGCCACCGATAAATTTCGATGGCGAGCATTCGGCGCATTGCCTACGATACGGGCAAGCCCC
>UQRW01000070.1 GCA_900543515.1 uncultured Collinsella sp.
CTTTGCCGGCGATGCGAGCGGGGACGATCTTCCTCCGTTCGACGTGCCGGGTGCGGCGTCCGCGCCCAAGTCCGCTGCAGCTGCCCCCAAAGAGGGGGACGCCCCCGCTGCCCCTTGGGAGTCCAACCCCGGCGCCGGCAGCCCCTTCGGCCATCAGGGCGCAGCCCCGAGCATCCCGCAGACCGAGGACGAGGCCAAGGCCCTCATCCGCAGCGTCTTTGGCCAGGCCACCATCTTCAAGCCGGTGGAGTAGCTGCGCAGGCGGGTATACTGCTCAAGAAGAGGACCCCTTGTCCGGGCGCATCTGTATTTCGGACATGTGTAGTGTGGTGCCGCGTATGTCGCATTTGAGCAGACAGGTGCGTGACGGTCGGCCTAGGATGCTGAGGTCGATACGATACGTCGCATGGCTGTTCGTGTACTCGACTTGCTCGGCGTTAATGGTTGCTCCGATTGCCAAATAAACGCCTAGCTCGGCATCGACAATCTTGAAGTCCTTTATCTTGACCTTGAACTCTTGATAGAGGGACGGGCTGTTGTAGTAGACGGTTCGGGTTCCGTCGGTGCACTCATCGGTCGTCTCCCATTTGACGACGGGCTGGTCCGAGCTGGCTATCAGCAGTTCTGCTCCAAAAGCTATGGCATGGGTGATGACAACCAGCAATGCCCAGCCGACAAAGAGATAGAGAACCACATATGCAACGGGGTGTTTTGAGCGGATGTTTTGGAGCGCGTTGGGGGCATTCATGGGGCACCTCCAAATTACTATCTATGGCAATCAAATTATACCCTGCCGCCATGTGCGCCGCCTCGAGCAGCGGTTCGGCATTTAGCTATTTAGTGGCGCACATGAAATGCCGGATTCGGCTCTACTAGATTGAGTGTGCGATATTATGCAACCTTGCATAATTCGACCTTGCATAATCTTTGAGTGCGGTTTGTATTGGAGGACATGTATATCGACTGAGGTAACACGTCCGCCCCGCTCTCTCGCCCCGCGCCGTGGTACGATTTTTGAGTTTGAAAGTCCCGCCGTGCTCCGGCTGCCCTTGCAGCTCGGCGTGCGGCCGCACGTAAAGGAGCCATCATGGCTGGTATGAACATGCAGCAGATGATGAAGCAGGCCCGCAAGATGCAGGAGCAGCTTGCCGCCGCGCAGGAGAACCTCAAGTCCCAGACCGTCGACGCCTCTGCCGGTGGTGGCATGGTCAAGGTGACCGTCAACGGCGAGATGGAGCTCGTCAACCTCACCATCGATCCCGATGCGCTCGATCCCGAGGACGTCGATATGCTGCAGGATATGATCATGGCTGCCGTCAACGAGGCCGTCCGCGGCGTCAACGAGCTCGCCAACAAGCAGATGGGCGCCATCACCGGCGGCCTCAACATCCCGGGCATGCCGTTCTAAGACGCGCATATATATGAGTGCGAATCACAGTCTGCAAAAACTGCTCGATGAGCTGGGCCGTCTACCGGGCATTGGTCCCAAGTCGGCCCAGCGCATCGCCTACTACCTGCTCGAGGCCGATGCCGAGGAGGCCCGCCGCCTGGCCGAGGCCATCCTGGAGGTCAAGCAGGAGGTGCACTTTTGCAGCCGTTGTTTTAACTACGCCACGGCCGACGAGTGCTCCATCTGCCAGGACTCGATGCGTGACACTACCCGCATTTGCGTGGTGGGCGAGCCCCGCGATGTCCAGGCGATCGAGCGCACGGGCAGCTATCACGGCCTGTACCATGTGCTGGGTGGCGTGATCAGCCCCATGGACAAGATCGGTCCCGAGCAGCTGCATATTCGCGAGTTGCTGGCGCGCTTGGGTCACGAGGACATCCACGAGGTCATCATCGCCACCAACCCCAATATTGAGGGCGAGACCACGGCGAGCTATCTCGCCCGCACCATCAAGCCGTTGGGCGTCGAGGTGTCGCGTCTGGCAAGCGGCCTTCCCGTGGGCGGCGACTTGGAGTATGCCGACGAGCTTACGCTTGGCCGCGCTATCGAGGCCCGCCGCGCGATTTAGGTGGCGAGCCTGCTCCTGCCGTATGTTTTCCTCGCGACGCACGGGGTAGTCATAATTTCCCCGTGCGACTGTGAGTTTGTTGTGCAACAAAGATGCTTCGTGTCCGCTTATCGCATGGATGCTTCCGCTCGCATCCTTAATTTGTCCATTCGTTGCGCAACCTTTTTGGTTCGCTGATACACTCAAATATGGATTCGAATGAATGCGCCGCTTCCGAGCGGCGTGTTTTTGTTGGAGGAGAACGCATGCGGCCCGGTGGCACTCAGACAAAGCGCGGCGCCGCGGTGCGCATACGACGCCGACTGGGCTTGGCGCCGCGGGCGTACGCACTGCTATCGTGCTCGCTGGTGCTGGTCATAGCTGGCGTTTCTGCCTATGGCATGACCGTGCCGTCCATGATGCAGGCGCATGCCGCACGCGAACCGCGCGTGGGGCATGAGGTCAAAAGCGATCTGGGCACCACGACTGGATATGCTTGGGCAAGTGTGGTCGGGCATATTGTGTTTGGCACCGACGATGCGGACGGCGCCGAGGCCCCGGACAACGAAGTCACGCTTGCCAATGGCAAAACCATCGTGCTCACCAACACCAAGATCATCGATCGGTTGTCCAACAATAGCGTGGCGGCAACGGTGAATAAGGTCGAGCAGCAGAAGGAGCAGGACGCCCAGCAGTCCGGAAAGCCCGGTAGCTCGGATACTTCTGGCTCCGGCTCGGATTCGTCGAGTTCGGGCGGCGGCTCTGGGTCGGGTTCCTCTACCGGAGGGTCTGGAAACGGCGGTTCGACGGGCGGCAACACTGACAACGATGCAAACTCCGGTGGCCTTTCCGCTGCTGAAGAAGAGAGCATTCACAGCTGGCTTGTGACCAAGTACAACATGCTCGACGGCTATGTTTCTCGTGCCAATGACGTGGTCTCGACCTATAACTCTACGGGAGATCCCAGACCGTGCGACAGTCTGGTCGGGGAGATGTTTGTCATTCGAGCCGAGTTCGGTCGTCAGACATTCTCGCCCCGGTCAAAGTGGTATCAGCAGTATGCCAATCTGTGGGGCTGTTACACCAACCTATGTCAATGGGTCGGCCATTACGGCGATGATGACGTCGCGCTCGGTAACTTCAACAATAACGTGGCGGCGCTTGCCCTATGATGACCGATCTTGCATCTACCACACCACAATCGCTCGGTCGCGATCCCATGGTCGGCCTGCGCCTGGCGCGTGTCGACGGGTTTGAGCCGGCCATTGCGCTCGGTCAGGACGAACTGCCTGCCTATCTGCGTCGTTTTACGATGCTGTTTGCCGACGATGCCACCATGCGCCGTGGCGGTATCGGCCGCGTGACGCGTGCCGTCAACGCCCAAGGCGAGGCAGTGGCACTCAAGCAGCTCATCTTGCCGACGCGCGATGAGTTCGACGACGATGCCGCTCACGAGGCGCTGGTCGCCAAGTTCAAGGCGGCGTTTCGCGAGGAATACGAATGCCATCGCGCCCTTTCGGGCCTTAAGGGCTTTCCCCGCCTCTATGGCTGGGGCGAGGTCGACGGTGTGCCTGCAATTGTCATGGAATGGGTCGAGGGCGAGACGCTCGCCCGCTTGCGTTCGCGACTCGCCGTGGACGATGCCGGACGCCTGTCGCCGCTTGTGGCGGCGCGTCTGGGTCGCGACCTGTTCGATCTGCTCTGCCGTATGAGCCTGGTGGGTGAGGGCTTTGTCCATCGCGATATCTCGCCCGCTAATATTATGGTGCGTACGGCGCGCCTGCCGCTTGACCGACAGCTTGCCGAGGGCACCTTTGACCTGTGCCTGATCGACTTTGGCTCGTCGCTGGCGCTTGAGCCTGCGTCGGCCGTGGCCGGTACCGGCGGCAAGGCGTCGTTTACGGAGCGTTATGCCACGCTGCGTCGCGCGACGGTTGCCTATGCCCCGCCCGAGATGCTCACCGACGATATTCCCGACCTGCGCGCTTTGCGTATGTCGCCGGCGATTGACGTCTATGCCGCGGCAAGTACGGTTTACGAGCTCATTGCCGGCGTCGCGCCATACGAAGCCGCGCCGAGCACTTCGGGCACCTCGGGTTCGCGCAAAAAGACGCGCGACATCGCGAGCCCCTACCGTCTCAAGATGGACACACGGCCCGACTATCCCATTGGTGCCCATGCGCCCGGTTGTGATTTGACTCAGCTGCTCCGTCGTGAGCCCGATGTGGCGCTCGCCGCGGCCGAGCAGGCCCAGCAGCTGGGGCTTGAGCCGGATTCCGAAGAGCTACGCGATGCGCTGGCGTTTGTCGATGCCCAGCTGTTCGACGTGGTGATGGCCTGTCTGTCCAGTCATCAAAAAGATCGTCCCGAGCCGGCGGCGGTCGAGGCGGCGCTCTCGGCGTTTTGTGACCACTATGCGCAAAATGTCGGTCGTTCGCTTCGCGGCGAGCCGCTCACGCCGTGCCCCATGGATGCGTCTGGCCGCGCGGTTCGTCGCGCGCTGATGGTCGGCGCGACGGTCGTCTGTGGCGTGGTTTGGGCTGTGGTCGTGGTTTCGGCCGCGCTGCTGGCGTCGGGCGCCCGCGTGACGGCGACTTTGGGATCGCTCGTGTGGTCTGGGTCGCTACCGAGTATTATTGCCGCACTGGCGTTGGCGCTGCCAGGCATAGCCGGCGTTACCGCGGGGGCACTTGCGCGCAATCGGCGCTCGGGGTTCCTGCAGGGTGTGCTTGCGCTTTCTGCCTGCGAGGTTCCGGTGCTGGTTGTGGCTGCATGTAGCGTATTTTCCCAACGCGCCGTGATGGGCGGCCTTGTTGCCGCTCTGGTTGCAACCTATACGCTTACGTGGTTTTTGCTTGCGATGGGCTTTGCCTTTGAACTTCCCGTTTCGGCACCACGACGCACAAAAGCCCAGATGGCGACTCCGCTTGCCGGTGGAGCCGCAGCTGCCCGTACTTTTGGCGGACCTGTCGAAGTATCGTCCGATTCTATTTCTACGACCAAGGAGGCCTAGGTCATGGCATCTCAAGTTGAGCTCACCCCATGCGGGGCCATGTTTGACATCTTTAAGCGCGCGGCGCATCTGAGCCATATCGAGCTGTGCGGCTTGGTGCTTTCGTCCCGTCCGCTCGCCGACGGCCGCAGCCCGCAGAGCCGAGCCGCCGATCGCTCTTGGGTTTCCCGCTTTATCGTTCGCGCGCCGGTCGGCACGCTTCAGCAGCGCTACTTTGCCGAATACGGTACCTCGGCTGCGCGTATTATGTCGCAACTGGCCCTGCGCCAGCGCAATCCCATGGACTCCACGGCTGTGATCAATATGGTGTGCGGTCCTGCAGGTGAACCGATGGTACGCGCGCTCGAAGAGTGCCACCAGGACACGAATCTCTATCGCAACGCGCTCGATCGCCTGTCCCAGGCGGCGGAACTCATGCCCGCCGAGCGCGCCGAGGCCGTGCTGGTGCTGTTTGTCGCCGTCGGTTGTTCGGCGGATGTGCGGTCCTCGGTGAACTATGCCATCGACTACGCGCACGCGACCTGTGGCGGAGGCACATCCACGCCGCGTTCGCTTGGCATGTCGCTGACTGCGGGCGAACGCGAACCCGCCCCGGCGCACCCCTTGGGCTTGCTGCGCGTGCAAAACAGTTTTGTCGTGAGCGCCCCGCGCTGGATTCAGCCGAGTGAGCAGGGTGTTGAGATTGGCGCGCTGGCCACTGGTGAGGGCGATATTACCGACGTCGGCGACGATGTCTCGGCCCGCCATGCCCATATCTGGTGCGATGCTCAAAATATCTGGCACGTCGAGGACTTGTCGTCCACCAACGGAACCGTGGTGGTAAACGGGGCCACGCGCGTCTGCATTCAGGTCGAGCCCGGCCGTTCCGCCCAACTCAATCCCGGCGACGAGCTCAAGCTCGGCGAATCCACTACCTACGCCATCCTCTTCGGTGCTCTCTAGCCGGCAGATAGGGACGTTTCTTTTCTGCCGGCACTTGGGGACACTCCTCGGCGCGCCAGAGCCAGTCGCCCGGGGATGGAGGGGCCATTTTGGCCCTTGGCGGTCAGTCGGGGCGAAACTAGAAGATCTTTCCGATTCGCGGCTGTTCATGCTTGTAGAGCATCTAAAACAATAGGATGTTATTCTGGAATATGCCGGGTGCGTGAACTTGCCTGTCTTAGCCTTAATAAGGTATAGGGGAGTTTGGCTCAGGGATTCCGTCTTGTTCTTCAGCGCAGTATTGTGGGACAGATTTGCTGAGATTGGCGCCTTACACCGCAGAGCGCACGGAAGGCTCTCGATTTGTGTTCTGGCCCCAGAATACAGGGCCTGATACTTACCAACTGTGGCATGGATGTAACATCTGTAGAAATCAACCCTTTTGTTGTCGACCTTTGTAAGAAAAACACTGCCATCAACTCTTTGGATGACGAAACTAGGGTGCTTGAGGGGAGCCTTTACTCCCCTCTGAGAGATGACTCATGTTTTTCGCTTGTCGTTGTGAATCCTCCGTTACTGCCGATTCCGGATGAGATTCCTTATCCCTTCGTTTGAGATGGAGGACAATCGGGTCTGGATAAAACACTTCGTATTCTTAAGGGTGGCGATACGCATTTAGAGAAAAACTGAGTATTTGCTCGCTTGAGCACTGTTGAATATCGCGAAACAGCACCGCCGATATCGCGCTTGGGCACCGGGGCCGACACTGGCCCCGGTGCTTTTTTATTGCTACCGGTCTATCCGCGGCGCTGCCGCATGTTGGCCTCGCCCATGTCGACCCAGACCGCGCTGTGCACGATCCTGTCCATGATGGCGTCGGCATGCACCCCGCCGCCGAGCCTCGGGTGCCAGTCCTTCTTCTTGAACTGGGTGCAGAATACGGTCGAGGCCGTGCCGTACCTCAGCTCCATCAGCTCCAGCAGCATCGACCTGAACTCGGTGTCCGGCCTGTCGAGCAGCCACTCGTCTATCACGAGCAGGCCGAACGCCCCGTACTTGCGGACGAGCTTGCGCTCGCCGCCGGGCCGGTCACGGCTCTCGCGCCAGAGGTCCTCGAGGTCGGGCTGGCGGACGTAGCACGACCTCACCCTCCTGGCGCAGGCGGCCTTCGCGAGCGCGCAGGCCAGGTAGGTCTTGCCCGTGCCGGTGAGGCCCTGGAGAACCACGTTCTCGCCGCGCCCGACGAACCCGCAGGTCGCGAGCTCGGCCACCGCCACCCTGTCGAGGCCGCGGCCCTCGAAGAAGTCGACCGAGCGGACGTCGGCCTCGGGGTACCTGAGGCCGGCCCTCCTCGTCAGGTTGCGGACCTTCTGCGTGATGAAGTCGGAGTGCGCCTCGTCCACCGCCATCTGGACGCGCTCGGCGAACGCCATCCCGGCGCACACGGCCTCGTCCTGGGCGGAGAGGGCGGCGAGCAGCTCGGCCGCCCCCATCTCCCTGAGCTTGCGGGCGGTCTCCGCGTTGACGTCCATGCTCACTCCTCCCCGTAGAAGCCGGCGCCGCGCACGTAGCCGCAGTCCCCGGACGCCTCGCCGGCTGGCGCCCTGTCCTGCCCCGACCTCAGCACGG
>UQRW01000071.1 GCA_900543515.1 uncultured Collinsella sp.
AGTTCCGCACGCAAAGAAGGCCACTTAATGTGGCCTTCGTCTTGCGCAGGACTGTTCGAAATTTTGAGGAAGCACCCGCCCTGCCGGGGCTCCCGGGTTCCCGCTTACGAGAGCGACGTTCTCAGCAACTCGTTGAAGAGCTTCGGGTTGCCCTTGCCGCGGCTCGCCTTCATGCACTGGCCCACCAAAAAGCCGATGACCTTCTGGTTGCCGTCGCGGTACTGCTGCGCTTGCTCGGCACAGTTCGCCAGCACTTCGTCCACAATCGGCTGCAGTGCGCCGGCATCGCTCACCTGACGCATGCCGCGTTCGTCGACGATCTTGTTGGGGTCGTCGCCGGTCTGAGCCATGGCCTCAAAGACCTCGTGCGCCTGGTTGGAGCTAATGGCGTCGGTCGCCAGCAACTTGGCAAGCGCGGCCACCTGGGCCGGCGCAATACCGGACTCGGCGAGCGACACACCCGCGCCCTTAAGGTAGGCGATCATCTCGTTGACCAGCAGGTTCGCGACCGTCTGGGCCTCCTTGCCGGCCATACCGGCAGCAGCGGCCTCAAAGAACTCGGCAAACTCGGGGTCGCCGGCGATCTGCTCGGCGTCGGCTGCCTTAATGCCAAAGTCGGCCTCAAAGCGGGCGCGCTTGGCATCGGGCAGCTCGGGGATCTCGCCACGACAGCGATCGATAAACTCGTCGTCCAGATCGAACGGCGCCAGGTCGGGATCGGGGAACAGGCGATAGTCGTCGGCCGTCTCCTTCACACGCATGACCACGGTGCGCTTGCGGCTGGGCTCCCAGTGGCGGGTCTCCTGATAGATGATGCCGCCCTCTTCGAGCACTTCGGCCTGGCGGCAAATCTCGTAGGCAAGGCCGTCGTGCAGGCTCTTAAACGAGTTGAGGTTCTTGAGCTCGGTCTTGGTGCCCAGCTTGGTCTCGCCACGGCGACGCAGCGACACGTTGCCGTCGCAGCGCATAGAACCCTTCTCCATGGAGCAGTCCGAAATGCCCAGCGTCACAAAGATGCGGCGGAGCTTCTCCATAAACAGGCGAGCCTCCTCGGGCGTGCGCAGATCGGGCTCAGTCACGAGCTCAATCAGCGGCGTACCGCAGCGGTTGTAGTCGACGAGCGACTCGGCCGCGGCGGTAATGCGGCCCTCGGCACCGCCCACGTGCACCATCTTGGCGGCGTCCTCCTCCATGTGGATGCGCAGGATGCGGATGGGCACCGTGTAGGAACCGTCCTCGCGACGCTCGGGCATCTGCAGGTTGGACGCGTCATAGCTAGCCAGGTGACCGGCGCGCTGGTTACCCTCGCGCATGGTCGACGTCATGGACGTGGACAGGCCCTCGGCGTTGGCAGAGGCGCTCGCCAGGCTCTGGACCTCGGCCTCGCCAAACGCGCAATCGGGGCGCTCGGCGGCACCGCGACCGGTCACGTCCAGGTCCAGATGGCCGTACATGGCAAAAGCGACCGGACCCTGCGTGGTCTGGAAGTTCTTGGCCATGTCGGGATAGAAGTAGTGCTTGCGGTAGAACATCGAGTGGCGCTGAATCTCGCAGTTGGTGGCAAGACCTGCCTTGACGATGCTCTCGATGGCGCGCTTGTTGGGCACCGGCAGGGCGCCGGGCAGGCCCAGGCACACCGGGCATACGTTGGCGTTGGGCTCGTCATCATGGCTGAGCTTGCAGTTGCAGAACATCTTGGTGTCGAGTGCGGTGAGCTCGGTATGGATCTCCAGACCGATCACGGCCTCCCAATCCTGCAGGACCTCGGAAAGCTCCTTCATTACAGCTCGCCTCCCTTCCCGGCAAAATCGGGCGCGACAGAAAGCGCGGGCGCACCCGTGGCGGCATCGGCGAAGCCGCGCTCCAGAGCGCGGGCAAACGTGAGCAGCTGACGGTCCTTAAAGGCAGGCCCCACCAGCTGGGCAGAAACGGGCAGCTTGCTGTCCTCGCCCAAGCCCAGCGGCACCGAGATGCCACCGTTGCCGCAGATGTTGAGCGAAATGGTGTACAGGTCGGAGAGGTACATCTGCGTGGGGTCGCTGATCTCGCCAAACTTAAAGGCCGTGCGCGGCGAGGCGGGCATGAGGATGGTGTCCACCTTGGCATACGCAGCGTCGTAGTCCTGCGTGATGAGCGTGCGGGCCTTTTGCGCGGCGTAGTAGTACTTGTCGTACACGCCCGAGGAGAGGAGGTAGGCGCCGAGCATCTGACGGCGCTTGGCCTCGGCGCCAAAGCCGTGGGCGCGCGACAGCGAGCTCTGGTCGGACAGGTTGGCGCAGCCCTCCTCCTGATAGCCGTAGCGAATGCCGTCGAAGCGGGCCAGGTTGGAGAACGCCTCGGCCGGGCCGATGACGTAGTAGGCGGCGATGGCGGCGTCCAGGTGCGGCAGGTCGACCTCGACCAGCTCAGCGCCCTGGTTCTGCAGCTCCTGGGCGGCGCGCTGAACAGCGGCCTTGACCTCGGGCGTCAGGCCCTCGGCCTCCATAAACGCAGGGATAATGCCCACGCGCTTACCCTCGATGCTGTCGTTGAGATGCTCGGTAAAGTCGACGGCGCAATCCTGGCTGGTGCAGTCGTACGGATCGTGGCCCGCGCCGGTAAGCGCATTCATGGCCAGCGCGACATCCTCGACCGTGCGGCCAAAGGGTCCCACCTGGTCGAGCGACGAGCCAAAGGCAACCACGCCGTAACGGCTCACGGCGCCATACGTGGGCTTAAAGCCCACCACGCCGCACAGCGATGCCGGTTGGCGAATGGAGCCGCCGGTGTCCGAGCCCAGCGAAAGCGCGACCTCGCCCGCGGCAACGGCGGCAGCGGAGCCGCCCGAGGAGCCGCCGGGCACGCGCTCGGTATCCCAGGGGTTGTTGGTGCGGTGGAAGGCCGAGCTTTCGGTAGAGCTGCCAAAGGCGAACTCGTCCATATTGGCCTTGCCCATGGGCAGGCAGCCGGCGTCGAGCATGCGCTGGACGCAGGTGGCGGTGTAGACGCTCCGGTAGTTCTCGAGCATGCGGGAAGCGCAGGTGGTGCGCGTGCCCACGAGGTTCATGTTGTCCTTAATGGCCAGCGGCACGCCCGCGAGCGGGGGCAGCGGCTTGCCTGCGGCACGGTCGGCATCCACGCGCGCAGCGGCCTCGAGCGCGAGCTCGGGCGCCACCTGCAGGAATGCCTGGACCCCGCCCTCGCGCGCCTCGATGGCGGCAAGGGAGGCCTGGGCCACCTCGGTAGCAGTAAAGTCGCCGGCGGCAACGCCCGCGGCGATCTGGGCGGCGGTAAGGGAATCGAAGCTCTGCGCCATTACTCGCTCTCCCCCTCTCCCAAAATGGACGGCACGCGGAAGTAGCGGTCGCGCGCGCTGCCGGCGTTTTCGAGCGCAACGTCGAGCGGCAGGTCGCGCTCGGGCTCGCGCAGGTCATCGCCCATCACGTTGGACAGGCTTCCGATGGGATGGAACGTGGGTTCCACGTCGGGCAAGTCATATTGCAAGACGGGCTCGAGCATCTGGACGGCGTCGTTCATGTAGGACGTCATCTGGGTGAGCTCGTCATCGGTCAGTGCGATCTTTGCATACTCGGCGATGCCGCGCACGTCTTTCTCGCTGAGTGCCATAGGCGCTCCCTTCCGCATAACAGATAAACCGCTCTAGTATACAAGGCAACTCCGCTTGGAGCAGGTGCTTTACCTAAATGCAGCGAAAACGTAACGAGGGCGACGGTTGGCAGGCGACGGGCTGGCGGTTCTGCAACGAAACCGCACCGTCCATAGCGAAAACCGTCTCGTCCGCAGCGAAAACCGTCTCGCCCACAACGAAAACCGTCTCGCCCACAGCGAAAAGCATCACAACATTCGGCGCTTTTCGCCAAAATCGCGATTTTCATCGAATGTTGTGATGGTTTGGAAGCCCCGACCACCACAAAGGTGCCTGTCCCCATTGTGGTGGTTCTGGAGAATGTCCTATGCCGAGGCCTTGACCTTGCGGCGCTTGCGGATCGCGTGGATCACGATGTCCAGCAGCAACAGCACAATGGCCACGACCACGATGAGCACGGCAAACTCGCGCTTGCCCCAGTGGCGGCCGGCCAGCGACTTTTGCTTGTCGACGTCCTTCTTGTTGTACTTGGTGCGCACGCAATGCACCAGCAGACGATGGTCGTTCACGCCGTAGGGCGTGCAGGTGACGAGCGTCACTTTGTCGGCGCCGGGCTCGATGGTCAGCGACTCCATCTCCTCGGGCAGCACCACCTCGGAGTCCACCATCTTGTAGGCGAGCGTCTTATTCATGGTGTGCAGCAGCACCAGGTCGCCGGGCTCCAGCGAGTGGATGTCGTCGAACATGCTCAAGTTGCGCATGCCCGAGTGCGCGGTGAGCACGCAATGCGTCGAGGTGCCGCCCACCGGCAGGCTCGTGCCCTCCAGGTGGCCGACGCCCGCCATGAGGACTTCCTCGCTCGTGCCGTGGTAGATGGGCATGCTCACGTCGATGGAGGGGATCTCGACCCAGCTCATCATGGGGTCGCGGTCAAAGATAAGCTGCTGATCGTAGGGCTCGATCTGGTCGACGGGGAGCTCGGTGGCCTCGCCGGCAAGTTGCTCGTTAAAGGAGCGTGCCTGCAGCAGAATACGCTCGCGCTCCTCTTCCGAAAGCGCGTCCACCGTGCTGGACACGGTGCTGATCTGGTTGAACACGCCCGAGGCCTCGAGCCGGTCCAAGATCCACGGCCAGGTCATAAGGCCCACGCCAATAAGGATGATGACGATGGTGATGAGCCGGTCGGCCCAGCGCGGCAGCCGTTTGCGGCGGCGCTTGGACTTTGGTTGAGGTTTGGGCTGGGGGCTTGAGCCGCCGTTGGCCGCGGCGTTATTGCTCTTCATATGTTTGGCGCCCTGCACCATCGCCGGTCACTCCTTTACAGCTCAGGTTGTCTAAACAAATAATAGCCGATTAGCGAGCCTCCGCGCCGGACAACGCAGCTAGACTGCACCGTCCGGGCCACGTAACCCCACTCAACCAATCAAGCCATATGTTGCTTTCATCGTCTCGAGCAACTGCACCATCGTTACGCCCGCAACCCCGATCTGTTTCAGATTGACGTCGCCTACCTCACAATCTTTGACAAACGCAAGCATATCGTCCTTCAGTTCTCCGCCCAGGTCGACACCTTCCGACTCGCCGAGCAGCTGAGCAAGCCTCAGCGCATCGCGTTTATGCTTTTTTACCTTCTTCGAATCAACGTTTCCCCCCGCTTCCCTTCTGGCTTTTAGGTCGAGATACGCCTTCGCTTTGAACGGGACAATGTATTCCGTACCCAGGACCGAAACGCCGTCTACGGTCCGAATTCCCTGAAGGAACAAGCTGTAGTAAGCATCGTCCAACAAAATTGCCGAAAGACTGCTTATGTTTTCATCAACGTGAATTGGCGCCACATCAATCCCCTCACGACCCTTTAGAAAGTCGGGGCACTTCGCGAAGAGTTCGATCATATGGGGGTAACCCGGCCTCTTAGGCTCTGTAAACCGATAAAAACATGAGCCTTTGCCTTCGCCCCAGCCGCAGCGGTAGCCGCCATCACGCACCAAAGTCCATATAGCTTCTGCCGTCTGAGGCAACCGGTCATCGGCGACAATTACCACATCAAAATCGTGAGTCATCCTAAACGGAAGTCCCGCCTCCGCGAGCAAAATGTCGCATGCCGTGCCGCCGATAAGAGCATACGATCCTACAGCTTCTTGCATATGCTGCTGGAATTCTTGGAGACCTTCTACAGAGCTTCTTGCCATAGATATTCCTTTCCAAACATGCGATCGACTTCGAGCTGAATTCGCTCATCGTCGATTGCCGCCAAAGATAGCGCAAGCGAAATGTCGTCGACACGGGAGAAGCCGGCAAACACGGGCGCATAGCGCCACACTTGGATCATCGCCGTTTCGTTATCCGGCAACTCCCCGTCTGCGACTTCGAGATCGCTCAGTTGACGCCATGCACTTCTTAAGACGGCCTTTTGTTCCATGCCCGGCGCAGCGAGCATCGAACGCGCAGCGAGCGCCGTCTCCCCGGCGTCAACAAGATAGTCGATCTGCGGCGTCTTCCTTGCAAAAAAGACCTTCGAGACAGGCGAGGAGAGCTCTGCCATGTGCTCACTGAGCAGAAGATCAACGGCAACAGGGAACACGACGACACGTCGCTCGCGACGCTCGCGCCTCGCGAGCCCCCTGTCAACAAGCTCGGTTATGGCCTCACTCGCGCGGCTTGCCGAGATCCCAAGCGCACGACAAAGGTCATCGGAATGATATGACTCCTGCCCTGCTCCCCAGATTGCGGCAGCCTGCGCGTTGGATGACATCTTGGTCGCGCGATTATGAAATCTAGTGCCGCCCCTCTCCGTGCAGGCCGCGCCCATAAATGGAAGAAAGGCCTGTCTACCAGGGCAAACAAAGGGGATTCCTTGTGCGACCAATGCCTTGCGCTGGCGCGCATCGGCATCAGGAAACGAAACGACGACAGGAGCCTCCGCACGCAAGGCTA
Source organism: uncultured Collinsella sp. (assembly GCA_900543515.1). GTDB lineage: Bacteria > Actinomycetota > Coriobacteriia > Coriobacteriales > Coriobacteriaceae > Collinsella. The sequence goes on from UQRW01000071.1 coordinate 6,521, forward strand.
GCTGGCTATAGACTCTCTTAGCCTCGGGAAGCCCGGTGCCAGTAGGCAAACTTGCAAGCAAAAACGAAAAACCGTTTGCGTCAACGGCGCGGACCTCAATCGACCGCAGATGCAGCGGCAAGCGTGCGGATCCAGGCCAAGTTTTAGCCTTGGCGGAGAGGCCTAGTGCTTCTTTTAAGTAGATTAGCGCTTCGTTCATTTCCATCGTTTTCGTTTGATTCCAGTTTATATTGGAATTATACATAATTTTCGGAATTAAAGAGATTTCGTTCGCGCCTAAGCCAGCATTTGAGTTTTCAAAATATCCCGAATCGGCGGGGCGATTCGGGATACAATGTCAATAGAAAACGACGCACCCCGCGTAAATGTTTGGGAGCGCGGGCGGCCTAGTTTTCAGTTTTTGTTAAATGCCCGGGATCCGACCCCCGGGCATTCTTATTTGCGCTTGTTGCGGCGCAAATGCCTTCCACCGTCCGCACCGCGCGTGCGCCTACGGACCTTAAACCGAACCTCATACGAGTCAAGAAACGCGATGACGAACGTGCCCACCGCCGCGAGGGCGGCGAGCGCGTTAAGGAATTTCAGCATATGGTGACCTCCGATCGAGTCGTCGGCCGCCCGCGCACGGAATGCGTCGCAAGGGTATTTTACTGCGAGTGCATGCACCCACAGCTGGTAAACGCGATTTTGACAAACATTTGTTCGATAGTTACAAACACGATTCCTCATCCAGCGGAGCCTGGCCGCATTGTCCGGGTTTGCCCGACGTGTTTGCGTTTTCAAAATGCCCCGAATCGGCAGGGCGATTCGGGATACAATAACTACAGGAAACGACGCATCCCGCGTAAGTACTTAGGAGCACGGGCGACCAGTTTCCGACGTTGTTAAATGCCCGGGCCTCTAACCCCGGGCATTCTTATTTGCGCTTGTTGCGGCGCAAATGCCGTCCACCGTCCGCTGTTAGCGCCGGAATAATTTAGCCAAATATAGTCGGCCGAGATTGACCAATCCCGGCCGACCCA
>UQRW01000072.1 GCA_900543515.1 uncultured Collinsella sp.
AGCCGGAGAGCACTTAATGTGCTCTCCGTGCGAGCAGGACTGCCCGAGCAGGCGACCAAATACCAAAGCCCTCGGAACGGCGGGACAGAGTATGCCCCGCCCCTCGGGACGACGGGATAGAACAGGAGCGCATATGGCAGGCAAGCCGCAAACACTAGCTACGACCTCTGCATTCGAGATCTTGGGGCCCGTCATGGTCGGCCCCAGCTCATCGCACACCGCCGGCGCCCTGCGGTGCGCCCAAGTTGCCGCCAGCCTGCTGGAAGGCCGCATCACCAAAGTCACCTTTGGCCTGTGGAACTCCTTCGCCCACACCTACCGCGGCCACGGCACCGACCGTGCGCTCGTCGCGGGCATACTGGGCCTCGACACCGATGACGAGAACATCAAGCAGGCCTTCGACCTCGCACGCGAGCAGGGCCTCGAATATCACTTTGACATCAAGGGCGACGACGCGTCCATCCACCCCAACACCGTCGACATTGACATGGTCGATGACACGGGCGCCACGGCACAGGTCCGCGGCGAGAGCCTGGGCGGCGGCAAGATGCGCATCAGCCGCATTAACGGCGTCGGCGTCGACATCTCGGGCATGTATTCCACGCTCTTCGTGGCGCACAAGGACGTCCCCGGCGTGCTCGCCGCGCTCACCAACCTGCTCGCCTACGCCCACGTAAACATCGCCTTCTGCCGCACCTACCGCACCGAAGTGGGCGGCCAGGCCTACTCCGTCTTTGAGACCGACGGCGCGCCCGACGACACCGTCGTCCCCATGCTGCGCAAGCTCGACAATGTCGATTACGCGACCTTTATCGAGCTCCCCGGTTCTGCCTCGTCGCTCTCTCCCGGCGTCTCGGCCAAGGAAATCTTCGACGACGGCGAGCAGCTGCTCGATGCGTGCGAGGAAATGGGGCTCAGCATCGGCGCCGTCATGGCCGTTCGTGAGGCGCGTCTGACCGGCGAGGCCCACGCCGTCGCCGCCATGCGCCGCGTGCTCGACGTCATGCGCGAGGAGACCACGGCCCCCATCGCCAATCCGCAGCGTTCGCTCGGCGGGCTTATCGGCGGCGAGGCCAAGCTTGTCGAAGCCACCGGCCGCAACGATTTGAGTGCAAGCCTGATGGGCCCCGTTCAGACCGACGCCGTGGCCCGCGCGATGGCCGTGCTTGAGCGCTCCGCCACGATGGGAGTGATCGTCGCCGCCCCAACGGCAGGCTCCGCGGGTGTCGTGCCCGGCTGCGTGTTGGCGCTCGCCGATCGCCTGCAGCTCGACGACGAGCAAGTCATGGACGCGCTCTACTGCGCAGCCGCCATCGGCCTCAACCTCACCACGAGTGCCTGCGTCGCCGGCGCCGAGGGCGGATGCCAGGCCGAGGTGGGAAGCGCCGCCGCCATGGCAGCCGCCGCGCTGGTGCAGATGCTCGGCGGCACGCCCGAACAGGCGCTCGACGCCAGCTCCATCGCGCTGAGTAACCTGCTGGGCCTCGTTTGCGACCCCGTCGGTGGCCTTGTCGAGGTGCCCTGCCAAAACCGCAACGCCATCGGCGTGGCAGCGGCCTTTAGCTCGGCACAACTCGCCCTCGCAGGCATTAAGAGCCTGGTGCCGTTTGACCAGATGGCACATGTCATGCTCTCGGTGGGTCACGCGTTGCCGGCCACACTGCGCGAGACGGCAAAGGGCGGCATCGCGCAGGCTCCGGCCGCACTTTCGGCCTGTGCAAAATGCGGTGTGTGCGGATAGCGACAAAGAACGACTCAAAGGTGGGACAAATGTCCCACCTCTTTTGAATGCCACCGTTTCCGTACCACAAACAGCAGGGCAATCGCTATAATGCAAGCCCAGTAAAAACACGATGAACCGCAAGGCGAAAATCGAAGGATATGCATACGATGTCGCAAAACGATCGAACTCAACTGATTCCCGATCCGCAGCAGCCGAGCAGGCACACCGGAGGCGTTCAGTCGCCGCGTCCTATCGCGCCGAGCCACGGTCAGCAGCGTAGTGCAGCAAACGTTTCCCAACGCCCGAACCAACAGCGACAGCAGCGTCAACAACGTCAGCAGCGCCAGACAAACGGCAATGCGCCCAAGCAGCCCCCCACGCACGCTCGAGGCGATCGCGGCCCCGCGCGCAAACCCGCCGAGAACAATAAGTCGGGCAAAAAGACGACGCTCTTTGTCGTCCTGGGTCTAATCGTCATTGTCTATATCGTAGGCGTCGTAGCATTTTCTCAGGTAGCCTACCCCAACACCACCATTGCCGGCGTCGATGTCTCGTTCTCCAACGCTTCGTCTGCCGCTACCAAGGTCAATTCGGCATGGAAGCACTATAAGCTCACCGTGACAGGCGATGACTTTAGCTGGACCTATCAGCCCGAGTCCGATGAGCCCATCGTCGACGGCGAAGCTGCCGCAAAAGAGATCATCAGCCACAACGAAGCCTTTGCATGGCCGGTCCGCCTTGTGGAATCCTTAAGCGGCAAGACCAAAACAACTGCTACCTCCAACGAAGTCGATCTTGATCAAGACGTCGACCTGTCCATGCTCTCCGACACCTTTGACCAAAAGAAGTTTGAGAAGGATCTGGGCACCGCCATCGACGAGTTTAACGAGGGGCGTTCGGGCACGTTCGAGGCCAATAGCTCCTATGACGAACAGGCCGGCAAGTTTACCGTCGAGAAGGCGCGCTCCAACGAAAAACTCAACCGCGAGCATGTCATTAAATATGCCGAGCTCGAGCTTGCCTCGCTGGCCGAGACCGTAGATCTTTCCAAGCTCGGCAACGATGCCTATGAGCCGCTCAATGGAACGCTGACCGATGATCAGATTCAGGCCGCATGCGATGCCGCCAACAACTTCCTGGGCGTCAACGTGACCCTCAAGCTCAACGGCGAGGATGCCGGCAAAGTTGATGGCAGCTCCGTATTGCAGTGGATCAGCTTTGCCGATCCGGCCAACCCCACGCTCGATACGTCGCAGATCAGCAGCTGGGCAGCCGAGCTCGCCAACGGCTTTAATACCGTGGGCTCCACTCGCTGGTGGACGCGCGCCGATGGCAAGCAGTGCGCCGTCGAAGGCGGTGACTTTGGTTGGTCCATCGACAGCAGCTCGCTCGCCAAGCAGGTCGAGGACGCCATTAACAACAAGCAGACCGGCGAAATCGAGATTAAGTACTCCCAGAAGGCCGACACCTTTACCGCAAAGGGAGAGCCCGACTGGAAGGCGTATATCGACGTCGACCTGTCCGAGCAGCACGCGCGCTACTACGACGAGAGCGGCAATATCGTTTGGGAGGCCAACTTTATTTCCGGCAAACCGGGCGAAGACGCCACCCCCGAGGGTGTGTGGCAGATCAACAGCAACGACGGCGGCAGCACCCTGATCGGAGCCAAGGATCCCGAGACCGGTAAGCCCAAATACGAGAGCCCGGTGAGCTACTGGATGCCGTTCGAGGGCAATATGATCGGCTTCCACGACGCTACATGGCAAAACGACAAGAGCTTCGACAACGCCGAGTCGTACAAGTGGTGCGGCAGCCACGGCTGCATCAACCTGCGCCTGGCCGACGCCAAGGCACTTCACGACTGCATCAAAGTCGGCCTATGCGTGGTTGTCCACTCGTAGTGCAACGCGCACATTCATACAACGTGGAACCGCTGCGACCAATCTAACAGTTCCGAAAGAAACCGTCCTATGCGCCCGCCCCAACCGGTGGGCGCATATAATTATCGAGGTTCTTTCTATAAAGGAGACGCTATGCCGAATGTCCCCACCATCACCCCGGGCCCGGATGATACCGAGAACACGCCCGAAGGTGCCACCGAAACGATTCCTCTGATTACAGACATACCTGCCGACAAACAGGGCGGACGCACAAACGATACGGCCGAGATTTCCGATGAAGAGGCATATGCCAAGCTCAAGGCAAAACGTGCCGAACGTCGACGCAAAAAGCTGATTCGACGCGGTATTGCCGCCGGCGTCGTGGGCGCCATCGCGCTCATTGCCATTGTCGCAACCCTTGTTATAAATACGCAGCCACAGGGCGCTAGCGGGCCTGTGACCGACATGGTGACCGAGGGCACATTTACCACAACGGTCGAGGCGAAAGGCCAGCTCAAACCCATTTCGTCCTCAGTGGTCTCCCCTTCTGTCGACGGCACGGTCGATTCGATCAACGTGCAGGCAGGCCAATCCGTCAACGAGGGCGACGTGCTTATGACCATTAAAAACGACGAGCTCGACCGCAACGTTGCCGAGGCGCAGCGTGCAGTTGCAGCCGCCCAGGAAGACCTCACCAACGCACAGAAAGCCGCCGCTGCCGCACAGGCCACCCCGACGACGGACGTCGATGGAGCTTCCACAGCGGCTGGCGTCTCCGCCGCATCAGCGGACACGAACGCCGTATCGGCCGCGCAGCGCAGCCTCGCATCGGCCCAGGCAAACCTCGAACAGGCGAACGCCAAGGCAGCCAGCCGTACGGTCACGGCCCCGAGCTCGGGTAGCATCGTGGAGCTCAACGCCAAGGTGGGCGCCACGGTAACAGGCGGCATGATCATGGGCGAAAGCGATACGAGCGGCGGCAAGCAGTGCATGCAGATCGCCGACCTATCCAAGATGAAGGTGACCGTACAGGTGGGCGAAAAGGACATCGCCAAGATCGCCGTTGGACAGAGCGCCAACGTCACGTATCCCGCGTTTCCCGATATCGTGAGCCAGGGCACCGTCACGGCTATCGCGTCGGTGGCAAACTCCGACGCCGCCAACGGTGGCGGCGGCAGCGTAACCTTTAACGTCGACATTCTCATCGAGGCGCCCGACGCGCGCCTGAAGCCGGGCATGACGGCCGAGGTATCGGTGGTGACCGAGCAGCTCGACGACGTGGTGATGGTGCCGACGATGGCGCTCATGACCGAAGACGGCGAACACTATTACGTCAACGTGGCAACCGACGACGAGGGCAAGCAAACCCATCGCGTGAAGGTGGCCGTCGTGACGCAAAACGACAACGAAGCCGTAGTCGGCAAGACGCAGGTCAAGCGCGACGACCAGGGCAACGAGATCAACCCCAACGTGCCGGTTACCAAGCTGCGCGATGGCGACACCCTCGTCATGGACACCGGAGCGGACGCAACGGCTGACGGCGGCTACAGCGCGGATTCGGGCAGTATGCCTGCCGATGAGGACATGTAATGCGTCCCGTTATCGACATCCGCAACGTGCACCGCATCTTTGAGAGCGAGGCGGGGTGCGCCCACATCCTGCACAACGTGAGCCTGGCGGTAGATCCCGGCGAGTTCGTCGCCATTACCGGCCCTTCGGGCTCGGGCAAGTCAACGCTCATGAACATCCTGGGCTGCCTGGACAAACCGACGGCGGGCGACTATTACCTGCAAGGGCTCAACGTGGCCGAGCTCGATGATGACGAGCTCACCGAAGTCCGCGCCCTGAGTATTGGCTTTGTCTTTCAGAGCTTCAACCTGCTGCCGCGCCTGTCGGTTATCGAAAACGTGATGCTGCCGCTGGCCTACACCAATGTGCCCCGTAGCCAGCGCGAAATGCGCGCCGTTCACGCGCTGCAGGCTGTCACGCTGCCCGTCGACCACTGGGACCACCGCATATCCGAGCTCTCGGGCGGCCAGATGCAGCGCGTCGCAATCGCGCGCGCCCTCGTCAATGACCCGCCCATCATCCTGGCCGATGAGCCGACGGGAAACCTGGACTCCGCTACCGGAGCGCTTGTGATGGAGACCTTCCATAAGCTCCAGAAGCGCGGCAAAACCATCGTGCTTATCACACACGACCCCAGCATCGCCGCCGAGGCCGACCGTGCCATGACCATCCGCGACGGTCGCATTCACGACGGCGCGTATATTCCACATGCACCGCGGACCCTGCGCAGCGCCGTAGATAGCCTGCCCATGATTTCCGCCTCCACCAACCCGCCGAAAGGAGTGGTGGCATGAGCGCCCGCGATCTCATCCAGGAAGCCCTTCACTCGCTCGAAGCCAACAAGGGGCGCAGCCTGCTCACCATCCTGGGCATTGTCATCGGCATCGCCTCGGTTATCGCCATGACTTCGCTCATCGGCGGTATCCAAAACAGCCTGGTCAACAGTCTGGGCCTCAATGCGGCACGCATGGTGCAAATCTATTCGTCGCAAGAACTCACCGAGTCGGACATCGAGAAGCTTCAAAAACTGGTGCCGCAGATAGAGCAGATCGGCATTGTCGACAGCGCGTATACCGAGTATAAGACCGGCGATAAAAGCTATACCGTCATGGCACAGGGTGTCGATAGCGACATGCTCGACGCCGTGGGGGCCAGCAAGCTCGTTGCGGGGCGCACCTATTCCCAGGCCGAGTCCCAATCAGGCTCGCGCGTGGCGCTCATCAGCCGCAACGGCGCCGATCAGCTTTACGGCAACGAACAGGATGCGCTGGGGAAAACCATCAAGGTGTCCAACGGCGAGGTGCAGATTGTAGGCGTGATTGATGGCGGCAGCGACTCCATGGGCTCGCTCACGCTGTATATGCCACGCGAAACTATCTCCGGACTGTTTGGCGACGAGAATCCTTCATTCCCCAGCGTGACGGCACTTGCCGCCGAGGGCACGGACATGGATGAGCTTTGTAAGACCATCGAGTCCAAGGTGCGCGCGATGAAGGACATCGAGGAGGAGGATGAGTACGACAGTGTATCGGCGACATCCATGAAAAGCGCCATCGATGCACTCAACTCCTTTATGGGCGCATTCTCGCTCATCATGGGCGCTGTCGCCAGCATCTCGCTGCTTGTCGGCGGTATCGGCATTATGAATATGATGCTCACCAACGTGACTGAGCGCATCCGCGAGATCGGTATTCGCCGTGCTCTGGGCGCCAGTCGTCGCGATATCACCGCGCAGTTTTTGGCCGAGTCTTCGGCGCTGTGCGTCACCGGCGGACTGTTGGGTGTCCTGATAGGCTATCTGCTAGCCTGGGGCCTCGCGATGTTTGCCTCCGGATCCGGGATTCTTGGCGAGCTCGGAGCCAGCGGGCAAATCACACCGAGCTTTTCAATCGCCACGGTGCTGCTGGCCTTCGCCGTCTCCGTCGGCATCGGCGTAATCTTTGGCTTCTACCCCGCTCGCCGCGCGGCAAAGCTCGACCCGGTGGAGTGCCTACGCTACCAGTAAGCAACCATCAACAAGTTGCGGTGAATTAGGGACTGAATGTGCTATCTAGCAGCAAAAACAAACACTATTTCACCGCAACTTATTGAAGGGCTGCTTGCGCCAGTTCCGGGCGTCGTCCTCGAGCTTTTGGCGGATGACGGGCTTGTACGGGTCGAGCTCGCCACGCCTGCGCTCCTCCTCGCGGGCGGGAGGACGCGCA
>UQRW01000073.1 GCA_900543515.1 uncultured Collinsella sp.
GTTGCGCGGCGGAGCCTCTTTGCGTCCTGCGGGATGTTTTGGAAAATAACCCAAAACCGGCCATGTGGGGTCCTTTGGAGTCACCCTTTAGGCGGAACTCTCCTAATTATTTGGATGAGTCGTTTACTTACTTGTGCTGTTACCGTCTTCCCGCTGTTGTTGGGGTATGCTTTGTTCGTATGTAAACGTATGACATGTTGATGGGGGAGGGTGCTATGGCTCGCGAGAGTGCTCGTTCTAAGGATACGGCTAAGCCTGGCATCAAGGAAGTTGCAGCGCTGGCGGGGGTTTCGCCTACTACGGTATCTCGCGTGCTTAATAATCGCGGCTATATTAGCCAAGAGACCCGCGATAAGGTCCATGCCGCGATGAAGCGCATCAACTATACGCCCAACGATATCGCCCGTGCCATGCTCAACGGTCGCCTGAATCTTATCGGTATGATCGTCCCCTATGTCAGCAGTCCGTTTCATGCCCAAGTGGTTCAAGTCATTGAGCATACCCTGGCCGAAAACGGTTTTAAGATGCTGCTGTGCAATAGCGCCAATCGACCCGAGCTTGAGCGCTCTTATATCGACATGCTTCGACGCAATATGGTTGATGGCGTCATCGTCAACTCGCTTAATATCGGTGCCGAGGCGTATGCCGAGATGGGCTTGAGTCTGGTTGGTATCGACTGCGACCTTGGCGAAGCCTCTGTTCAGATTGCGAGCGACAGCTATAGCATCGGCGAACTTGCCACGCGTCGCCTGATCGATGACGGATGTTCACGCATCCTGTGCCTGCGCAGCAATAGCCGCATGCGCATGCCTGCCAATAAGCGTACCGATGCCTACCTCGATGTTGTTGAGCAGGCCGGTTTGCCCGCGCTTGTCCGTGAGGTTGAGTTCGTTAAGCCCGACGACGAAAAGAGCGCGGTCGTTGCGAAGATCCTCGATGAGAACCCCGATATTGACGGCATCTTTGCGGGAGACGACACGATGGCGGCTATCTGTCTTAACGTGATGAAGCAGCGCGGCTTGAGCGCTCCGGGCGATATTAAGGTCGTGGGCGCGGATGGTGCCCGCCGCACTATGACGTTTATGCCTGACTTAACAACCGTACGCCAAGATATCGATCGCATCGGAGAGCTCGCGGCGCAATCCATCATTGCTCTTATTAACGGCGAAAAGCCCGAATCGAATATCAAGCTCCCCGTTGAACTCATTGAGGGTAAAACCGCGTAGTTCATCCCGTGCCAAAAGAATTCCTCAAACACCTCTGATGACCGTTCGCCGGCATATGTCAACCGTTTGCCGACGACTGGAACTGCGAAAAGACGTATTGGTGTGAAAACGTTTGACATATGAAAACGATTGACATATCTTGCAGTTGTACCGAGTTAGTATCTCGTGAGAAAGGAAGTCTCGGATGCACAAGGTGTATTACCAGCCTGAGGGAATTTGGGTAGGCGACATCATGCCGTACGGCGAGGACGGCACGTTCTATCTCTATCATCAGCGTGACACGCGAAACCCCGGACCTTTCGGAGAGCCGTTTGGCTGGGCACTCGCGACAACCAAGGACTTCGTCAATTACAAAGACTTTGGCGAGAGCCTTGAGCGTGGCGGCGACGAGGAAGTCGACCAGTATGTTTATGCCGGCACGGTGTTTAAGGTGGGCGACAAGTACCATGCGCTCTACACTGGTTGCAATCGCGATAAGGTCCGCGCACGCTTGATGAAGCAGGTTCTTCTTCACGCAACGAGTGACGACGCCGTCAAGTGGGAGAAGAACATCGCCGAGACGCTGCTTCCGCCCCAGGAGGGTTACGATGACCGCAACTGGCGCGATCCCTTTGTGCTTTGGGATGAGGAGAACGAAGAGTACATGCTCATCCTCGGCACGCGCGTGGGCGAGGACAAGCGTCTGATGACCGGGCGTCTGGTCAAGTTCACCTCCAAGGACCTGGATACCTGGGAGTTCCAGGGCGACTGGTGGAATCCGGGCCTTTACACCATGTTCGAGATGCCTGATCTCTTTAAGATGGGCGACTGGTGGTATCTGGTGTTCTCCGAGTACAGTGATGGCAACAAGACCCGTTACCGCATGTCTCGCTCCATCAACGGTCCTTGGATCACTCCTGCTGACGATTCATTCGATGGCCGCGCGTACTATGCCGCGCGTACCGCATTTGATGGCGAGCGCCGCGTTCTCTTTGGTTGGGTTCCTACGCGTGACGAGGGTGGCGATCCCAGCTCTTACCTGTGGGGTGGCACCTTTATGCCTCTCGAGATCGTTCAGCGTGCCGACGGAACGCTCGGCACCAAGCTCCCTGACAGCATGCTTGGCGCCTTTGGCGAGGCTAAGGCAGTCGAGGCCTTTGAGCTCTCCTGCGAGTCGGGCAAGGTCGAGCAGGTGCTCGCCGCGGATGCCGGTTCCACCTATATGCTCGATGCCGACATCGAGCTCGCCGGTGACGCTGCCGGCTTCTCGGTGAAGCTTGCCGAGGACGCCGAGTCCGGTCTTGCCTATGAGTTCCGCGCCAACCTGCGTGAGGGCAAGCTCGAGTTTACGGCGGCCCCCCAGTATCCGTGGTTCCAGGTCAACAACATGGGCCTCGAGCGTCCGTTGTTCTTTAAGGGCGAGGGCACTCATCATGTGCGCCTGGTCGTTGACGACGATATCGCGACCATCTTTGTCGATGATGTTGCGCTTAACGCTCGATTCTGCAATAAGCAGGGCCAGGGTGTGGCGCTGACGGTCACCGACGGTACGCTTAAGTGCGCAAATGCAACGATCGCGTCTCTGTAATGGCATCAAAACGTCTTATGATTTCGTAAAGGAATGGAGAGGAACATGGACTACAAAGTAGTGTCTCAGCAAGTCGTCGATAACGTCGGCGGTCTGGAGAACATCGAGGGCGCCACGCATTGCGTTACGCGTCTGCGTCTGGTGCTCAAGGATACGAGCAAGTACAACAAGGCCGAGCTCGAGAACATCGATGGCGTCAAGGGCGTGCTGTACAACAGCGGCCAGCTCATGATCATCTTCGGTACCGGTACCGTCAACAAGGTTTACGATGAGTTTATGGCTCTGACGGGCGTTAAGGAGATTAGCGCTTCCGAGGTCAAGGGCGCCGAGGCGGACAAGAAGGGCAAGTTCTTCTCGGTCCTCAAGGTATTCTCGGACATCTTTATCCCCATCATTCCCGCTTTCGTCGGCGCTGCTATCATCATCGGCCTTAAGTCGCTGATTGTTGCCAACGGCCTCTTTGGCATGGAGGGCAGCCTCGCCGATCACAGCGAGTTCCTCAAGAACCTCGCAAGCTTCTTTGCCATTATCGCCACCACCTTCGACTACCTACCTGTCCTGGTTATGTACAGCGCGGTCAAGCGTTTTGGCGGTAACCCGATCCTGGGCATCCTCGTCGGTATCGTCATGGTTCACCCGAGCCTTATGAACCGTAACACGTTCGTTATGGACCCGACGGGTGCTGAGTACTGGAACTTCGGTCCGCTCTCCATTCCCATGGTTGCTTTCCAGGGCGGCGTGTTCCCTGCAATCCTGACTGCCTGGTTTATGGCCAAGGTCGAGAAGATTGCCCAGAAGTACATCCCCGAGGTCGTTTCGTTCGTCTTTGTCCCGACCGTTACCCTGATTCTTGCTAACGTCGCCCTGTTCACCGTGTTCGGCCCGCTCGGCAACCTGATCGGCGACGTCCTCGCCGGCGTAATCGATATCCTGTACAACAGGATGGGCGTCTTCGGTGCCTTTGTCTTTGCCGCATTCCTGCAGCCGCTCGTCGTTACCGGTACGCATCAGTTCATCCAGGGTATCGAGGCAAACCTCGTTGCCACGACTGGCTTCAACTACATCCAGGCAATCTGGTCGGTTTCCATCATCGCCCAGGGCGGCGGCGCCATCGGCATGTACCTCATTCACAAGAAGCATTCCAAAGAGCGCAACATCTGCATGTCGTCCTTTATCCCGACGCTGGTCGGTATCTCCGAGCCCGCAATCTTTGCTGCAAACATGCGCTACTCGATCATCCCGTTCATCTGCGCTTGCATCGGTGCAGGCTGCGGCGGTGCCTTCGTGAAGCTCTTTGAGGTGCGCGCCATCGGTCAGGGTCTGACCGGCGTGCTTGGCCTGCTCATCGTTACGCCCGAGACGCTCGTGTGGTATGTGGCCGGCAATCTCATCGCCTTCATCGTGCCGATCGTCTTGATCTTTGCCTACAACAAGGCAAAGGGCGTGCCGACCACCGATGAAGAGGGCGCTGGCGCTGGCTTCGACGTTAGCTTCTAGTTGAGCCGTTCAGCGTAATGTGCGGATAAGTCCATTTGGGGAAGGGCGTTCGGCTCGTGTGAGTCGAGCGTCCTTTCCCATAGACGAGAAAGTCAACGGCGATGTTTAATCAAAAAAATAAGGTGACATGCGCGGACTATGAGCAGTGGCGTGCCGGACAGGATGAGACGGTGGCTCGCATCGCATCCGACCCCGATAGGCTTTTGTTCCATGTGGAGCCTGAGCTTGGCTGGCTCAACGACCCCAATGGTTTGGTTCAGATTGGTGATACGTATCACATCTATCATCAATACGATCCGTTCGATGCTGCGCATGGCGGTCCAGTGCTTTGGAACCATCTGACGACAAAGGATTTTGTGACGTACGAGAATCACGGCCCCGTGCTGTTCCCCGATTCCGATTTGGATTCGAGTGGAGCGTATTCTGGTTCTGCCTTTGTACGTGATGGCAAGATTCACTACTTCTATACCGGCAACGTTAAACATTTTGACCGTGATGATTACGACTACGTGTTGACGGGCCGTGAGCAAAACCAAATTCATATGGTTGCCGAGAATCCCGACGAATTGGGCGAGAAGCGCATAGCTGTTGGGCCGGTCGATTACCCCGACGATATCGGTACGCACGTGCGCGACCCCAAGATCCTTGAACACGACGGTATCTACTACATGGTTCTCGGCGCTCGTACGAAAGACGATCGCGGGTGCGTGCTTGTCTATACCTCGCGTGATCTAGAGGACTGGGGCTATGCGACGCGCATTGAGCTGGGCGAGAAGTTTGGCTTTATGTGGGAGTGTCCTGATCTGTTTGAGCTCGATGGCGAGCTTATTCTCGTTTGCTGTCCGCAGGGCGTGCCCGCCGATGGCTGGCGTTACCGCAATCCGCATCAGTGCGTGTGGTTCTCCATCGAGGCCGATTGGGGGGCGCCGAGCTTTAAGATCGTCGGCCAGGGCATGCCTCCGATGGTTGATGCCGGTTTTGATTTCTATGCCCCGCAGTCCTTTGAGGACGTTGCGGGTCGGCGTTTGATGATCGGATGGTCGGGTTGCCCCGATGCGAAGGCGGAAAGCCCGACGGTGGCGCGCGGGTGGCAGTGCGCGTTGACGGTGCCGAGAGAGTTGAGCATGCGCGGCGGCAAGCTCTGCCAGCAACCGGCGCACGAGATTGAGAGAATGCGCGGCAATTGCGTTCGTGCTGTAGGCGGTGAAACCGTTGAGGAGCCGGGTCGCCTGTTTGATCTTGTGGTTTCCTGTGAGGGAGCCAAGATGGTCGAGCTCGAAATCCGCAAGGGTGTCTTTGTACGCTATACGGACGGGATGCTTACCCTCGACATGGGTGACGAAGGCTATGGGCGCAACCAGAGGTCGATCGAGCTCAGCGAGCTTCGCGATTTGCGCGTGCTTTCGGACACTACGATGGTCGAGATTTTTGCCAACGGTGGCGAGGCAGCACTTACGAGCCGTACCTATTCGTCGGCGGTTCCGGCGATGGCGCTGCACGCCGAGGGTGCGGCGTCGATGGATTTCTACCGCCTCGCTCATTAACCGTGCATGGAGCACGATTGGACTTGTTGGGCGGAATGTGTCGCAGTTGCCGCGGCCAGCTACCGCTTATCGCGTATAGCGACCGTTTGCGGAATAAGTAACACTCCTTAATAAACCGTGTAGAATCTCAGATAAGCACGGAGTTTTCCAGGGAGACGCTGTCCTTTGTTGTGTGCAAGGGACGGCGTCTCTTTGGCGCTTGGAGGCCGTTCTGCAGCAGGACGGTGGACGTGCGTCATATATTAAAAAACCAACGTCGAGATGGGTCGTGATAAGAATGGGCAAGTACGTAATCGTGGTTGAATCTGGTTCGGATGTGACGCCAGAGCTCTGCGAACGCTACGGCATCGTGCGCGTGCCCATGCATGTCACGATTGGCGACGAGACCGTCGAGGATGGCTCGATTGATCCGCTCGAGATTTACTCGCGCTGTAACGAGTTTGGCGTGATGCCCAAGACCAGTGGCTGTTCGCCAGCGGATTTTGCGCATGTGTACGACCGCATCCATGCCGAGCAACCCGACGCGACTATTTTGCATCTTGCATATTCCGAGGCCACGACCTGTTCGCATCAGTCCTCTAAGATTGCGGCCCAGGGGCGCGACTACGTGTTCTCCATGGACACACGCTTTGTCTCGGTGGGCCAGTCGCTCGTTGTCGTCGAGACCGCCAAATACATCGAGGCTCACCCCGATGCCACCGTCGACGAGATCTTTGCATTTACGAATTCCGTCATGGACCGCGTGCTGTTGGGCTTTGTTCCTACCGACCTTGCCTTCCTTAAGGCAGGTGGTCGCTTGTCAAACGTCGCGTTCCTTGGCGCCCACCTGCTCAAGATTAAGCCCTGCATTGAGGTAACGGGCGGTAAGTTTGTGGCGACCAAGAAGTTCCGCGGCTCTATGCTCAAATGCGCCCGTGCCTTTATTGATCACATGGTAGAGAAGGGCGAGATCGACTACTCGCATATTGGCCTGGCGTATTCGGTGGGTCTTTCCGAGGAGTTGCGCGACGACATGGAAGTCTATGCACACGATCTTGGCTTTAAGGACATTACCTGGACTCAGGTCGGCGGCGTCATCTCGAGCCATTGCGGCCCGACCGCCTTCGGTGCGGTGCTCACGCTTAAGGCGTAAAGGCTGTAGGCGAGCATTCTTCGCCTTCACATCTCGACATGGGCTCCCGTCACGGTAATGGGGGATAGATTAAAACGTGCCATTCTAGCCCGAGACGTTTAAACGCAAACGTATGGGCTAGAATGGCTCTGGCATTTATGTAGCTAAAACCAATGAGAGGCAAGGTAGCGGGAATGGCTGAGATGACGCTCGAGGGTGTGGACGCTCATCCCGAGGACTCTGCGTTTGCCCTGGGACGCGTACATTCGATCGAAACGATGGGTACTGTCGACGGACCTGGCATCCGCTTTGTGGTGTTTGTTCAGGGCTGTCCTAT
>UQRW01000074.1 GCA_900543515.1 uncultured Collinsella sp.
CGGTTGCCGCCGATACGACCGCCGCTGCGCGCGCAATCGCCGACCTCAAGGTACAGCCCCGTCCCGTAACGCTTGTCTACGAAGCCTCTCCCGTCATGGATATCATCCTCGGCGCCGCAAAAGAGGGCGCTTCACTCTATGCCGTCACCGACCCCGCCGGCATTACGCACCGCGTGTGGGAGGTCAAGCGCGAGGACGCCGTCGGGGCCATCCGCGCCATGCTCGACCAGGCGCCGGAGCCGGCACTGGCCGACGACCCTGCCTACGCTGTCGCACTAGTCGAGGCATCACAGCTCCTGGCCGACGATGCACGTGCCGCCGGCACCTACACGGGCAAAGAGCCGTTCAACTTTGCCGTAGCTGCGCTCTTCCCCGCCGCGCAGGTCAGCGGCGGCGCGGCGCAGGTTCCGACGGGTCTGCTCACGCACCAGGTCGCGCGGTTCTAGCAAGACCAGACCGTCCAGCACAAAAATCGGCAGCCCAACAAACAGGGGGCGGAGATGCAGCAGGTACATGCATCTCCGCCCCTTTTGCGTCGAGAAGTTATGCCGACGACCCGTGCCGCCGCGCTCGCGTTATCCGCGCTGCGGACCCGCAGTAGCCACGAGCGGTTCAAGCCCCAGCTCGCGCGCGTAGTCTTCCTGCGTAAAGACTTCGACCAGTTCAAACGTATCGGCCGCATCGTCAAACGCAAACTGCAGCACTGAGCAGTTGCCCGGCACGCGTTCGCGCTCGTCGGCCGCCGCGCCCCGCACGTGGTCCAAAAACTCCTTGATAGCCGAGCCGTGGCTCACCGCGAGCACGCACTCGTGGTCCGGACGTCGCATAAGATCGGTTATCGTCGCCGCCATGCGCTCGCGCACCTGCATCTGGCCCTCGCCGCCAAACTGACGATAGAAATCTCGCCACGGCCGCTCGGGCATAAGCATCACGCGCTCGGCCTCAAAGTCGCCAAAGAACCACTCACGCAGACCGTCCAGGCGCTCGTACGCCAAGCCCGGCCACAGGTTGGCGATAGTCTGCTCGGTGCGATGAAGTGTGGAGGTGTAGGCATGATCGGGTTCAATGCCGCGCGCACGTAAGAACATGCCGGCACGTGCCGCCTGGTCGCATCCCAGCTGCGTGAGCGGCGAGTCACTCCAACCCTGAATAATGCGCTTAAGGTTGAATATTGTCTGCCCATGACGAACCAGATACAGGTCTTTATTCATAGGGGTCCTTTCGTTCGTTACCAATCAAGGAGCGAAAACGCACCGTCGCAATAGCCAAAATGAAGCACGGCACCGTTGTCGGGTAGCTCTCCCCCGCCAGTCACATACTCAAGAAACTCCTGGCAGGAAGAGCCGTGGGAGACTGCCAGCACACAGTCGTGCTGCGGCCTGGCCATGATGTGGGACAGCGCCGCGACCATGCGCGACTGGAGCTCGCCTTCAGACTCGCCACCAAAGGCCACCGGATAATCACCCCAGGGCTGCGGCGGCATCTCGCGATTTGATGTACCCTCCAGCGAGCCCAAATGCCACTCGCGCAGGTCATCGACCAGCTCTATCGAGCGGCCCTCACCAGCAATTAGCTCAGCCGTATGCCGCGCCCGGCCCAACGGCGAGGAATACACACGGTCAAAGGTCACGCCACGCGCCTCAAACGCCGCGCGCGTCGCCAGCGCCTGCTCGCGCCCGCGCGCCGTAAGCGGCGAATCGTGCCCACCCTGCAAAATGTTCTGCACATTGAGCTCAGTCTGCCCATGCCGCACCAAATACAAATCTGCCACACGTCCTCCCCTCGCACCACCGCAAAGGGGACAGGTACCTTTGTGGTGGTTTACCGCCGGATCACACCGCGGTGACGCTCAGCTACACCAGTACGTCGGCAAGCGGGCGCTTGGGTACGTGGTGCACCTGCGCCTCGTCGCGCCAGTAATTAATTGAGCCGTCGGGGTTGGAATCGATCGCATCGATCACCTGCGTCTCGGCCGGAACGCCAAACGCCATGATCAGCTTGAGCTCATACTTGTCGCTATCGAGCCCCATGGCATCGATCGCGTGGGGCGTAAAGGCCTTGAACATGCAGGCAGCCACCTCGGGCGTGGCGCTGCGGGCGGCGAGCATCATCGTCTGCGCGGCAATGCCCGTGTCGACCTCGGTAATAGGAGCGGCGGGCTTGCCCGGAACGGCGCGCTCGGCAAGAATCGCGATGTAGCCGGTCGGGCGCTCGCCCTCGGCAGGACCCGACCAGTCCTTAAGCGCGCCGGCCCATGCAAGCTCGTCAAACACGCGAGCGCAGTCCTCGGAACCGCTTACCACATGAAAACGCAGACGCTGAGCATTGGCGCCGCAGGGAGCCAGGTGCGCCAGTTCCGCCAGCTCGAGCAAAAACTCGCGCGGCACGCGCATGGACTCGTCAAAGCGACGGCACGTACGGGCGCGGCGGACCAGCGCGTCAAACGTGTCCAGGCCGAGCTTTTCGCAACCTTGCTTTGCCATCGACTCCGCGCTAGACGGCGCCGCGGGAACTGTTTCGTTCATAGGGACCCCCAATTTCGGGCAATTGTTCTTAGGAAAATCTAACCTAAAACGTAGGCAATTACATACAGCGGCGTAATGTTCTACAATTGTTGATTAATCCTCACTGGAGCGGGAACAAAAGTAACAATTCGGGAATGTGGGGCGGCAATTCGTCCTTCCCGCCCCATGCATCGGCGCCCTTGGGCGATACTTGTTGCAGCACTTTTGGCGTACGCCGCACGGAGAGCAATGAACGCGACGTGCACCGCACGGAAAGGAGACATTATGGGCATCTTTAAGAATGATGACCAAAAATCGAGCCAGTTTGGATTTGACGAGAAAAGCATGGCAGGCAAGGCCGTCAAGGCCGTGCGCTGGATTTACGCCATCACGGGCGTCTTGGCGCTCGTCGCCGGCATCGCACTGCTGTTTGCGCCCGCCAAGTCCCTCGTCTTCCTAACGACCGTCTTGGGCTTCTACTTTGTGATCACGGCCGCGATCAGGCTGTTTACCGCTGTTTTCGAGCCACTGCTGCCCACCGGCTGGCGCGTGACGAGCATCATCTCCAACCTACTCATTATCTTGGGCGGCGTCATAATCCTGCGCAACCAGGCCTTCTCGACCGCGACGCTCACCACGATGGTGGTTATCGTGGCCGGCTTTGGCTGGATCGTCGAAGGTGTCATGTCCATTCTGGAGTCCGAGCTTTCGTCCAACCGTGCCCTCGCCATCCTGAGCGGCGCGCTCTCCATCATCGCCGGCATGTTCGTGTTTATCTATCCGCTGTGGTCGGCCAAGATGCTCGTCATCTTTAGCGGCGCCGCACTGCTGGTGTTTGGCGTAACGCTGATTGTTCGCGCTATTCAATTTGGCAAACTGGTGCACTAGATGCCGCGAACGCTCTTTATTGATGCAGACGCCTGCCCGGTCACGCGCGAGTCGATTGACTGCGCGCGGCGGGCGGGCGTCGCCGTCGTTATCGCCGGCAACAGCACACAGAACCTGGAACGCCACATTCGCCGCGACGATCCGCGCGACGTCGAGCATGCGCGACGCGGATTTTGGGTCACGACGCTCGATGTGAGCGTGGGCGCCGACAGCGCCGACTTTGCCATTGTCGAACGCCTGCAGGCGGGCGACGTAGTCGTGACGCAGGACATTGGCTTGGCGAGCATGGTGCTCGGGCGCGATGCCGCCGCCATCGGCGTGCGCGGGCGCGTCTACGATAAGGCGACCATCGACATGCAACTGTTTATTCGCCACGAGGAAAAGAAGGTGCGCCGCGCCGGCGGTCGCACTCGCGGTCCGGCGGCATTTACCAGCGAAGACCGGGCCCGCTTTAAGCGCAACCTCACCGAGCTGCTGCGCTAACCAAGGTAGATTTTCGGGACATGCCCGGAAATCTACCTTTTTGTTTTGCGCGGTGTGAGCGCTCGGAATCCATGGCTCAACAAAAAACGGGCTTCAAAATGCCATGCGTCGCCGCATTGCGCAGGCGCCGAGCATGGCTATTTGAAGCCCATTTTTTAGGCCTACTTAGAGGCCGAAGGCGGATAGGATAAGGCCCCAGCCGGCGCCGATGACGTACATCATGACCAGGAACACGGCGTTTTCACGAGCGCTGCGGTTGGTGCGGAACAGGACAAGATAGCCCACGCCGGCGGAAATGAGCGTGCCGGCGAGCATCGGCGCCAGCTGTAGCGCGCCCTCCAGGTACAGCTGCGTAATGACCACGCTGGCCGAGCAGTTGGGGATCAGGCCGACGAGTGCCGAGCCCAAGACGGCGAGCGTCTCGTTGCCACGCAGGAACTGCTCGATCGCGGACTCTCCGAAGGTCTCGAGCACGGCAACTAGAATCAGCGTCACCAGGAAAATAAAAACCGAAACCTGCACGGTGTGCGAGATCGCGCTGCGGATAATCGACAGGACGGGCGCACCTTCGTGGGAGTGACCGTGGTCGTGCCCATGGCCGTGGTGGTGCTCATGCTCGCCTGCGTGACCGTGGTCATGGCTGTGTCCGTGGTCGCGCTCGTGTTCATCTTCATCATCATCGCAACCGCAATGGTCGCGCTCGCACAACTCGTGGATGTGGTCGGCGCTCACGCCCGCCTCGGCCACTTCATCAATGATGTCGCCCCCGGTATGGTCGTCGTGCGCGCAGTTCACATGAGCCGGATTGGCAGCGGTCCCCAGCACGGTACGGCGAATCGCCGCATGCGCGCGGGAATTACGACGAAGGCCGCGGATAGCCGCGTCCACGATAAAGCCCGTGACCAGCGCGATCAGTGCCTTCGAAGCCAAAAGCATCGCCATGGTCTGCACGGGCACCTGCTCGGCGAGCAACAGCGGCAGCATCTCATCGGAGGTCGAGAGGAACACGGCGACCAGCGTGCCCAGCGTCACGACACGGCCGGCGTACAGCGTTGCTGCCATGGCCGAAAATCCGCACTGCGGCACAATGCCCAGCAGCGAGCCAGCCACGGGACCCGCAGCGCCGGCGCGCTTGATAGCGCCGTTGACGCGGTCGCCCGCAACGTGCTCAAGTGTCTCGAGAGCAAGATACGTCACCAACAAAAACGGCGCCAGCGAGAGCGTGTCCTTGCCGGCGTCGAGCAGAATATCAATCAGCAAATCCATGACGGATGGAACCTTTCATGTCTTTCGGCAGCATTGTAAAAGTCCTAGCGGTCAACTAGGGTATTGTAGTTGTCCTAGGCGCGATGCCAATAGTTGCCCATGGTAAACTATCATCTCGCCATAACTCAATGCCGCCGAGCCGCGCGACACGGCCCGTCCAAGGAGCAGTTATATGAACGTTTCACAAGCACTCGAATACGAGCGCCAGCCGTTTATTCCCATGTTTATCTATGGCGATCACGGCGCCATGGAGTCCGAGCGCCAGAAGGGCGAGGAGGCCCTTAAGGTGCTCGAAACCGAGTACTTTACCGCCGAGGGCGACCCCAGCTTCGACTTTGCCACCGTGCGCGACCTGGCTGACCGCAACCGCGACCTGTGCGACCAGATTGGCGAGGCGCGCCTGCGCAACGTGACGCCCGCGACGCTTTCGCGCGGCCTGTCCGATGCCGACACCTGCGCCGCCATCGGCAAGATGCAAAAGCGCACCGCCGCGTCGGTCATGCGCGAGATCCGCGGCGACCGCGACGCGCTCGGCGTGGCCTACGCCCGCAAGCCCATCCAGGGCACCGTGCTCGGTATCGACATCGAGACCACCGGCCGTGCACCCGAGCGCGGTTATATCATCAATGTGGGTTGGGAAATCATGGAGCTCACCAGCGACGCCGTCCCGCACGACGCCGAGGCGCACTACTGCGGTCTGCCCGACATCTACCGCGGCGAGGATGTGCCGTTGTCGAATATCCACCACATCACCTGGGACGACATCGACGGCAAAAAGCCATTCCGCGAGAACAAGGAACTGCAGAAGCAGCTGCTCAAGCTTATGAAGAAGTACCCGTACATGGCGCACAACGCCGCCTTTGAGGACAGTTGGTTCAAGATCCACCTGGACGGTTACGCCGAGGCACGCCGCGCCGGCAAGATCATCGTCATCGACTCGCGCCAGATCTGCCGCAGCCTGGATGCCGACGTCCGCTCGCTCCCCCGCGAATCCGCGCCCGCCGCGCTCGAGAACTGGGCGCGCCGCCGTGGAACCCTCGCCGCCGACGCCAACGAGCAGCACCTGGGCCTCGACGACACCGACCTCATGCTCCGCACGGTTCAGGCCGAGTTCAACCTCAAGAACCTATTCGCGAAATAACCGATCCATCTGCGGGAGCGCCTGCCAGGCACAGCGCAATCCGTCTGGGCACACCGACACGCAGTAAACTAGGGCGCAGCCTTATGGCTGCACCCTAGTTTTCATCAAAACGAGCAAATACGCGTGCTTCACATAGTCGGCAGGTTGGCCCACCTACATTTTTCGAGTTGTTCGGCCAGCTGAACCACTAGTCAAGGCCCCTTGAACCGCAATCGAAGCTAAAATCGCCTTAATTTCGCAACCAAGCCCCATAAATCTACCTGAATCAATTCGAATAGGACGTTGCGATCGCACCATTTGTATAGGATAAGGCCGAATAACTCAAATTATGTTGGTGAGGCATCTGAGCGGTCGGCAAAAACGCTTAGAAGCTACGAATCCGCGGTAGCGCACAGAGATGTGGTGTAAGAGGCGGGGCATGCCCCGCCTCCGCCCTTTCAAGAAAGGACGGGGACACCGCCTAGAATTCGTCGTTGGAGTAATGAAGGTGACGAATGGAAGGAA
>UQRW01000075.1 GCA_900543515.1 uncultured Collinsella sp.
ATTGTCGCAGCCCCGACCCGCGGTCACGAGCGGGGGCTCCTGTCGTTTCCGTGCCCCTGGATTGGGTCATAGTGTCTGACATTGCCAGAGCATCGGCTTTGCCTTGATGTGGTCGTTGGGGACGTTCTTAAATGACTAGTCGAAAGGGACGCTCTTACCGGCACTTGGGGACAGTCCCTAAGTGCCGGCAGATTGGGACGCTCCTTTGCAAGATGGCGCTGAAAACTGTTTCCGACGACTAGTCGTTTAAGAACGTCCCCCAATGACTATGACCTCTTTGCACCAGTTTCTGTCGAGTCGGTGCGGTTTGCTGGTTGCTCGTATAATGGTCTGCGTATGAACCGCAACCAAGGAGTTCCAGTTTATGGACCAGAGCCTCTTTAAATTCGACCTGATCGCCGAGGACCCGACCACGCACGCGCGTGCCGGCGTGCTGCACACCCCGCACGGCGACATCGAGACGCCGATCTTTATGCCCGTGGGCACCAAGGCAAACGTCAAAGGCATCCCCACCGAGACCGTCAAGCAGCTCGGCGCCCAGATCGTGCTTGCCAATACCTATCACCTGTCCATGCGCCCTGGCGAGGACACCATCGCCGAGCTGGGCGGTCTGCATAAGTTTATGAACTGGCACGGCCCCATCCTCACCGACTCGGGCGGATTCCAGGTCTTTAGCCATAACGACGCCGTTAAGCTCACCGACGAGGGCGTGCGCTTTATCGTCAACGACTACGACGGCCGCCACGTGTTCTGGACGCCCGAGGACAACATGGAAATCGCCATGAAGCTCGGCTCCGACATCTGCATGCAGCTCGACCAATGCCCCGGCTATCCCGCCACGCGCGCCTACGTCGAGCGTGCCGTGGAGCTGTCGAGCATGTGGGCCGAGCGCTGCTATAAGGCCCACACCCGCGACGACCAGGCGCTCTTTGGCATCGTTCAGGGCGGCATGCATCTGGACCTGCGCCTGCGATCGCTGCGCCACCTGGAGGAGTGCGGCGACTTCCCCGGCTACGGCATCGGCGGCTACTCGGTGGGCGAGGACCACGAGACCATGTTCGAGACGCTGGCGCCGCTGGCTTCCGAGTACATGCCTAAGCACAAGCCACGCTACCTGATGGGCGTCGGCAACCCTACCACGCTCGTGCGCGGCGTTGGCGTGGGCATCGACATGTTCGACTGCGTGCTGCCGACGCGCACCGGCCGCATGGGCACGGCGTTCTCCAGTGAAGGCCGCCTCAACTTCCGCAACGCCCGCTTTGCGCACGACGACGGCCCCATCGACCCCACCTGCACCTGCCCGGTGTGCACGGGCGGCTACAGCCGCGCGCTCATCCGTCACATGGTCACGCAGAAGGAGATGCTCGGCGGTATTCTGCTGTCGATGCACAACATCTACTACCTGCTCAACCTTATGCAGCGTGCCCGCCAGGCCATTATCGAGGGCCGCTACGGCGCGTTTGTGAGCGACTGGATGAACAGTCCTGCGGCGGTGGACTACTAAGAGCGGCGCGGGCGCTTGCAGAGCGCGGGCAACGGCAAGGGGCGAGCGCCGGCCGGTCATCACGTTCGCTAACACCGTCTGCGCGACCGCTGACCGATAGCTTGCAAGCACTTGATGCATCGTGGGTACCATACCGAATAGTTGATGTTCGGGCGGGTGTTTGGCGCATGGCGTCGACCCCGCCCGTTTTCTTTTTCTCGATAGGAGTACCCATGATTAAGAATGAGAACGTCGAGGGCGAGCCCGCCTACGACGAGACGTACCGCCGCGGCCCCGTGGTCATGCGCGGCCCCATGATTCCTAAGGACAACACCTACGCCAACCTGCTGGCGCCCGAGGAGTCGACCGACTGGCTGCATGCCGACCCGTGGCGCGTGCTGCGCATCCAGGCCGAGTTTGTCGATGGCTTTGGCGCACTTGCCGAGCTCGGGCCCGCTGTGACCATCTTCGGTAGCGCTCGCACGCCCAAGACCGATCCGCTCTACAAGGCGGCGCGTACCGTCGGGCGCAAGATCGCACAACGTGGCGTGGCGGTTATCACCGGTGGCGGCCCCGGCATCATGGAAGCGGCCAACAGGGGAGCGGCGAGTGTCAACGGCAAGTCAGTTGGCCTGGGCATTGAATTGCCGCACGAGCAGGGGCTCAACAAATACGTGAACCTCGGCATGGACTTCCGCTACTTCTTTGTGCGCAAGACCATGTTCGTCAAATACAGCTCGGGCGCTATTGTGTTTCCCGGTGGTTTTGGCACGCTCGACGAGATGTTCGAGGTACTCACGCTGGTGCAGACGCACAAGGTTAAGCGCATGCCGCTCGTTTTGGTGGGCACCGAGTACTGGCAGGGCCTGTTCGACTGGCTCAACGGCCCGGTGATGGACGCCGGTATGATCAGCCCGCTCGATCCGGAGCTGGTGCACATTACCGACGACCTCAACGAAGCCGTCGACATTGCGCTCGGCGGGCTGATGTAGAGCAATCGTGCCCACCGCGACATGGATATGCATGGCAATCTGATGCTATCTAACGGCAGTTTGCCATCTAAATTGGGTATACTGATGCAAAAGACGAGGCGAGGAGGTCGCGTATGTCTACTGCAACGGTTAAGCCTACGACGGTTCGCATCGAAGAGGGGCTCAAGGAGCAGGCGACTGAGTTCTTGGATTCGGTCGGCCTCAGCCTCAATTCCTATCTCAATCTTGCCGTTCGGCAGCTTGTAAATCAGCGAAAGATTCCTTTTGAGATTGTAGGAAGGGCGGAAGTGCCCAACGAAGCGACGAGGCGTGCCATGGTAATCGCCGAGGCTCATGAGTTGGGGATTTTGCCGGACGATAGCCCGTCATTCAACGACGCTGATGAGCTTATGTCGTTCCTCGATGAGGACTAGCGATGCTTGAGATTAAAGTCGAGGCTCAGTTTAAGGCGGATTACAAACGGACGATGCGCATGCATCCGCAGCTAAAGAGTGAGTTTAAAGCGGCGGTTGCAGAGCTTGTGGCTCATGGGTCGCTTCCGGCGGAGTGCGGCGCCCACGAGCTCTCAAACCCGGGCGGCAATTACAACGGCCACATCGATTTCCACCTATCCGATGGCTTGGTCGATGTGGTCGTTCTGTACTTGCCGCATAAGACTAATCCTGTGATCCGACTGGTCAGAATGGGCTCGCATCAAGAACTGTTCCAGGGCCCACTGAGCTAGCCACTCGCTTTTAACTTGCGGTGAAATAGGGACTGATTGGCGGCTGATACGCCAAAAAACAGTCCCTATTCCACCGCAAGTGGTGGGGATGTCCTGCCTGTTGACGTGGCATCTGGCTTTCCCTTGTGGTTGATTTCGTCTAAGAGCTCCGCTGCGATCTCGCTGTTTTTGAACCTGATGCTGCAGTCTTCTTTCTTGGAGAAAGCTAGTAGCGGGATCGTTCCGTACCAGATAGTTTCTTCGTCAATTATCGCTGCACACAAACGTCCTTCTGCTCTAATGGCATGCTCGACGTTCATTTCTGCCAAAGTCTCGCTTGCATCTTCGCGCGGAGTCGAGGCAATGAAAAACTCAAGAGCAATCCCTCGGGCAGTGGCACCTTTGATTGCATCGCCGAGCTTTGCGAGGCAGGCGGCGGATGCGTAGGGCGCGGCAATGAAGATGCTCTTGGCGGCGCCAACGATGTCTTCAACCAGAGTCTCTACGGCATTAGCCGGTTCTATGAGAATGTTTTGATCGGACTGCTCGCTGCCTCCGGTCACGTAGACTTCGTACCCGAGCTTGGCGTAGGTCTTGAGTCTCTTCTGGTACATGCGGGCGAGCATGGGTATAGATAAATCAACGTAGTCGAATATCTCAACCCGTCGCTTGCCCTCGTGGCTTCTATGGAGCCTGCCCGCCTGCTGCGTGATGCTGCCGTCCCACGATATCGGCGTGGCAATGAGTAGAGTGTCAAGGTAGGACAGATCGAAGCCCTCGCCCAAAAGGCTTTCGGTGGCGACGATGATTCGATGTTCATGCTCGAAGCGGGGAAGACTGCTCAGTATCGTTTTTCTTTCTCTGGCGTCGATTTCCCCGGTCAGGAGAACGGGTTCGTGTCCTTGGTTTTTGAGCATCCCGAACAGCTCCTCGGCATGCTTTTTCCTTTTAGTCAGCACGAGCGGATGCCGGCCGTTTGACGCAGCTTCAATAGCGTCGTTGACAATCAATTCGTTTCTAGCTGCATGCGTGCACAGCAGGTCGAGAATCTGATTGAAGTTTGCACCTGGCTCGTAGGCGGGTAGTCGAATTCCAGTAAAACGAGGCCGTACGATGCGCTGGATGCCCTGCTGAATCGCTTGCGCTTTTGGATCGATAACATAACGGAGCGGGCCGCAGAGCATGGAGAGCGCCCACGTAAGGCCGTCGGATCGTTCGGGCGTCGCAGAAAGGCCGTATACGTATTTGGCCGGGGCGGACTTGAGAATAAGCTCGAGCTGTGGTGCGGCGGCATGGTGGCATTCGTCGCAGATAATGAGGCCGTAATTACGAACAAGGCCCTTAACTATCGGCTCTCCGGTTTGGCGGTCTTTGCCAGATAACGACTGGAATGAAGCGATGTCGACGAGGCCGCTTACGGCCATTTTGCCTCCTCCTATTTGTCCGATGACCGGAGGCTGCCTTTTGCTGATTCGTCCTTTTGGGGTTCGGACGGGCTCCCTGTTGTCCGTAATGTCGATAAATCGCTCGAGCTGGGATTTCCATTGGGTTATGAGTGCGGTTTTGGGAACGATGACGAGCGTTGGAAGACCAATGGATGCAATAAGATAAGCTCCGATGACTGTTTTACCGAAGCCTGTCGGCGCGGACATGATTCCGTCTTCGTATATGAGCATCTGATCAGCGGCGATTTGCTGCTCAGGGCGAAGGACTCCTTTAAATGCCATAACAATCGGATTACCCGATTTGCGCTCGTCTGAATAGTGGGCGGTAACGCCGGTCTCTTGAACTAGCTGCTCAAGTTGAGTTTTGCAGCCCCGGGGAATTGCAACATGACCATCTCTCAGTTCGCTAAGGTCTATGAGTCGCGGTTTGCCGAATACTGATTGATGCATGGACTGCGCGCGATAGAATGCCGGATTGGCAAATGTCGCAAGTCCGCGGATTTCCATTTGAGCTGCTGGACTCAGAGACTTCTCGGGGATGTACAGCATATCGGCTTGAATAACGGGCAGCGATGAGGGAAAGTCCCGCGATGTGAGTGGTAGTCGCTTTCGTGGTCTTTGGGCATACCGTTTGCCCTTGTTTGCCACCGTAGTTGTTGCTGGTCCGTGCGGGTTGTTTCCAGGGGCCTCAATCAGATCTTGCACCGTCGAGCGCGGAATCAGCTGGACTTGTGATAGATAGAGCCATTGGTCGGGAAAGGGCTTGAATTGTTCGTCTACAAATACACTGTTTCCTTCACGTTGCGCCTTGCCTTGAAAGGGGAGTGCGATGAGGTTTCCGAAGCCTCCATCGGGAATAGTTGCCTGAGCGGGTAGCATTCGATCAAAGGCCTCGAACGTGATTGTCTTATTATGCGCCGCAGCTTCGGTTATGAGGCAACTTCCAAACTCTCGGGCAGCCTTTGCGCTGATTGGCTCGAGGAAGAAAAACCAGATGTGGGCGCCGTTGCCGGACCTTGAGCGCTCAACGGCGGCGTTAATGCCCCGTCGTATTGCAACAAGCCGTACGGCATTTGTTGCCTCTTTCCAGTCCGCTTTGTCAAAATCGATGACGAGAACTTTCGTGTTGCAGTTCCTATCGAGAACATATTGCCCGAGGACATCGCGGAACCGGTCATCGTTGCCTTTAAAGTGAGCAATGATTGCGGCATCGCTTAATTCCGGGAAGACGCGATTGCTGCATTCTACGCATTTAACTCTTTGATGGGCTGCTTTGGGGCAAATTCCTGGCTCCCACTCATTAGCACAAGCAGGCGTATAGCCAATGCCCCCGTCCTTTCTGCGATATCCATGAGCGTAAACATCTTTGCGCCCGGTAAAGAGACTGCGAAAGAGCTCGAGTTTATCGCGTGCTGGGCTCGCGCTGGTGACGATGCCCTCGATTTGCGCTCGTTCATCGAACAAAGCGCCAGCTTCTTCCCACTCTTCTAGCGTTGCGTAGCGTACGTCTGAACCGTTGTTGCAAATGACGATTTGTCGGTGTTGGTCCGATATATGTGTGATCGTCTGATCGTATTTAAATTGTGCGGTCCCAAAGAGGGCGTATTGATGCATGGCGTTGCCCATTTGAATGCCGTCCTTGTATTGGAGTTGTTGAGACGAGGGTACGGCATTACGGCTTTTTGGGATATGTAATTTCGATTCAAGTTTGCTAATGGCAAGGGATTATTCTGCGAGCGGCTTTCGGTCGATGCCAAGGCGCGCGACGGCCCTTGATAATCAGGGTTTGCGGTCATATAGGTAGCCGGAGGCGTAAAGAGCGGACCTCATTCAGACCCGGTGGGCAAAAAATGGCAAATATGAGTACTGTTGCTCGGTTAGTCTCATATCATTTGAGAAGTATCTAAGACCAATTGACTGAGTTTTAGTATATTCACCCCTCTAAACACGACGATTCGGGGCTTTATGGAGCTTGAAATGGTAGCGCGCAGAGATGTGGTGTAAGAGGCGGGGCATGCCCCGCCTCTTCTCT
>UQRW01000076.1 GCA_900543515.1 uncultured Collinsella sp.
CGTTCACGCGACGGTTCACATCGTTCTTAACCAACTTGACCGCGCGCGCCTCCTCGATCTCGGCAACGCTGCGCTTGGCACCAATCAGCTTTAAAAGATGCTCAATCTCCTCGGCGCTCTTAATGTAGACAGCAAAGGACCCGCGCCGCGCGTTAACGCGCGCATGGACCCCAATCTGCTCCAATAGATCGCAAAGGCCCCGTGCATACTGCTCGCCCTGCACCGCGATCTCCAAATGAAAGTCGCCGCGTGGATCGGCCACGAAACCGCCGGCGATGAGCGCGCCGCGGATGTAGGCAAGCCTGCAACAGGGACGGGCAACGATGTGCCGGGGAACACCGGCGACGAGCCCTCCCCTGCGGTCGAGAATGCCCAGCAGCACCAGAGCCTTGTCCAGGTCGGGTTGATCGGGCAGGGTAATGAGATAGTTACGGACCTTATGCAAGACCGATTTACGAACGGTGAATTCCGTTTTGAGCTTAAGGATGCGATGCGTCAGTGTGATCATCGTGCGCGCGACGGCACCCGTCTCGGTCGCGACCGTCAAACGATACCGCCCGGAGCCGGCCAGCGAAAGTGTACCGCTCACACGCGTCAGGGCGGCAAGCGTCGACAAATCGCAGTATTCACATTCGGGTTCGCAGCGCGCGAGCTCGTCACGCACCTCGGCGGTAAACGACATGCAGGCCTATGCTTTCGTGTTGGCGCGCGACAGGTCGCGATGGGAAATGCTCACGTGATATTGGGCGCCTTCCAAATAACGTGCCGTGGCCTCGGCAATGGCAACGCTGCGGTGCTGGCCGCCCGTGCAGCCGATGGCGATAGAAAGCTGCGGCTTACCCTCCGCGATATAGCCCGGCATCACCGTATCGAGCAGCTGTGTCCAAGCCTTCCAAAACTCCTGCGTCTTGGGGTGGTCCAGAACAAAATCGGAGACCTTTTTATCGAGACCGGTCATCGTGCGCATCTCGGGATCGTAGAACGGATTAGGCAGGAAGCGAACGTCGATCATAATGTCCGCCTCGACGGGCATGCCGTGCTTAAAGCCAAACGAGAACACGTGGACGTCCATGAGCTGCTGGTCGGACAGCTCGGAAAATGCCATACGTAGCTTGTTACGCAGCGCAGAGGTGCGCAGACGGCTCGTGTCGATAATCATATCGGCTCGGTCGCGCACGCCCTGAAGCTGAAGGCGCTCGCGCTGAATGGCATCGGCCGTAGTCTCCCCCGGCTTGGCAATGGGGTGGCGGCGGCGGTTTTCGCTATAACGACGGATCAGCACCTCGTCAGAGGCCTCGAGAAACACGATGTCACAGCTCATCTCGCGCTCCTCGAGCGCGGCAACGGCATCGAGCAGCTCATCGAACAAGCCCTGGCTGCGCAGGTCGCAGGTGACGGCAAGATGCCTGCCCACGCCCGTATTGATGCCGACGAGTTCGGCAAGCTGGGCGATCAAACGCGGAGGCAAGTTGTCGATGCAAAAGTAGCCCATGTCCTCGAACACATGCATGGCCTGCGTTCGGCCCGATCCAGACATTCCGGTGATGATGACGATATCGGGGATGCGCTCCGAGCGCTCCGCCGCATCCATGGCATCTCCCTTTTGCATGTGCTGCCTCCCGAAAACAAGCGCGGGACCCAGCAACCCGGATCCCGCGCGGTCAATTGCCTATATTGAGTATACCGCCCCGAGCGGATACGAGGCCTGTCTTACGCCTCAAGTGCAGCCTTGAACCAACTCGTAATACTCGTGGGGTGCGTGATGGCGGTGCCGACGACAACGGCCCAGGCGCCAGCATCGATCGCGGCGCGAGCCTCCTCGGGCGTATGCACGCGACCCTCGCAAATGATAGGAAGGCCGGGGAATTCCTCAGTCGCCTGACGCAGGAGCGGCAGGTCGGGGCCATCGGCCATGGTGCAGTCGATGGCGGCGACGCCGTGAGAAAGCGTGGTGGATACCAGGTCGAAGCCCATATCAACAGCACGGCGAATATCCTCGATGGTGGCACAATCCGCCATCAGGAGCACACCCTCCTCGTGCAGCGGGCGGAAGGTATCCTCGACCGTCTTGCCATCGGGGCGCGGACGATCGGTGGCGTCGATCGCCACGATATCGGCACCGGCAGCAACGCAGGCGCGAGCGTGACGCAGCGTCGGCGTGATGTAAACGCCCTCGTGCCCATCCTTCCACAGGCCGATGACGGGAACCTCACAGCGACCCTTAATGGCGGCAATGTCGGCAAGGCCCTGGCAGCGAATGGCGGCGGCGCCGCCGAGCTCGCAAGCGCGAGACATTTGAGCCATGGTCTCGGGCGTACGAAGCGGCTCGCCCATATACGCCTGAACGCTCACGACGAGCTTGCCCTTCAGGGACTGGATCAAAGGATCAACGGTCATGTTCGACTCAACCTTTCTCAAAACAGCCTTCTGAGACGCCGCACCTTGACGTTCAAACCGTCGCTCGCGTACCGAAGTACGCTTCGCTCCTCTTTCACGTCAATCTGCGGCACCTCAGAAGGCACACTTGGTAGTTATGTTTACTTCAACGAAGCAAGAAGATGCTCGGCGGCACCGATGAGCGGAGCATCGCCCTCCAGAGAACCGATGAGGATCGGCGTGTCCTGAAGCGGATCGAGCGCCTGGCTGGCATAGCCTTCGTGCACCGAATCCTTCCACGTCTGCGAACGCCAATCGGGACCTTGGTGAATCACGCCGCCCGAAAGCACGATGACCTCAGGGTCCAGGATGTTAGCGAGCGAGCCCAAGCTGGCCCCCAGCGCAAAGCCGGCGTCATGGATGACCTCGGTCGCCTTTTCGTCGCCAGCACGGCACAGGTCGTTCACATCGCGACCGACCGAAGGACGGCTGGGGTCAACTCGACCGAAGCGCTCATCGTACATACGACCAATGGAAGTGCCCGAAGCAACCGACTCAAGATGGCCAGAACGTCCGCAGGCGCAGGGAATGCCAGCGGCAGCCGAGCACTCGATGTGGCCCATATGACCAGCAGCACCATGGAAGCCCTGCATCACGCGGCCGTTCTCGACATATGCGCCGCCGATGCCCGTACCGATGCCCAGACACAAGACGGAGAACTTGCCCTTGCCGACGCCCCAGTGGGCCTCACCCAGAGCATGAGCCTGCACGTCGCCCACCACGGCAACGGGAAGACCAAGGTCCTCGCGCAGACGCGGCCCCAACTGAACGCCGGACCAGCCGGGCATGATCTCGTTGGCATACGCGATGGCGCCCGTCTTGGGATCGACGACACCGGCGGCACCGATACCGACACCGAGGACCTCGACATCGGGATTCGCCTCGAGAGCAGCTTTGATGGACGCCTCGATACGCTGGAAGACGGCCTCGCCGCCCTCCTGGGCCTCAGTAGGAACCTCGGCCTCAAAAACGGGATGGGGCACACTACCGTCAGCCGGGTACTCCATGATGGCGGTCGCGATCTTAGTTCCGCCGATATCGACAGAGCAGACGTACTTGTTCTCCATGTCGTTCTCCTTCGGAGACAAAACAACAACTACAGGAAATGAAGGCGGTGTTATCGCCGCAGCTTGATAAAGGTTTCCCAGGTGCCCGAGGTTGGGGTGAAAGTGGTCGGGCGTTGACCTAATGGGTCACGCCCGACCACTTGAGCCTCAAGATCGGGTGCCTGGGGAAGCTTTACAGGAGACCGTTGTCCTGAAGGACCTTCTTAATCGCCTCGACGTTCTCGCCGGTCATGGCCTTCACCGGGCGCGGCATGGTCGGGCTGTCGAAGATACCCATGAGGTTCATAGCGGTCTTGAAGGCGCCGACGCCACCGGCATAGCCCTGGACGCCCGAGGTGACATCCCAGATATGCGAAATCTCATTGAGGCGATCCTGCTCGGCCTTGACGGTAGCCCAGTCACCAGCCTGAGCGGCCTTCCACTGACGCACGTAGCCCTCGGGCTCAACGTTGGCGAGACCCGGGACGGAACCGTCGGCGCCACCGAGGTAAGCGCCGTCGACAACAACCTCGTGACCGGTGAGGATGCTCATCGGATGGCCGTTCTTCTCGTTCTCCTGAACGAGGTAGCGGAACGAGATGTCATCACCCGAGGAATCCTTGACGCCGGCCAGAACGCCCTCGGCGCCGAGCTTGGCAAGGAGCTTCCAGGGGAGCTTGGTGTGAACGCAGACGGGAATGTCATAGGCAAAGATGGGCAGGTCGAGTTCCTCGTGCAGGATGCGGAAGTGCTCCTCGACCTCGGTCATGCCCTGCAGGGCATAGAACGGGCAGGTGGCGACGAGAGCATCGGCGCCCAGCTCCTGAGCGACCTTACCGTGCTCGATCATGCGCTCGGTCTCGGTGTCGATGATGCCGACCAGAACGGGAACGCGATGGTCGACGATACGGACGGCCTCGGCGATAATCTGGCGACGGCGCTCGTCGGTGGAGAAGACGACCTCGCCCGAGGATCCCAAGAAGAACAGGCCATCGACGCCGGCATCGATCATGCGGTTGATGCTGCGCTCAAAGGAGGCAACGTCGAGCTGGTGATCTTCGGTATCGGGAACAACGACGGGAGGGATAACGCCGGTGAATTTCTGAGTTGCCACAAGAATCTCCTTAGTTGTCTGGCGGGCAGCCCTATGCCGCCCACTCTTGTTGGCAGTGTCCAGGCCGCCTAGGCCAAAGAACACGGGTAGAACGTTTGGTTAAAGAAGTCGACGACTTCGTTTTCGAACGCATTGATGCGCTCGTGAGCGTATTTGGCATAGACGATATGCCTCCGGTCACACTCAAGACCGTTGAATACGGCAAACTGGCCCTTGGGGTCGCTCGCGGCATCCATGAGCGATGTGCCCATGAGCACCGATCCGCGCACCCGAGACGACAGCGCCTCAAGGCCACCGGGAATTGGATTGGCAACCGCCGTGCAGGCGAGGCCCCGCTCGTCCAGAGCAGAAACCGCCAGCGCGACACCGCCGCCAAGACCCTCGCCCCATGCAAAGATGCGGTCGGGGTCCATGCCATCAAGATTGCGCGCCACCTTCGCCAGCGCGCAACCCCAACGGACGCGCTCGACAAAAGCGGGCGAAGAAATCCCCCGCTGCAGGTCGTCCGCACCAGCAACATCGTCATCCAGCGCGAGAACGGCATACCCCATGGCGGCAAATCTCGTCATGTGATGCCATCCACGCACGGGTCGATCGATGTCGTGAAACATCAGACAGAGCGGCACAAACTCGGATGCCCGGGCATGGCCTAAGGGCTCAATCAAACGACCGTGTACGACATACCCGCCGAGCTCAATGGAAACCTCGGAGTAGCGCGCGCACGGATTGGCGAAATCAATCGCCGTAACAGTCAGCCCGCAAACCTCAAGGTCCGAAGCGGCTGTCTCTAATTCGGAAACATCCGCCGAAGCATCGCCGTGCCAACCCCGGAAATCAGAGAGCCTTGACGAAACCGTTCCAGGCATCTCCGCGAGCCCGGGGACGATCAGCTCGTCGATATTGCTCTCGCACTTAGACATGAGCCTCCCCTCCCTCGCAGAAAAACGGAATGATCAGATCGTCAAAGTCCTGAATCTCCTCGTGGCCAAAGCCCTCAAAGAACTCGCGTCGCTTCTCACAGGCCAGATTGTTGTAGACCGCAAACTGCGTCGCCGGCGGACAGACGATATCGGCTGTGCCCGTGCCAAACAGCACGGGGCATTTGACCATGGGGGCAAAGTTCTTGGAATCGAAGTACGCCAGTTTGGCATAGGCCTCCTCAATACGAGTCGAGTCCTCGTCAAACCAACGCGACCAATAACGCAGGCCTTCATAAGCGATATCGTCGGCATCCAGATCCCAAACAAGGCGGAAATCCGACAGGAAGGGATAGAGGATGGCAGCGCGATTGATAAGCTCACTATTAAGCGCACAGGTCGCAATGCCCAAACCGCCGCCCTGCGATGCGCCGTTCACAAATACGCGGGAAAGATCGATGCCCTCGAGCTCGCGAACAATACGGCACAGAATGCGGATATCCTGGTGCAAGCGGACATAGTAAAGATTGGCCGGGTCGCCGTCGATACCGGCGACGATATGCCCAGCAACCGTCGTGCCTTCAAATCCACCAATATCCTCGGAGGGGCCACCCTGGCCAGGACAATCGAGAGCGATGAGTGCCATGCCCATGCCCGCAAACGACGCCTGCTCGAACCAGCTGCGGCTTGCACCCGGATAGCCGTGGAACTGTAGCACCAGCGGCACGGGCTCGTCCGAAACCGGCTGGAGATACTTGGCATGCAGGCGTGCACCGCACATGCCGGTATACCAGAGGTCGAAAAACCGACAGGTCGCGGAATCCGCAACCGAAGCCGCCTCAATCGCATAGTCGAGCTCGACGGCGTCGGCCTCGGCCATGCGGTCCTTCCAAAAGAGATCGAAATCCGATGGACGGGGCATAGCGCCTCGATATTCACCAAATTGCTGTTGTAGCTCCTGAGCACTTGGCATGGCTCGTGAACCCAACCTTTCGAAATCGCAACGGAGGTGCGCCCGGCAAGGGA
>UQRW01000077.1 GCA_900543515.1 uncultured Collinsella sp.
ATATATCTTATGTAAGGTTGCTATCTTTAAACAAAGTGGTTGAACGGTGCTTCAATGTGCTGTCCAACCACTTTTACTTAGCGGCTATGTGATATGCAAAACTAGATAACCTAGAATACAATATATAAAACGAACGGAGGCCTCTGATGAACCACGTCAAACATGTTATCCCGATGTCCGATACATCGGTCAGTATTAAGCCGGAGGATATTCAGCCGACGGTGCTGCCGGACGCATTTATTCAGTCCGATATGGTGGGTAAACTCAACGCGTTGAGCCTGCCACGCTATGACCAGCTGCCCAATGTAACGCTCTATCGCGATCAGGTTATTGAATATGTTGCGCTGTGGATGGAGCCGCTTTCGATTTGTGTAGAGCAGCCCGTTATCACGCCATCGATGATCAATAACTACGTGAAGGTCGGCCTCGTTCCTGCTCCGGTTAAAAAGCAGTATGGACGTGAGCAGATTGCGCGTCTCATCGCCATTTGTATTTTTAAGCAGGTGCTGCCCATCGCTGCGGTTCAGGCACTTTTTAATATTCAGCGCTTGAGCTACGACGCTCCGACGGCTTTCGATTATGTAGTCGATCAACTTGAGGCATCGATTCGTGCAGCGTTTTCCGTCGAGCAGACTCCCGTGCCCGATACCGCACATCAGGTTACGCGCGAGTCACTGCTCGTACGTAGTGCGGTTTCGTCCTTCGTTTCGAAGGCGTACCTGATGAGTTATCTAAAGTTCAATGGGTTTAATAGCTGACCGAGGTATAAAACGGGCGGGATAAAGAGCCACTGGCCCCTTATCCCGCCCGTGCGTTTGTTTAGTTGGAAATTATCGGCCCGATGCCACGCCCATGCCGTAGCCGATGATGAGGCCGTGCATCTCGGCATAGTAAGAATCTAGCCCGTTGCAGGGCATGATGATTGTCTTAGAGCTGGGCCAATGCTCCACAATGCGGCTGGCAAGCGCCTGGGCTCCGGCTTCGTTCTCAACGTGATCGATGATGACCTCGCCGCCCGTAAAGCCCTCGGCCTCCATGGTGTCGACAATCTTGGTGAGCATCTTCTTTTCGCCACGCGTGTGCCCAACGAGTTCAATTTCGCCCGCTTCGCTCGCCGTGCCCAAAATGCGGATATTGAGCTTGTTGGCAATAACGCCGGCCGCCTTGGGGATACGTCCGGCCTTCGCAAGGTTTTCGTAATTGCACAAACTAAAGAGGATCTTGCTGTTCTGCTCCAAGCTATCGAAATAGGCGCAGGCGTCCTCAAAGGAGACGTCCGGGTTACTTGCAAGATAGCGATCAAACAATAAGAATATCAGGTCCATCTTGCCGCCCGCTGCCCGCGAATTGACCAGGTGAATCTGACGGTTGGGCTCTTCGGCAAGCACCATGTCACGTGCGGTGGCCGCGGCATTGTAGCTTCCCGAGACGCCCTCGGAGATGGGCATGCAGATCGTCTTGTCGGCGAGCTTAAAGAGCTCAGCCCACTCCCCTACGCTTGGGCAGGAGCTCGATGATGCGCTGGATTCCGATTGAATGGCAACATTGAGCTCGTGAACATCGAGCGAGAGGTCGTCAACGAATTCACGCTCCCCCACTCGGATCTTAAGGGGTGCAAATGCAAAGGTGGTATGAGGTGCGGTTGGTTGCCAATCGCGAAGATTGCAGCTCGAATCGGAGATAAGTGCCCAGCTCATTGAGGGTCCTTTCTAATTGTTCCCCAACAATTATAGCCATCTTTTTGATTGATTGGATGGCTATCTAGTTTTGAATACTAGATAGCCATCCTGATTTTATGGCAAACGGTAGGAAAAAAGAATGGGCCTCGTGACTCAAGATCGCGAGGCCCACGTTCGTTCGCTGCAGTAATAAATTAGTAGCGCACGAAAATGTAATTGTTGTTCATGCCAGCAGCGACGGAGCTGATGATGACGCCCGTTTTGTAGTCGGAAGCATGGATCATCTGACCATTACCGATATAGATGCCTGTATGGTAGGAGTTAACCACAACATCGCCGGGTTGCGGATCGGACACGCGGGTCCAACCCATGAAGGTGCCGGTGGTGCCCAGGCGGCAGTAGCGGCCCGTGAGGCAATAGCTTACAAAACCGGAGCAGTCAAAGCTGTTCGGTCCAATGCCGCCCCAGGAATAAGCGTATCCGAGCTTGCTGTAGGCGCGCGAAACAACGGTACCGCCGTCAACGGACTGGCTCGGTGCGGAAGGCGTCGGAGTCGGAGCGGGCGTCACGGGCTGCGGCGTGGGGGCAGGAGCGGGCGCGGGCGCGGGCGTGTTGCCGCCGCCGTTGTTGGTCGTACCGCCACCATTGTTGGTGTTCTCGGTCGTACCGGCAGTGTCGTTGCTCACCGTGGCCTTTTCGGCGGTGCTGGCATTGATGCCAGCCTGAAGCGCGGCGTTGGCCTCGGCCTCGGCAGCAAGCTCGGCCTGCAGCTGTGAATCCAGGGAGTTCACGACACTCTGGGCCTCAGCCTGCTGGGCATTGAGCTCGTCGACCTTCTTCTGCGTCGCGGCGACGTTCTTCTCCTGCTCGGTCTGCTTATCGGTGAGCTGCTGCTTAAGGTCCTTGACCTCCTGAATGGTCTGGGCCTGCTTGTCGGAAACCTTGCCGTAGTAGAACAGACGGTTGAGCATGTCGCCCAG
Organism: uncultured Collinsella sp.; assembly: GCA_900543515.1. Classification (GTDB taxonomy): domain Bacteria; phylum Actinomycetota; class Coriobacteriia; order Coriobacteriales; family Coriobacteriaceae; genus Collinsella. The sequence goes on from UQRW01000077.1 coordinate 2,660, forward strand.
ATCGTCGACGCCCGTCAGAACCTGAAGGAGACTCAGACCGCCAGTCTTGTACTCACCGGCAACGTAGCTCGAAAGCTTTGCCTGACCCTCGGCAATCTCTTGCTGCTTTTGCGTGATCTCGCCTGCAGTCTGATCAAGCTCCTGCGTCTGTGCGGAGAGTTCTTCATGAATTTGCTGGGTTTGGGTGCCAATCTGCTCGAGTTTGGTACGAGCAGCGGCAAGGTCGGATGCGGTATCGGCATAGGCCGGAGCCACGAGGCCCAGGCCCAAAACACAAGCGAGGGTTGCCGTTGCAGCGCAGCGTGCCATGTTTCTGTGCGTGTTTGCTGTGCGCATGTAGCTTCCTTTCCGGTATCTAAGGGTAGCGGCTAGTCCACCGTTACCAGGCTAAAGAGCTCAACGTCCTCGTTAGAAGGCGTGAGCTTCTTGCGCGGGTTGAGAAACGCAAGCTCAAGGATACAACCGTAGCCCACAAGCTTTGCGCCCATATCTCGCACCAGTTTACCTGTTGCCTCGACGGTTCCGCCCGTCGCGACCAAGTCGTCCAGAATCAACACGGTATCTTTAGAGCTGATAGCATCGGCGTGGATCTCGATAGAATCCGTTCCATACTCGAGCTCGTAGCTCTCGCTCACCGTCTTGCGCGGCAGTTTGCCCGGCTTACGTGCGGGAACAAAGCCGGCGCCCAGGGCGACGGCTACGGGTACGCCCACCATAAAGCCGCGGGCCTCGGGGCCGACGACCTTGGTGATACCCATGCCAGCAAAATGCTCGGCCAGAGCATCCACCATGGCCTTCAGGGCCTCGGGATTGCCAAAGAGCGGTGTAATGTCCTTAAAGACGACTCCGGGCTCGGGATAGTCGGGGATATCGACGATATGAGATTCGAAGTCGTACATGGCGTGACCTTTCATGGATTGCCGGGTGAACGGCGGCTATTTACCTGCGTTAGCAGACGAGCTGTGCGAGGGAACGACGACCTTAGACGGCTGCACGAGCGACTCGTCGTGCGCGGCAACCGCGGGGACGCTTGCCCCATCGCTTTTAGCCTTGGTCGATTCGGAACGCGCGATCTCCTCATCGAGAGCATCGATGTCAGCGTCCTCGACCACGGCGTTGAGCGACTCAAAGACACGGTTCTTAAGGAGCGCGGTGTGCACACCCTCGGTGAGATCGTGCAGCTTCTTAAAAGCGCGCTCGAGCTTGGCGTCGCGCTCGTCATCGGAGGTATCCATGCCGAGCATACTCACGAGAACCTGCTCAAACATCGAAGACTCGCGGTTTGCCGACGATACGTACTGTCGTAGGTTGCGCGGCTCAATATGGAAGCGCGACAGCTCCGAGCAGTAACGGATAATCGGAAAATCTCTGCCGTCGACGAGCTCTCGGTTCTGCGGGCTCTTGATGATGCGGATAAGATCGTTCTCGGCAAGGGAGCGGATAAACGAAATCTCGACGCCGAGCATATCGGGAATAGTCTCGATGGGATGCAGCTTTTGCTTGGTCTCCTTGGGCTCCGTCTTGAGTGGAACATCGGACAGCAAGCCCACCTCGTAGGCGAGCGTTGACAGGTCCGTGGCGTTTTCCAAGCGCTGCTTAATCACGTTGAGCGGCATGTAGCGAGTCTTCTGCAAGTGCAGAATGACCTCCAGGCGATCAACGTCCTCCTTGGAGTACTGACGGTATCCCTTAGGCGTACGATGAGGGGTAATGAGCCCCTCATCCTCTAGAAATCTTATTTTTGAGTTCGAAAGATCGGGGTATGCGCCTCGAAGTAGGTTGACGACTTGGCCGATACTCAGATAGTTGCGTTCGGCCATGCCCTACTCACCGGTTTCGATGCGCTCCGGCGTGCTCTCGTGGTAGATGAGCGTAAACGTACCGATCTGAACGGAAGAACCGTCGTGCAGCGGGGCTGCATTGACGATGGCACCGTCGACCCAGGTGCCATTGAGCGATCCCAAGTCCTCGATGCGAGCGCCGAGGCCCTCGCGAATAATGCGCGCGTGGCTGCGCGAAACAGTCATGTCGTTGAGGAAGATGCCGTTCGCGGGATCGCGGCCGATGGTGGTCACGTCGTCCTCGAGCTCAAAAGCGGCACCCGTCTGCGGACCCTTGACGATGGACAGAACGGGGGCGGTGATGCGCACGTTGGCCATGAGGTCGGGAACGGTGACGTCGCTTGAAGGCACGCGGAATACGCAGGTAGCGTCAGCAGTCTTATCATTCTGAGGCATATTGTTAACCATGTTGTCCATGACAACCCCTAACTTATCGCGGACGTGCCGCAAATAATGAACCGTACGTAATCATACCCCAACGAATCAGTCTTCGATTTCAGGGTTCAGAAAGTCGATGTCCTCGTCCTCGGGATGCGCGAGAGCCTGTTTAATGGCCGCTCCGCCCTTAATGGAGTAGATGACAGCCGTGAGCATGGAGAAGATCACGCCGCCGTACACAAAGAAGATGCCGAGGGGCACCGAGCTTCCGTTGAGGCCCGGGAAGGCCGTGAGGGTTGAAGGTAAAAGATGCAGGCCGTCAATAACGGGGAACCCGAGCAGCATGAGCGAGAAGCCGGTCATGAGCAGCGCTGTCGCAATCTTTCCGGGGAAGACGACGTCAATGGGACGAGGGTGGTAATGGCGAACGATAAGTGTGCCGATGCCCAGATAGATGTCGCGGCCAATAATGAGCACGCAGACCCAGATGGGAAGCTCGCCGCGGACTACCAGGCCCAACACGCCGGTAAACAGCAGTGCACGGTCGCAAATGGGATCCATGACCTTGCCGAGCCACGAGACCGTCTTAGTCATGCGGGCGATCTGACCGTCCATCCAGTCGGTGGAGGCGGCAACGGCGTAGATTGCGATGGCGATGACGCGATTGTTATCCGTCACAAACAGGTACAGAAATACCAGGGTGAGGATCAGGCGCGTAAAGGTGATGAAATTGGAGATCGTAAAGATCTTATTCGACGGGTAATCGGAAGTGCCGATAAGCTCCTTTTTGATCTTCTTTTTGATGCCCACAGGACTCCCCCGCTGGTTAACAACAAAACTTTCGATACTATACCCGTTCTGGCGATGTCTATCCAGCGAAGCCATAGAGAGTCCAGACATATGAAGGGTGTTGTCGCAACGTGAATGTACCGTTTTTATGTACGTCAGCCTCCAAACATGTCGAAAAATGTCGGTTTTGGAGGGTGATGTACACGTTTTTGTTGCGCGTGTGCATCATCTCATATGTTGCCAACGCTAACGGTGAATCTGAGCGCCCGGGCACATTCTTTGTTGGCTGAAACCAGCATAGCAACTAGCGGAGGGCATCATCGAAGGAGTGTGCTGGAAAGCACCCGTCTCCTTAACTGTTAGAAATGCAAGTTAATAATCTATGTGGTCAATATAATACCGTTGAACCCGCGTATCGATACCGCTCAGCCATTCGCCTCGCCCCCGTCGCACGCATCTTCATTCAATCTGTTACTTTTAATCTAACGATTCTTTGAGGAATGCAGGTGCTTCTGAATGTACTGTCGACTTCTTCTCAAACTAATCCTAAGAGACAAGGCCGTATGGATTTCCACGCTCGTTCTTGCTGCAGCCTTTTCCGTCCCCATCGCGTTCAATTCGCCCATCTACGGCCCCTTCTTTATGAAGCAGGGCATGCAGGGCTTTGTCGACGCATTCAATACGCGCG
>UQRW01000078.1 GCA_900543515.1 uncultured Collinsella sp.
CCGCAGGAAGCTTGGATACGCCTAGGCGCGGTCCAAGAAATCGTCCGCACCCCCATCAGTCCCTATTTCACCGCAACTTTGGAAAGGCACCTTTAGCCATTGGGGACGCACCGAGCACTGGGGTATCATGGCTTGGTTGCTATAAATCGCATTTACGCGCCTTGTAGGAAGGGACTGCGCCCATGGCTTTTGAGCCCGCTCAACATAGCTTTATCACGCTCGAGGGCGTCGATGGCGCTGGCAAGTCCACGCAGGCGCGCCTGCTTGCCCGCGCGCTCGAACTCGCTGGCTACCAGGTTGTGAGCCTGCGCGAGCCGGGCGGTACCGCCATCAGCGAAAAGATCCGTGCTCTGCTGCTCGACCCCGCCAACACGGCGATGGGCGACACCTGCGAGTTGTTGCTCTACGAGGCGGCGCGCGCTCAGTTGGTGCACGAGGTCATCGTGCCCGCCCTTGCTGTCGGTAAGGTGGTCCTGTGCGATCGCTTCTACGATTCCACGACCTGCTACCAGGCGTTTGCCGATGGCCTCGATCGCCAGATAGTACGCGACGCCAACAACCTGGCCGTCGCGGGTACGCACCCGGCGCTCACGCTCGTCTATCACATCACGCCCGAGCAGGCGGCGCTGCGCATGGCAGCCCGTGGCGCGGCAGATCGCATGGAGGCAAAAGGCATGGCCTTCCAAGAGCGCGTCTACCAGGGATTTTGCGCCATTGCCGCCGAGGAACCAAACCGCGTAAAGCTCATCGACGCGACCGCGTCCATCGAGGAAGTCTTCGCGCAGACGGTCGAGCGGGTTCGCGCCTACGGCCTCGACATTTCCCAGGACGCCGTCACCGCCGCGCTTGCCCAGGAGGCCGAGTAACATGGCCCCCGCTCAGGCAAGTCTGCTGGCCAAGCTCGACACCCAAGAGCGCGTGCGCGACTTTTTGACCAATGCCGTCGCCAGCGGTCGCGCATCGCACGCCTACCTGTTTTTGGGCGCGCCCGGCGCGGGCAAGCTCGACGCCGCGTGGGCGCTCGCCCAAGCCTTCCTGTGCGAGCAGGATGGCTGCGGCTCATGCGATAGCTGCGTGCGCGTCGCCCGCCATACACACCCCGACGTGCACTATTACACGCCCGAGAGCGCCACGGGCTACCTCATCGCCCAGACCCGCGAGCTGCTCGACGACGTGCCGCTGGCGCCCATCCGTGCCAAGGCCAAGGTCTACATCATCGACCGTGCCGAGCAGCTGCGCGCCAACACCGCCAACGCACTGCTCAAAACGCTCGAGGAGCCGCCCGAGGGCGTTATGTTTATCTTGCTGGGCACCTCGGCAGACGTGATGTTGCCCACCATCGTGAGCCGCTGCCAGTGCGTGCCGTTTCGGCTGGTATCGCCTGCCGTCGCCGCGCAGGCCGTGAGCCGCGCCACCGGTCAGGACCCTGCGCGTTGCCGCATGGCCGTCGCCGTAGCGGGAAGCCCCACGCGTGGCATCGAGTTCCTCAAGAGCGCCGAGCGCCAGGACGCCCGCCGTCAGATGGTTCGCGCCATCGATTCGCTTATCGCCGCCGACGAGGCCGACGTGCTCAGCCGCGCCAAGTCACTCATCGTCGCCGTTAAGGCGCCGCTCGCCGAGGTCAAGTCCACGCAGGAAAAGGTGCTCGAGCAAAACGCCGACTACCTGTCGCGTGGAGCATTGAAGCAGCTTGAGGACCGCAACAAGCGCGAACTCAACGCGCGCGAGCGTTCGGGTATCATGGAAGCGCTGGCGAGCGCGCGGACGCTCATGCGCGACGTGCTGCTGACGCTTCAGGACGAGGCGGCCGACGTGGTGAACGAAGACGTGCGCGACACGATCGGTCGGCTTGCCGCCGCGACCAATGTTGCGGGTGCCACGCGGGCGCTCGAGGCAGTCGCGACCGCCGAGCGCAACATCGCCAGAAACGTTACTCCCCAGCTGGCCATCGAGGTCATGCTGTTCGATATCAGGAAGGCACTGAAATGCCGTTAGTCGTACCCGTTAAGTTTACCTACGCCTCGCGCGACCTGTGGTTCGACCCGCAGGATCTGGATATCCTCGAGGCCGATTATGCCATTTGCTCCACCGAGCGCGGAACCGAGATCGGCCTGGTCACGGCCGATCCCTTTGAGGTGCCGCAAGACGAGATCGGTCAGCCGCTTAAGCCCGTGCTGCGCGTGGCGAGCGACATCGACCTGCAGCTTGCCGACGACCTGGCCATCCAAGGCGACGAGGCCATGGTCGACTTCCGCCGCCTGGTCAAGGAGCTCGATCTCGAGATGAAGCCGGTGGGCGTCGAGTACCTGTTTGGCGGCGAGAAGGCCGTGTTCTACTTTGCGGCAGAGGAGCGCGTCGATTTTCGCCAGCTCGTCAAGGATCTGTCCTCGACGCTGCACATTCGCGTCGACATGCGCCAGATCGGCGTGCGCGACGAGACCCGCCTGGTGGGCGGCTATGCCCAGTGCGGACAGGAACTCTGCTGTACGCGCTTTGGCGGACAGTTTGAGCCCGTCTCGATTCGCATGGCAAAAGAGCAGGACCTACCGCTCAACTCGTCCAAGATCAGCGGCGTTTGCGGCCGCCTGATGTGCTGCCTGCGTTATGAGTTCGAGGCGTACAAGGACTTTAAGAGCCGTGCGCCCAAAAAGAAGACGCTCATCGATACGCCGCTTGGCAAGGCGCGTATCCAGGAATATGACACGCCGCGTGAGCAGCTGGTGCTGCGCCTGGAGAACGGCAAAGTCTTTAAGGTCAACCTGGCCGATATGACGTGCTCGGAGGGCTGCAAAAAGAAGGCCGCCGAGCAGGGCTGCAACTGTCGCCCCGACTGCGTGACGCGTGATGTGCTCGAGCGCATCGAGTCGCCCGAGATGCGCCTGGCGCTCATGGAGCTCGATCGCGAGAATGGCGTCGACGTGGGCGATGGCCTGTCGAGTGCCGACCGTCTGGCCGGCACGTCGATGCCCAAGCGCCGTCGTCGCGATGCGGACGCCGATACCCGTGCCGGTCAGAGCCAGGGCGAGGGTCGCGGCCGCGGTAAGGGTCGCGGCAAGGCCGAGGCACCCGAGGCTGAGGAGGCTGCCGGTGGACGTCGCCGCCGCAAGCGCTCGGGTTCGGGCGACGCCGGCGAGGCCGCTCCCGCAGGCAAGAATTCCTCCCGCGAGCGCGAGGCTCAGCAGCCTCAGCAGCAAAACCGCGGCGGTGGCATGAATCCCACGCGCCGTCGCCGCCGCCATTTGTCGAGCGAGGAGCGCGAGGATGCCTTCCGCGCCGCAGCCGCTCGCGAGGCCGGCACTGCTCCCAAGGGCGGCTCGGGTTCCGACGCACCTGCCGACAAGGGCGGCAAGCCGCGTGGCGATGAGGAGCGCGCGCCGCGTCCGCGTCGTCGCCATTCTTCGGGCACGCAGCAGAAGCCCTCGGTGCCTTCCGTGGCCGATCAGGTTTCGGATGGCGAGGTCAAGGTCACGCGCCGTCGCCCCGGCGACGGTGGAGGTACGGCAGCCAAGGCCGCGCGCGGCGCCTCTCGCGACGAGCGTGACGTGCGCGAGGATCGTGGCGGCGAGGGCTCGGCCGACCAGGGCCAGAAGCGCCGTCGCCGTCGTCGCTCCCGCAAGCCGCGTCAGGACGGTGGCGAGGGCTCGACCCCGAGCTCGTCCGCGCCGCAACCGCCTGCCGGCGAATAACGCCCGCGAGCGGATTTAACCTGCCTAACCCCAAACGCGTCGGGGTATCATGGCGCTGAATCAACAACCCTCCCTCTGCCTTTGCATAGGGAGGGTTGTGTCGTGAAGAGACATTTGAATGCGTTGGGTTGCCTGCAAAGCGTTGGCACCCTGCCGTTTGCGGATGAATTGCTACCGTTTGCCGAGCGTGCGGCGCACGAGGCGCTCGAGGCGTTGTCGCCCACGCGATGCGCCGGCTGCGAGCGCTCCGGCGCGCTAATTTGCCAAGACTGCCTCGCGGCGCTTACGCTCATCGATCCGCGTCATAGCTGCACTCGATGCGGCGCTCCGTTTGGAGACCTGCTGTGCACTGAGTGCTCGGTCGAGGGTGCGTCCTCGGCAATGGCCGAGGCACTCGATCGCTGCCTGGCATGTGCCGCCTACACGCATCCGCTGCCGCGCATCATTAAAGCGTACAAAGACGCGGGCGAGCGACGCCTGGCGCCGTATCTGGCAGAGCTGCTATACGACACCGCCCTGCATGCCCAAGTTGTGGCCCCCGATCGCTATGGCGGCGTGTTGTCCGCTGCCGACGCAGTTGTGTTTGTGCCTGCGACAGCGGCGGCGTTTCGGCGGCGCGGCTTTGATCATATGGAGGCCATTGCGCGTCCATTTTGTGAGCTGTCGGGTGTACCGCTGCTCGATGCCCTCGTTAAGTACGGCCATGGCGACCAGCGCGAACTCGGTCGCGAGGAGCGCCGAGAGCGCGCCCGGGGCATGTACGAGACGGTCGAGGACGTGCGGGGCCGCCGCCTGCTGCTTATCGATGACGTCATTACCACAGGCGCGACGATGGCGGCGGCTTCGGCAGAACTCAAGCGCGCCGGTGCCGCGGCTGTCGATGGCCTTGCTATCGCACGCGTTTGGTAGGGGTGGTTCATGTGGCGGTAAAAATCAACCAGCGCGTCGAGCCGACGAAAGAACAGCTCGCGGCTTCCGTGATCCTGACGGGCGCCTTGGCGTTGCGCATGATGCGCGCCGAGCGCCGGCAGATGGGCTACATCAGCTGGAAAGACCTCGATCCCGAGGAGGAGCGCCGCGTGCTGTGTACGTCATCGCCTTCGGCCGGGGATATCTACCTTTCAGATTTGGTGCGAATTGGAGCCGCGAGTGGCGAGGTGCAAGAAGACTTGTGCCTGCTGGTGGGGACTGCGGCGCAGCGCCGCCGCATACCTGGCGTGAGTTGGTCCGTCTGTTCCGCGGGGTTGCCGGCCGGATCGATTCTGGAAGTGGAGCCGGGGGTATACAGCTTGTCTCCCAAGGCCCTTTGCGCTGCCGTTGCACGCGAAGTCGGTTGCATCCAGGCATTTGCCCTGGCCCAGGAGCTGTGCTCCAAGATTTCACTGAGCGATCGCGGTAAGTTTCTGCCTCCCTACAGCTCGCCTGTTGTGAACAAACTTGCAAAGGACAAGGACCAACCGCCAGATGTGGGCTACTTTGAGGTCGAGCCGGTGCTGACGCCCGATCGTCTGGCAGATTATCTCGCGGTATGCAAGGGGACCGCGGCCAAACAGCTGCAGCGTCTGTGTCCCTATCTTTCGGAAAACCTGCGCTCACCCATGGAGTGCATCATGCTCGCCCTGTTTTCGCTTCCGTTTTCCTATGGCGGGTTTGCCTGCGGTCCCTTTAAGACCGATTGCAAAATCGAGTTCAATGACCGTGCGCAGGCAATCTCGGGGATGCCGCATGCAGTTTGCGATGCGTATCAGGAAGCAGCCCGGTTTGACCTGGAATACAACGGTGAGCTGGGCCATTCCTCTCGGAGGGGACGTATCCATGATGAAAAACGCAACACGGGCTTCATAGCTATGGGGATCGAGGTCGCGACGGTCAACAACGAGATGCTCTGCGACATGGAGGCAATGGAAGCGCTCGCATGGCGCATGCACCAGCGTATGCGAAAGCGGTACCGGAATCGTGTCGATGCTCGCAGGAAGAAGCAAGAAGCGTTGCTTAACACGCTGCGGGCGTGTTTTGGGCTTAAGCCGGTCTAATTCGCGTCGAAAATAGAGGGTTAATCATATGCCCTGGCCAAAATATGGCAAATATGAGTACTGTCACTAAATCAGTAACAGCAAAATCAAGGAATTTAGAACTCGGAGGCGGCATAAAGTAAGAAGATAATAAACAAATGTAGAATAACTAGGTCGCGCGCGCAGACGTGGTGTAAGAGCGTCCTGAGGTCCGTCGCTGCAAGTCC
>UQRW01000079.1 GCA_900543515.1 uncultured Collinsella sp.
CGGACATGTGTTCCGAGCGGGCCCCTGCTGTTAGCTTGTGGCACTGAATAGTTTAGGCTTCGTCGACGATCTTAAGGGCGCGCGTGTGATCGATCTCGTTGAGGAGGTTAACGCGACGCTCGTGACGACCGCCCTCAAACTCGGCGTCGAGCCACTCGTCGACGATCATCTTGGCGAGCTCGGAGCCCACGACGCGGGCGCCAAAAGCGAGCACGTTGGTATTGTTGTGCATGCGGGAGAGCTTGGCGCTGAAGGGCTCGGAGCACACGACGGCGCGTACGCCCTCGACCTTGTTGGCAGCCAGGCTGATACCGACGCCGGTGCCACAGATCAGGATGCCTAGATCGACGTCGCCGTTGGCAACGGCCTTACCCACCTTGTAGCCGGCGATGGGGTAGTCAAAGCTCTCGGAGGTGTCGGTGCCAAAGTTCACGACCTCGCAGCCGCGCTCCTTCAGGTGCTCGGAGATGATGTTCTTGAGCTCGACGGCGGCGTGGTCGTTACCGATACCGATCTTCATGGATAGTTCCTCTCTGGTCTGTGCGGCGAGATTGCTAAAGGTTTTACCGCGTTCGACTGCATGATAGCGCGACTTTTGTGTAAACGCTTGGGCGTTTTTTGGTCAAACGCTTTAGCATGCAACAAGACCGGTTTCTCATGAATGAATGCCGTCAGTTTGCGCCTGAATGCCGTCTACCGGAACCTGGGTTGCGGTTTTTGATGCATTGTTATCAAATAAAAGAGCTAATTATTATTGAGAGCCCAGCCCGTTATACAAGTAGGAGATACCTATGCCTGCCGATTCCCTTCGTGATGCCGCGTTTTGCGATGTTTTGAACCGCGAACTTGTTTGTGCACTCGGCTGCACCGAGCCCATTGCCGTTGCTTATGCAGCGGCGCTGGCGAGCCAGACGCTCGGTTGCGAACCCGATCATATGGATGTTGCCTGCTCGGGCAACATCATCAAGAACGTCAAGAGCGTGACCGTGCCCAACTCGGGCGGTATGCACGGTATTGAGGCCGCGGCCGTGCTGGGTGCCGTGGGCGGCGACGCCAAGAGCGCGCTCGAGGTGCTCGAGAGCGTCGATGACGCGGACCGCGCCCGCGTGGCCGAGCTGCTTGCCGATGCGGACTACTGCGATGTGTCGCTTGTCGAGGGTGTGCCCAACCTCTACATCAAGGTGACTGCGACGGCCGGGGGCCATACCGCGGTCGTCGAGATTACCGATCACCACACTAATGTCACGTGCCATACGCTCGACGGTATTCCGGTATGCGGTAAGTCGGCGGGGGAGTGCGCCGCCTGCGCCGAGCGCGTGGTGGCCGAGCGTGCGGCAGATAACGCCGACACGCCCATGTCGATCGAGACCATCATCGACTTTATCGAGGACGGTGACATTGAGGACGCCCGCGCTGCCGTTGAGCGTCAGATTGAGCTGAATGGCGCGATCAGTGCCGAGGGTCTCGCGCACGCTTGGGGCGCCGAGGTGGGCCGTACGCTGCTGGGTGCTCGTGCCGATGACGTCGCCTGCCGCGCCCGTGCCCGTGCGGCCGCCGGGTCCGACGCCCGCATGAACGGTTGCGCGCTGCCGGTCGCCATTGTGTGCGGCTCGGGCAATCAGGGCATTACCTGCGCATTGCCCGTCATGGAGTATGCCGAGTACCTGCGTTGCGACCACGAGCGCCTGGTGCGCGCCGTGATGCTGTCCGATCTTATCGCCGTGCATATCAAGAGCTATATTGGTGCGCTTTCGGCGTTTTGCGGTGCTATTTGCGCTGCGTGCGGCGCCGGCGCTGCGATTACCTGGCTGTGCGGTGGCACGCGCGAACAGATTGGCGCGACCGTCTCGAACACGCTCGGTAACGTGGGCGGCATCGTGTGCGACGGCGCCAAGGCGAGCTGTGCCGCCAAGATCTCGGCTGCCGTCGATGCGGCGATTCTGGGCCATGATATGGCCATGCAGGGTCGCGGCTTCCGCGCCGGCGAGGGCCTGATCCAAGATACCGTTGAGCAAACAATCGCCAGTATGGGCTACGTAGGCCGCGTGGGCATGAAGGACACCGACATCGAGATCCTCAACATCATGATCGGCAAAACCCAGGTGTGCTAGTTACGCGGTTTTACCAAACCGCGTAACCAGTCGACGCTGCAAATGCCCCTAAGCGGCAATCTGCCTTTCAATCGTCGGGCATGGCCAGAAGGCCTATGCCCTCCTCTTTCAAGGCACATTGCTCGCTTAGGGGCATTTTCGCTGACTTGTGCTCAACCTGCGGCGATATTTGGTTTGGAGAGAGGGGTCCTACGACAGTTCGTCGGCTACTTGGTGTTCGTAGAAGGCTTCGATTACGGCGTTAAAGTCGCGGGCGAAGTCTTCCATGGTTCCGCGCCAGGTGGCTCGGCCGGGTTTTCCCTGGCCAACATAGGCAGTTTGAATGCCGCAGGCGGGACTGGGGAAGTCGCGCTTGGGATCGTTGCCCACCATAAGGACCTCGTGTGGCTCGAGCCCCATCACCTGAAGCTGCTCTAGATAGTAGGTGGCATCGGGCTTGCAGCGGGTGGCGTTTCCCATGTGCGTCACGAGTTCAAAGGGGGCGTCGGCCAGGTCGCCCCAACCCATGCGGCACTCGATGGCCCCCTGGGGAAAGCTGGGGTTGGTAAAGAGCGCGCAGCGCAGCCCTGCGTCCTGTACGGCCTGGAGCGCGGCGTGTGCGCCCGGCATGGCGTGGGCGTTAATGATATCGTCGTTCTTGTACGGAAGAACTTCGCGGTCATAGTAGGTAAACGCCTCGTAGATGAGGGGATCGGAGAGGCAGATCCCGCATCGGCGCTCGACCTCTTCTTGGTAAAACTCAAGATTGGTGCGGTTGTCCGTGCCGCTGCGGCGATTGGCGTTGAGGTCGACCAGGATGGTGCCGAGGCGCGCCATCGTGCCACCGCGGCTGCGGCGCCCGATATCCGCGAGCATCGAAGAGACATCCTTAAAATAGCGAAGGATGAACGCGTTGAGGTTGATGCTGAGAAGCGTTTCGTCCATATCGAAAACGACTGCTTTGAGCACGCGGGCACCTTTCTCGAAAAATCGATCTAGAATCGTTGGTTCCGGATACTTTACCCCAAAGCCGAATGCCTGGCTGGTTATCGTCAAGTTGCGGAGACGTGTGTTCATAAGATTACGAAAAAGTCTCCACACGAGTAAAAAATCGCAGTTCACGCTTGAAATCGAACTCATTTCCCCGTAACCTATACGAACGTGATTGCATAAGCGTCACATTAGTATCTGTCGGCTCCCGAGTGTTCCTAAACGTTGTGTGCTTGTCGCACCCTTCTGTAGGTCCTAGCAATCGGGGCCCCGTAGTTCGAAAGGGGTCCACCTTTGAGTGAGATTCAGAACTCGTCCATTTTCTCTCTTGACGATGTCAACGAGGAGGAGATGAACAACCTCATCGACGGTACGATTACCGACTTTGATGAGGGCGATCTCGTTAACGGCACTGTCGTTAAGATCGAGCATGACGAGGTGCTCGTTGACATCGGATTCAAGTCCGAGGGCGTTATCCCGGTCCGCGAGCTGTCCATCCGCAAGGACGCTAACCCTGCAGACATCGTTGCACTCGGTGATCCCATCGAGGCTCTGGTACTCCAGAAGGAGGACAAGGACGGTCGTCTGGTCCTGTCCAAGAAGCGTGCCGAGTACGAGCGTGCTTGGAACCGCATCGAGGAGAAGTTCAACTCCGGCGAGAACGTCGAGGGCGAGGTTATCGAGGTTGTCAAGGGCGGCCTGATCCTCGACATCGGCCTGCGTGGCTTCCTGCCCGCCTCCCTCGTCGACCTCCGTCGCGTCAAGGACCTCACCTCCTACATGGGCACCCGCATCGAGGCCCGCGTCATCGAGATGGACCGCAACCGCAACAACGTCGTCCTCTCCCGTCGCGTCGTGCTCGAGGAGTCCCGTAAGGCCGAGCGCTCCGAGATCCTGTCCAAGCTCAAGTCTGGCATGCGTCTCCAGGGCACCGTTTCCTCCATCGTCGACTTCGGCGCCTTCGTCGACCTCGGTGGTATCGACGGCCTCATCCACATTTCCGAGCTCTCCTGGAACCACGTCAACCATCCTTCCGAGGTTGTCAAGGTCGGCCAGGAGGTCGAGGTCGAGGTTCTCGACGTCGATCTCAACCGCGAGCGCATCTCCCTGGGTCTCAAGCAGACCACCGAGGATCCGTGGCGCGCACTGGTCAAGAAGTACCCCGTCGGCGCTATCGTCGAGGGCACTGTGACCAAGCTTGTCCCGTTCGGCGCTTTCGTCGATCTGGGCGAGGGCATCGAGGGCCTGGTGCACATCTCCGAGATGGCCAACAAGCACGTCGATCAGCCTTCTCAGGTCACCCACGTGGGCGACAAGGTTCAGGTCAAGGTCATGGAGATCGACCTCGACCGTCGTCGTATCTCCCTGTCCATGAAGTCCGCTGCTGAGACTCTGGGCGTCGAGATCGAGGTTACCCCGCTGCCTTCCGAGAAGAAGGACGAGGAGACCGACGCCGAGTAAATCGGTTTGACGATCACTTGTTTTAAGGGATCCGTCCGCAATGGACGGGTCCCTTTTTTGCATTTGCTGCTGAGGTGCGCGATGCCGCCCGGGCTGTCCACAGGCTATTGGGTTGTCAGTGCATGAAAAATGCCGACATCCCGCCTCGGGGAGGAGGCGGGAACACACCGAGTAGACGGAGAGGTGTGGAGCGCGGTCGCGTCTCGACTGACGACGTTGCCCATCGACAGGACCATTGTAGCGCATGGCGGTTCTTGGTTTATCGTGTCGAGCGTTTGCGTTGTGCCATTGCCTGCGGCAACGGTGTGTTACACTCTTGCACTGCTGAGTGGGCCAGACGGTCGCGCGATGTGCTGCTTGCAGCACGCGTGAGGAAAGTCCGGGCTCCAGAGGGCGGGATGCCGGCTAACGGCCGGGCGGAGTGATCCGACGGAAAGCGCCGCAGAAAAGAAGACTCCCACCTGCGCCGCAAGGCGTAAAGGGAAAAGCTGAAACGGTGGTGTAAGAGACCACCAGCGTCGTGGTAACACGGCGGCTTGGCAAGCCCCATCCGGAGCAAGCGCGAATAGGAACGCTATGGGCCGGCCCGGTCCGCGTTCGGGTAGCGTGCGTGGAACTGCACGGTAACGTGCAGACAAGATAAATGACCGTTCACGACAGAACCCGGCTTATAGGCCCACTCGGCAACTATGTTGACGCTGCGACGGCGTCAGCTGGCCGATTTGGCGCTCATTCGTCGGTCGCCGCCATAAGGCGTGCTCCCTCCTTTTTCGGGCCAAATCGACTCAGCTGACGCCGTCTCGCTGTTTTTGCCTGGTCATCGGCAGCCTCATTTCTGTTGCAATCTCGTTTTTCAAGGCACCTTGCTCGCGCTGACGGGTTCTCGCTGTTGGTGACGGCATCATTGGCGTTTCCGCTCTTGTTGGCGAGGGCAACGGTGCTGTCTTTGCCGTATTATTGAGGCTGTTTGTTGCTTTGCTTGTGTTTGAGGGGCTTTGTTGGACAGCTATTTTACTTTGCAATCGAATGTTGAGGCTACGGGCGAGTTTGTTGACCGCAAGAGTCGCTTTATTGCCCAGCTGGTCCATATTGAGTCCGAGGACGAGGCAAACGCCTTTATCGAGATGGTTCGCAAGCGCCATTACGATGCTCGTCATAATGTGCCCGCGTGGATTTTGGTCGATGGACGAAGCGTATAAGCGCGTGATGTCGGGACTGGTCAAGGAATACCAAGG
>UQRW01000080.1 GCA_900543515.1 uncultured Collinsella sp.
TCGCACGGAGAGCACATTAAGTGCTCTCCGGCTCGTGCGGAACTCGCGATCGACCAAACCCCGCGTCCCGTCCCGGCGAGCCTCTGGCTAGTTACGACAATCAAAAAGCAACAAGGGGCTCCCCCGCTCATCAAACGGGAGAGCCCCTCACCATACATAACGAATCAAGGTGCCTATAGGTAGACCTTTTCGAGAAACGATAATGTGTCCTGAAGACGCGCTCTCTCTTTACGATCGGTCTGCCGATTTACATAAGAAGAAAAGTCCGCAAAGAAGTCTCCGGCGTCAGCCCTCATTTGCTCTATTAGCTCCAAGCGAGCCGAAGGCGGCAACAAACCCGCAAGTCGAACAATATCCGAGCGATGCTTTCGTCGATCTTTATCGTTGCAATGGCGCCCTTCTTCATAGCTCCTATTGATATCAATGTGTGCACGCATCTTGAGGGGAATGATATGGAGCGCATCGAGCAACGTAATGCCCTCTACGTTCGTTGCGTTGTCGCGAATAAATTCGTAGTAGCCATCGTCGAGAATAATTGCCGAAAGACTTGATACGGCCCCGTCAAAGGAAAGAGGTGCCACTTCGCTCGTTTCATCTTCGAGCACAAAATCAGGATGTCGGGCGAATAGCTCAATTTGGCCGGGATAGTCTAGGACTTGCCTTGATCCTTCGGGCAAACAGAACCGATAGTAAGTGCACTTTCCATCGCCGACCTTCCCAGTCTCATATCCGACAGCTTTGATAAATGCCCACAATGCAGTGGCGAATTCAACGCCTTCCCCATCAACAATTACGACGATATCCAAGTCTTCAGTAGCTCTAAACGAATCGCCCTCATTGTCAAATAGAACGCTGCAGGCCCCTCCACCAATAAGGACGTAACCGCCTTTACAGCCGCTCATGGCATCGGCAAATCGCTCTATTCCCCTCACTTTTGACATATCGTCCTCCTGAGCTGTTCGACCGCGTCGAGCAGACGATCTTCTTTGTAATCTGCTTTTGCACAAGCAACGTATAAGGAAAACGGGTCGACACACTGCAAACCCGTCGCGTCAAAACTAATATCGGACGGCGCGTCCACGGGATACGACCAGACCTCAATCACAACTGCCGCCGGTTCGTACCACTGAGCCTCCAGCCATCTGTCGCCCATATGCTCTTTCAAGGCCTCTAGCTGATATTTTTCGAGAGCAATGGTTGGAGCAGAGTCTTCATGGGCAAGGTCGGACATATAGCTAAGGGCAGACACACCGGAAAGCAGCGCATCAACGGCACGTAGCTCTGTTCTCTCGATAACCTTCTTGAGCCGGATTCGCTCTAAAACTGGCGTGCGAAGATAGTCCTCAAACCCATCTAGCAACGTCTCGGTCGACAGCCCGGCGTCGCACAATATACGCTTTTTGCCGTCCCGCATAATCAACCCAGGAGCTATAGCGGCGATTTCCGAAAGATAGCCGCTGACGCTTGCCGCGCTTTTGCCACACAGACGCGCTAGGTCGCCGGCGGAGCAGTCAACCCATCGTCCCGCAATGAGATTTAGGACGATTCGTTGAGATTGGGGCGAAAGCGGAGCAGCGGGAGAAGCACCCAGCACCTCATCGGAAATAACGGCTCCGATAAACGGCAGGAACGCATTTCGCTCATCTCGGATATATGCGATTCCCTCCGAAGAAAGCGCGCGCATAAAACCTAAATCCATAGCATCCCAGCAAATTACCACCGGGTGAACATCTAACTTGCGCACCGCACTGACGAGATTTCGCGCCGAAATGACACTGGGCGGTTCCTTTGGTTCCGCAACAATAAAACGGCCCTGTTTAGACATGCCGAGCCGTGCCAAGCGAAGCGAATACCGCTCAAGATACATGCGAGGAATCTGCATCTCAACTGGCTCCGGGTCGATAGCGAGCTCTAAAGAGAAGAGTCTTTTTGGGAGGCAGTTTATCAGCATGTACAATCACCGTTTTCATTTCGGTTACATTTTAGCGTCTATCTGAAATTATACTGAATCGTATAAAATCATCAATCATCAAAGCCAAGCGCACCATTCAAAACGCAACAAGGGGCTCCCCCGTTCTTTAACGGGGGAGCCCCTTGCCATGTCTAAGTATTCAGCCCACCCGGCCCTCCAGACCAAAAAGCGAACGGGCAAAGCGACGTTCGCAAGCAACGTTATCTAAGGACCTGGGCGGGCGTATGGGGCAACATCGATCGCGAGTTCCGCACGAGCCGGAGAGCACTTAATGTGCTCTCCGTGCGAGCAGGACTGCCCGAGCAGGCGATGTTGCCCCATACGCCCGCCCAGGTCCGCCGGGATTATGACAGCTTGACGATCGGAGCGAATCCCTTCATGAGCTTTTTGGTCTGGCCGGTCTTTTCGAACTGGACCTCGATCATGTCTCCGGCGACCGAGATCACGGTACCCGTGCCAAAGGTCTTATGGCTCACGGTATCGCCCGCGGCAAAGTCCTGCGATGCGCTGGCGCGATCGACCTTGCGCTCCACCGTCGGGGACACCTTGGACGACGGCTTTTTGGCTCGCGGCGCGCCCGAGCCAAAGGTCGAGGCAACACGGCCGGCGTCGGGCGAGACCCCACGATGGCGCTCGGTCCCGTAGCTGCTGCCGCCAAAGAAATCGTCAAAGCTCGATCCACCGCGCGAACCGGAACCGCCGGTCGAGCGCGTATGCGAGCCAAACACCTTGCCGCCATACATATCCGAACCCATGCCCGAGCCAAAGGTGCCGTGACGGTCGCCGCGCTTCTCCCAGCCCGTGCCTTCAAAACCGGCAGAACCGATACCGCTAAACTCGATATCCTCAAACGGAATCTCATTGAGGAAGCGCGAGCGCGGGTTGGCAGAGGTCGAGCCGTAGGTGCGACGCGTGGCCGCATAGGTCAGGAACAGGCGCTTGCGGGCGCGCGTGATGGCGACGTAGGCCAGGCGACGCTCCTCCTCAAGCTTACCCGGGTCATCGCTGCCGCCAAAGTCGTGCACGTGCGGGAAGATGCCCTCCTCCATGCCGGCCACGAACACCGCCGGGAACTCCAGGCCCTTGGCGGAGTGGATGGTCATCATGGTGATGGCATGCGTCTCGCCGGCCAGGGAATCCAAGTCGGAGCGCAGGGCCAGCCACTCCATGAGTGCCGGCAGCGCCTTACAGGTGAGCGGACCGTAGGTGCGCTCAATCTCGTCGGCATGCACGGCACCCGCCGGCATCTCCGTCGGCGCGGCATACGCGTTGCCCGCGATGGCAGCAGCCAGGGCATCCTGCGGAGACAGCGCCGGAGCAGCCAGACTATCGAGCGGATTGGAGCCCGCGGCATCGCGCGCGCCGACGAGTGCCTCAAACGAGGATGCCAGGGCAGATGGCCCCGGTTCGGGCGCAGGCGCGCTCACCACGACGGGCTCGGGCTCGGCGCCGGCAGGCACGTCGGCAACACCGGCTGCGCGCAGCTCTTCCAAGCTCTCGAGCGTACCCTCGATGTCCTCGTGCGTCTCCTCAAATTCGGCAGCGACGCCCAGGAATTCCTGGATGTTCTCGGCGCGGCTCTCGGACTCCATGGTGCCCTCGGCGCGGAAAGCCTGCAGTAGGCCCGTCTTATCGACAATCATCTCGACAACGTCCTTGAGCTCGCCGTCCATGCGGCGACCCTCGCGCACCAGCGACACAAAGCTCGACAGGCCGTTGCGCACCTTGGCGCTAAACATGCCGGTTTCGGCACACGCGATCTCGCAAGCCTGGAAGAACGAGCAGCGGTTGTCGCGCGCCAGCTGCTCGATCTTTTGGATCGAGGTGGAACCGATGCCGCGGCGCGGTGTGTTGATGACGCGCTTGACGCTCATCTCGTCGGCCGGGTTCACGATCATCTTAAGGTAGGCCATGACGTCGCGGATCTCGGCACGGTCGAAGAATCGCGTGCCGCCCACGATCTTGTAGGGCACGCCCGCGCGCAGGAACATATCTTCGAGGATACGCGACTGGGCGTTGGTGCGATAGAACACGGCGATGTCGTCGTAGCTCGTGCCTTTGGCATGCAGTTTCTCGATCTCGCCGGCAATCCAGCGACCCTCGTCGCGTTCGTCGCTCGCCTGGAAGGCCTGGATCTTCTCGCCATCGCCCTCGGCCGTAAACAGGCGCTTGTCCTTGCGCTGCGAGTTGTGGCGCACCACGGCGTTGGCGGCGCTCAGGATGTGACCCGTAGAGCGATAGTTCTGCTCCAGCTTGACGGTCTTGCAGTTTTTAAAGTCCTTCTCAAAGTCCAGGATGTTGGTGATGTCGGCGCCACGCCAGCTGTAAATGGACTGGTCATCGTCGCCCACGACCATGAGGTTTTGGTACTTAGCGGCCAGCAGGTTGGCGATTTCGTACTGAACGTGGTTGGTGTCCTGATACTCGTCGACGCTAATGTAGCGGAAGCGCTCTTGGTACTTATCGAGCACCTCGGGACGGGTGCGCAGCAGCTCGAGCGCGCGCACGAGCAGGTCGTCAAAGTCCATCGCATTGGCGGCGCGCAGGCGGCGCTCCAGCTCTAGGTAGACCTGCGCGGCCTTTTTGTCGTTGGGGCTATCGGCGCTCTTGAGCATGTCCTCGGGGCCGATCATGGCGTTTTTGGCCGAGCTAATCTTGCTGCGGATCATGTTGATGGGGAACTGCTTTTGCTCGATGCCGAGCGCCTGCATAATGTCGCGCACCATGCGCTTTGAGTCATCGTCATCGTAGATGGTGAACTGGCCGGTGTAGCCCAACAGGTCGGCGTCCTCGCGCAGCATGCGCACGCACATAGCATGGAAGGTGCACACCCACATGCCACGGGTGCCGCTGGGAATGAGTGCCGCCAGACGCTCGCGCATCTCTGCCGCGGCCTTGTTGGTAAACGTAATGGCAAGAACCTGCCAAGGCTTAACACCCAGGTCGCCGAGCATATGTGCGATGCGGAAGGTCAAGACGCGGGTCTTGCCCGAGCCGGCGCCGGCGAGCACCAGCAACGGGCCCTCGGTGGACAGGACCGCCTCGCGCTGGGCGGGATTAAGGCTGTCGATGTCGACGAGCGGTTTGGCGGGCTTGGGCGCCGGCGCGGGAGCGTCGTAGATGTCGAGCGGAACGAGCTCGGGCTCCGGCGCAGCGGGGGCGGTGTATGCATCGAGCGGCACGGGTTCCGGCGCGGGCGGTACGGGTACCGCGGCGTTCTTTTCCCAGGGCAGGGGCTGGGTCATGGGCGACTCCTCATCTGACGGACGGCGCGCCTGCGGGCGGCGCCATAGTTTGAGTCGTACCAGTATACCGAGCCGCGCGGACACCGACGCAAATCACACCACGACTCCGTGCGCCACCGTCAGGCCCGCCCCAGCGGATTTGGTGCATTGGGGGGCCACCGATGTCATGGCAGCAGCGAGCGGCGGCCAGAGCGAACAAATTGGCATGAAAAGGGGGCGGCATAGACCTTTTGGTCATGCCACCCCCTTTGAATGACAAGTTGTCGCCCTGGCCGCCGCGCAGCGTCGACTAAGTTAGAGGCCGAGCATAGGCTCCAGAACGAAGAAGTATGCGAGCACTACGATGCCCAGGATGATGCGGTAAACACCGAAGCACTTAAAGTCGTGACGGCGGACGAATCCCATGAGCCACTTGATGGCGATGAGCGAAACCACAA
>UQRW01000081.1 GCA_900543515.1 uncultured Collinsella sp.
CACTGTCCCGCCATTTAGTTAATAGATAACAAACTTACATAAGATATATTATCGTACTTATCCGCGGAGAAACGCGTATGCGCTAGTTGCTGCTATGGCTCCGTCAGAAACGGCGGTCACAACCTGGCGTAAGCGCTTGGAACGGATATCGCCAGCGGCAAATAGACCTAGCGTGCGGGTCGCCATGGAATCATCAGTAACAATACCGCCGTCCGGCGCCAAATCAACTAGATGCTCGACAAGTTCGGTATGGGGTTGCGTTCCGGTAAAGACAAAGATGCCAAACGAGCCGGGCTCAAATGACTCGGTATGAGTCTCACCGGATGCATTGTCCTTAAAGGTGATCGTCGTTGGCATGGCTTCGCCCGAGAGCTCCACAATACTAGTTTGGTACCTAACTGTAATATTGTCCTTTTCGAGCACCTTCTGAACAACACCATCAGGCGCACGAAACTGATCGCGACGCAGCACGATGGTCACGCTGCTGGCGATTTCTGACAAGAACAGAGCTTCCTCGCAGGCGGCATTGCCGCCGCCGATGACAAAGACCTGCTTGCCGCGAAAGAACATGCCGTCGCACGTCGCGCAATACGAAACGCCGCGACCGCGATACGTATCCTCGCCAACAAAACCAGCAGATCGCGGCGTGGCACCCATGCAAGCGATAACGCTCGAGGCCAACGTATCGCCCAAATCGTGATGCACCGTAAACAGCGCTGTATCGGCATCGTAATCGATACCCGTAACCATGCTCCATGTAACCTGTGCTCCCAGGCCCTCTGCATGCTGCTGAAAACGCTCGCCAAGTTCGGCGCCACTCAAGAGCGGAATGCCCGGATAGTTCTCGACCTCATTGGTTGTGGCGATCTGTCCTCCCGACATGCCCTGTTCAATCACGGTCGTCGTTAGGTTGGAGCGCGCAGCGTAAATGGCGGCAGCATAGCCCGCGGGGCCGCCACCGATAATAGCAACATCGATCGGCTGATGGGTAGTCATGAAGAGACCTCCTGTCGAAAGATTGGCGTTCTTTGCGCTCATACCCAAATTTACGTGAACATGACACTCATGCACTACAATGATAAATCGCGTAACAAATCTGAAGGGGAGTTATCGATGGATCAAACGCAGACGAGCAATAGCGCTCCCCTGCCCATGCAAGCCACTCCCCAACCGGAGCAAATGACCGTTTCACCTGCACAAAAACCCCTAGTAACCATTGTGCACGCATCGGTTGGATCGGGCCACAAAGCCGCCGCCAACGCGATTGCACAAGCATTGGACCTTATCCGCGGCACCAAGGGAATCCCTGAGGATGTTGAGATCGAAGTCCTGGATATCCTCGATTTTGGACGCATTAGGTTCGATGGTAATAAAACAGCAGCTTCGTTTACCGGCGCCACGCGTCCCATATATGACCTAACCTGGCGATACACGTTTACGGGACATCTGCTCTGGGGCGGAGGCACGGCATGGTCACGTATTATGTTCCCTGCCTTCAACGAATATGTCCGCACCCGCAGGCCCATAGCCGTGGTCGCGACACACATCACGGCGGCCAACGTCGCTGTGGGTGCCCGCGTCATCACGGGTATCGATTATCCGGTCATCTGCGTACCAACAGACTATGAAGTCGAAGGCTTTTGGCCCCACAAGGACACCGACCTGTTCTGCGTAGCCAACGAATTTATGGCCGAGACACTTCGCCCCCGTAAAGTTCCCGAGACCAAAATCCGCATTACAGGCATCCCCATTCGCGCCGGGTTTGATACGGACTACAATCGCGAGGAAGAACTCGAGAAGTTCAATCTCCCCGCTGACAAGACCGTTGTGTTGGTGATGGCCGGTGCCAGTTTGCCTCAACCGTACGTTCGCTTTCGCGCGGAGATGGACCGCACACTCCCCTTCCTGCGCAGCTTCGAGGACATGCACTTTGTCTTTTTGCCGGGCAAGGATGAGGAATACGCCACCCGCCTCAAGACGCTCTTCGACGCCATGAAGCTCGAAAACGTCACGGTTCTGGACTACGTGAACGACATGGCGGCCCTCATGCACGGCTGCGACCTGGCAATCCTCAAATCGGGCGGACTCACGGTCACCGAGTGCCTGTGCGCGCATCTGCCGATGATCCTGCTGGGCAAATCATACGGTCAAGAAAAGGCCAACACCACGATGCTCACCGGCATGGGCGCCAGCATGCACGTCACCACCGCACGCGAGCTCATCGTAACCCTACGTCACTTGCACGACCATCCCGAATCACTCAAAGCCCTACTCATCAACGGCGAAGTGCTACGCCGCCCCCACGCAGCCGAAGATATCGCCATCGCAACCATGGAGCTCGTAGGCAAACCCCAAAAGCGCAAACGAGCCTTTTGCCGCTTCTACTGGGGCGGGAAACCCGCGCATACCCGCTAGTCGAATGTCCGCCGTTCTGCCGGAGCCGCCCTTATATCATTCCATGCTCAAACATTCTCGCTGCGCTGCGAAACTGCGCGTGGAACGATATAAGGGCGGCTCCGGCAGAACGGCTGCGTTTACTTACTAGCAGCTACTTCGGTATCCCCTCCATTAGAACCTGCAAAGGCAAAACAAGAAAATATAAATACAGTAAGCCGATGCGACAAAGGGACAGCCCCTTTGTCGCATCGGCTTACTAGAAAAGTAAATATTGTTTCAAGCGAGTAGCCGCCCGCCCGGGGCTTACCTATATCGTTCCACGCGCAGTTTCGCAGCGAGCGAAGCGACGCGAGAATGTTTGAGCATGGAATGACATAGGTAAGCCCCGGGCGGGAGGGATACGAGCGCCCCTAAGCGACGCCGCTGGAGCCGAAGCCTCCGTTGCCTCGGTCGGTTTTGTCTAGTTCTTCTACTTCTATGAGATTGACCGTGGGGACTTCTTGGATGACGAGTTGGGCTATGCGGTCGCCTTTGTTGATTTGGATGTTGTTGGAGGGGTCCAGGTTGATGAGGATAACCTTGAGTTCTCCTCGGTAGTGGGCGTCGATGAGGCCAGGCGTATTGACTATAGACAGGCCCTTCTTGATGGCCAAGCCGCTGCGGGGCTGGACGAAGCCGGCGTAGCCATCGGGCAGGGCGATGGCCAGCCCAGTGGAGACCAGACGGCGTTCAAAGGGCTTCAGGACGCAGTCCTCGTTGGAGCGCAAATCCAAGCCGGCATCGGTGGGATGGGCGTATTTGGGAAGCTCGACGGTGGGGTCGAGACGCTTTATGTTGACGGTAATGTTGGGCATGGAATCACCTTAGCTTGTCGAGCTCTTGCAGAAACTCATCGACGTCTTTGAAATCGCGGTAGACCGAGGCAAAACGGATGTACGCCACCTTGTCGATCTTTGCCAAGCGCTTGAGCACCATGTCACCCAACTCATGGGACGTGACGGCCGTCAGTGTGCGAGAGCGCAGCTCGACCTCGATGTCGTCGATAATCTCATTGAGCTTCTTAGTGTCGATATCGCGTTTGATAGTGGCGCGCATCAAGCCGACGAGCAGCTTATTGCGATCGAACCGCTGCTTGGTTCCGTCTGACTTAATGACCTCGATTGGGTCTTCGCATCGCTCAAACGTTGTAAAGCGATAGTTACACGAGCAACATTCGCGACGGCGCTTAATGGTGTTATTTGACTCCTGCATACGGGAATCAACGACGCGGGTATGTGCCTTGCCACATTTGGGACAGCGCATGGTACCTCCTCTTAAACGATAACAAGGGTACCATGCGCAGCGCGATAATGATTACGAACGAGCAGGAACCTTAAGATGCGCACCGGCGGCGAGCGAACCATGCTCCAGATGATTGACTTTACGGATCATGTCGGAAGTCTCTTGCGTGGAAAGGCCTTCGATAGGATATTCCTCGGCAAGCGACCAAAGAGAATCACCAGGCTGAACGCGAATAGTCTCGTAGGTAACGTTGGAAACGGACTCGGCATACGCGGCGTGACGAGCGCTAAAGACCGACGTAGCGAGGACAACGAAGAGCGTAAGCGCAACGGCAACGGCGACAATCGTCGGAACCTTCAGGGCAACGCGGGCCGGCGCAACTACAGCCTGCTGATTGCGAGCAGGCTTTACGGTCAAAGGCTGAAAACCGGAGCGGCCACCCTGAACAACCGTAAAAGTGGGTTCTGCAGGCGTCTCGAGTTTAAGGGCAAGGTTTCCCTGGACCATATTCGTTGCGTTCATCATGTTCTCCTCTCGCGTGTTTTGCTGAGAACAGTTTTATCAAGCCGCGCGGACAAAAATGTCTAGCGCGAGAACGAATGTTCGGTTATTATTATCTTCGAACAGTTGTTCCTGTCAAGCAAAATTCGAACATTTGTTTGACATGGGTAGAGAGGATACCCTGATGGCTCGCAAAATTACCAAGCGTCAGCAGCAAATTTACGACTTCATCAAGGAATATCAGCAGGAGAAAGGTTATCCGCCCAGCGTGCGCGAGATGGCTTCTGCCGTGGGCCTTTCCTCCCCCAGCACCGTGCACGCCCATCTATCTGCCCTGGAGGCGCGCGGGCTACTCAAGCGCGATGCCACCAAACCGCGCGCCCTGGAACTCTTTAACGAGGACGGTTCCTCTGTCTCAATTTCTAAATCTGACGAACCCACCGCACCTCGCGGAACGGTCTCGCTACCGCTCGTTGGTCGCGTCGCGGCTGGGATTCCCATTCTGGCCGAGCAGAATATAGAAGACACTTTTACTATCCCGACCGAAATCGCCACTGATCAGGGTTCCTTTATCCTTGAGGTGCATGGGAGCTCAATGATCAATGTCGGCATCTTCAATGGCGATTACATCATCGTCCGTGAACAAAAGAGTGCCATGAACGGCGAAATTGTCGTGGCCATGATTGATGGTTCAGCGACCGTCAAGACATTCTACAAGGAGCAGGGACGCGTACGCCTGCAGCCAGAGAATGACACCATGGAGCCTATCTATGCAACGAATCCCGTTATCTTGGGCAAAGTCGTCGGCTTGATGCGCCGGTTCTCGTAATGCAAAAACGCATCACCATCTTTGATACCGTCCGCGGGTTTACGATGATTTCAATGGAAGGTTTTCACGCTTGCTACGATCTCGCCTACCTGTACGGTTGGGATATGCCCTGGTTTACCCAGACTGTCTTTCAAGACATCTGGCGCGCCAGCATCAGCTGGGTATTCTTGTTTATCGCGGGTTGGATGTGCACCCTTTCGCGCAACAATATCAAACGTGCCGCCAAATACGCCTTAGCAGCACTCGTCGTCTGGTTGGTAACAACGCTTGTCTCAGTAGACGATTCGGTTAATTTTGGCATCATCTACTGCATGGCCGCATGTACCGGCATCGTGGCGTTGACCGATCCCGTCCTTAAGAGGATATCGGCGAGATGGGGCATGTCCCTATGCCTTGTGTTGTTCGCCCTCACCTGGAGCATCCCCAAAACAATCGGCTCTGTTAGACCATGATTGACATCTTGCCCAATCATCTTTTTGTAATTGCAAA
>UQRW01000082.1 GCA_900543515.1 uncultured Collinsella sp.
CCCTTCCCCCACCCCGCCCCTCCACTCCACTCACCATATATTGCAAAACACCCCCAAGCATATGTTCGAAAACACAATATGTTGTGTTTTCAGCAAAGGCGTGATGCCACCTGTAGAACCACACCCGCGAACCTCAACCTTCAAGTTGACCTTGAGGCGATTTTTACGTCCCTTTACATGCCGTTCACATCGCCCCCAAACTCCCCCACCCAAGGCACGTGCGGCCCACCACCGCGACGCCAAGTGGCGAAAAATGGGACGGGCCCCAGATTGCCCATGCGCGCGCAAAAGCACGCCGCGGCAATCTGGAGCCCGTCCCCAAATACCTATAAATATGCAGGTCAGCGATGTGTTAACGATGTGCCAGCGGGTGCGCCGCCAAATAGACCTCGGTCAGTTGCGTACGATCGACATGCGTGTAGACCTGCGTGGTCGATATATCGGCATGTCCCAAGATCTCCTGTAGCACACGGAGGTCTGCGCCGCCCGCAAGCATATGGGTGGCAAAGGAGTGACGCAGCGTATGGGGATGGAGCCCCACCAGTCCCACCTGGCGCCCGTAGCGCTCACAGATGGCATGGATGCCCTGGCGCGACAGACGGCGGCCGTTCTTATTTAAAAAGACCGCCGAGGTCTCGGTTCCGCGGGCATGGGCCGCCAAGCGAGAACGCCCCTCAGTTACATAAAGCGCCAGAGCTCGCGCCGCGCTTCCCACCAGCGGGGACAGGCGTTCCTTCGAGCCCTTACCGCGAACGAGCACAAAGCCATCGTCGATATGGATATCGCCCACATCGAGTCCCACCAACTCGCTCACACGCAAACCGCATCCATAGAGCACTTCCAAGATGGCATGGTCGCGCAAGCCCATCTCGCCCTCGGGGAAATCTTGATCGAGCAGCGCCGAGACATCCTCCACCGATAGATACTCCGGCAAACGCTCAGCCTTTTTAGGCAGGCGCAACGCCGCCGTTGGATTTTGGGCCACAGCCCCATCGCGCACCAAAAAGGCATGCAGGCCCTTCACGGCCGCAAGCGCACGCTCCACCGAGGCATCCGAATAGCCCCCATCGCGACGGTCGGCGACAAAGCCCTCCACGACCTGACGGGTCACCTCTTCAAAAGACACAATACCCGCCCGCTCCAGATAGGCGCAGTACGTCGTCAGGTCACGACGATAGGCCGCAATCGTGTTGCGCGCCAAACCCCGCTCGACCGCGAGGTAATCGAGATACTCCCCCGCCGCCACGGCGAGCGACGAGGGAGTAGCTTCGGTATGTTCCTTATTCGCCGGCACCCTTAGTCCGTAGCGAGGTTCATGGGCGTCACCTGCAGACGGTCGACACCCTCGTGCTGGCCGATCGAAGCGCGCACGAACTCGCGGAACAGCGGCTGCGGGTTGGTCGGGCGGCTCTTGAACTCGGGATGAGCCTGGGTTGCCACATACCACGGATGCACGTCGCGCGGCAGCTCGACCATCTCGACCAGGCGCTCGTCGGGCGACAGACCCGAGATAACCAAGCCGGCGTCCTCGAGCTGGTCACGGAAGGCGTTGTTGAACTCAAAGCGATGACGGTGACGCTCGTAGACGAGCTCCTCGCCATATGCCTCGCGAGCAAGGGTATCGGCGGCGAGCTTGCACGGATAGGCGCCCAGGCGCATGGTGCCGCCCTTCTCGGTCACGTCCTCCTGCGAGCTCATCAGATCGATGACGCTAAACGGGCCGTCCGGATCGAACTCGGAGGAGCTGGCGCCGGCAAGGCCGACGACGTTGCGGGCGAACTCGCACACGGCCACCTGCATACCCAGGCAAATGCCCAGATACGGAATCTTGTGCTCACGGGCAAACTCGGCCGCGAGGATCTTGCCCTCCAGGGCGCGCTTGCCAAAGCCGCCGGGGACCAGGATGCCCGAGGCGTCGCCCAGAACCTCGGAGACATTCTGCTCGTCGAGGCTCTCGCCGTCGACTAGCTGAACGTCCACATGGCGATCGTAGAAGACGCCCGCATGGTGCAGGGCCTCGATAACCGACAGGTACGCATCGGGCAGCTGCGTGTACTTACCCACGACGGCGATCTTCACCTTGTCGGCGTGATGGTTGGCGTGATTCTGTTTGCGCAGGAACTCGTTCCACTCGCTCATGTCGCGCTCACGCGGGTCCAGACCCAGGCGCTCGCAAATGCGCAGGTCAAAGTCCTGCTCGGCAAGCAGCTGCGGAACATCGTAAATGCTCGCGCAGTCCTCGTTGGTAAAGACACAATCGGTGTCGACGTCGCAGAAGCTTGCGATCTTTCCGCGGATAGCGTCATCGATATGGTGGTCGGAGCGCAGCACGATGATATCGGGCTGGATGCCAAAGCTGCGGAGCTCCTTGACGGAATGCTGCGTGGGCTTGGTCTTGACCTCGTGGGCGGCGGCGATATAGGGAACGAGCGACACGTGGATGTAGCAGACGTTCTCGGGGCCGGCCTCCTTGCGGTACTGACGGATGGCCTCGACAAACGGTTGGGACTCGATGTCGCCGATCGTGCCGCCCAGCTCGGTGATGACTACATCGGAGCCGGTCTGCTCCTCGATGCGGCGGAACTTGTCCTTAATGGCATTGGTGACGTGGGGAATCACCTGCACGGTACCGCCCAAAAAGTCGCCGCGACGCTCACGGGCGATTAGGCTTTTGTAGATGGCACCGGTCGTAAAGTTGGAATCGCGGGTCAGGTTCTCATCAATAAAGCGCTCGTAATGACCCAGGTCCAGGTCGGACTCGTAACCGTCCTCGGTAACGAAGACCTCACCATGCTGGAAGGGGCTCATGGTACCGGGGTCGACGTTCAGATACGGGTCGGCTTTCTGCATCGTTACTTTGTAGCCACGCGACTTGAGCAGACGGCCCAGCGAGGCCGCGGTGATACCCTTGCCCAGGGACGAAACCACGCCACCGGTTACGAACACATGCTTGGTCATATTGAGTTACCTGCGCTTCCCGTAGAAGTTGTTTATCCACATCTTACGGGTCTTCATTGTAATACTCGCGCCGCGGACCGTTCGCAATTTTTCTCGCGTGCGATTGCATTTCTCAATCTTGAAACAAAACGCCGCCCGGTTTCCCAGGCGGCGTCGCTATGGCAAGGGTTACATGCTGCTATCGATCAGCAACCGCGTCCTCAAGCATTTCTTGAACGAGCATGCCGGTACGGACGCCCTCAAGATACCATTCGCCACGTTCGGTGAGGCAAATGCCATTTGCAAGCTGACCGCCGTCGTCGCTATAACGCGAGACGACATCGATCATGCCTTCGGAATCCAAGCGATCGATTGCGGCGCGGGCACGATACGGCGAAACCCCCACGCGCTCGGCAAGCGTTTTGCGCGAGAAACCATACGGCCCGCCATTGTCTTCAGTTTGCTGGTCGATCTCCATCAACACCAGCACCTCGACACGCTTCATATCGTTGACACTCGCACGACCCTTGCCCGCCATAGCAGCCTCCTCAAACCGAGCACGAGCATCTAACGCGCCGTGCGCGACCGACACACCTCACGATGGCAGGTAATATCCATCATGCGGCATCCCGCTAAGGATGAAACAGTTACGGTTATTGTATACCGCTCAAATTGTTTCCAGGCAGGTAAACAGCTATTTTTCGCCGAAATAGGCGCTTTGTTGATTAAAAAGCCGTACCGGGCGCTAACCCGATACGGCCAAAATGCAATGCAATTACCGCGGTGCTTCAAACTTAGCGATGGAAGAAACCGCGGCGCTCAAACTTGGGCTCGCAGCACACGTTGATACCCAGTTTGCGCAGTACCGTCTCGTCCGTCGGCGAGATGATCACGCTAAAGAAGGCATCGCAACCGCGCAACTGCTCCAGACCCGAAAGGACGCGAGCGGCCGTCTCACTCGTGGCCGAGGTGATCGACAGCGCCATAAGCGTCTCGTCGGTGTGAAGGCGCGGGTTTTTGCTGCCCAGAAAATGCGTCTTGAGCTTGCTGATGGGCTCGATCGCCTCATCGCAAATGACCTCGAGCTCAAGGTCGACGCCCGAGACATGCTTGAGGGCGTTCATAATGAGCGAACTTGCGGCGCCCAGGCGCGTGGAGGTCTTACCGGTCACCACGGAGCCGTCTGGCATGACCATGGCACCCACGGGACCACCCGTCAGCTGCTCCCTGGTGAGGGCCGCCGAGCGCGCCGGTGAGTAGTTCTTATCGATGCCGGCTTTCTTCATAATAATCTTGAGACGATCGACTTGCTCATCGCCCACGCCGGTACGGCGCACATTTTCGACCGCGGTAAAGTAGCGGCGGACGATCTCCATCTTGGAAGCGTCGCGGCAGGCATCGTCATCGGTGATGGCAAAGCCGACCATATTGACGCCCATGTCCGTAGGGCTCTGGTAGGGGCTCTTGCCCAGGATCTTTTCCATCAGGGCACGGACTACCGGGAAGGCCTCGACGTCGCGGTTGTAGTTGACCGTGGTCTTGTTGTAGGCCTCAAGGTGGAACGAATCGATGATATTGGCGTCGTCGAGGTCAGCCGTGGCGGCCTCGTAGGCGATATTGACCGGATGCGTCAGAGGAAGATTCCAGACCGGGAAGGTCTCAAACTTGGCATAGCCGGCGGCGGTACCGTGCTTATGCTCGTGATACAGCTGCGAGAGGCAAGTGGCGAGCTTGCCCGAGCCAGGGCCGGGCGCCGTCACGACGACGAGCGGACGCGTGGTCTCGACAAACTCGTTCTTGCCGTAGCCATCGTCGGACACGATCAGATCGACATCGTGCGGATACCCCTCGATGGGATAGTGCAGCTTGGCGGGAATACCGAGCGCGTTCAGGCGGTTGCGGAACACATCGGCAGCAGGCTGGCCGGCATACTGGGTGATGACCACAGCCGCGACGGCAAACCCATTCCCTCGGAACAGATCGACCAGGCGCAAAACGTCCTCGTCATAGGTAATGCCAAGGTCACCACGAGCCTTGTTTTTCTCGATGTGGTTCGCGTTGATCGCGATGATAACCTCGACATCGTCGGCGATGCTCTTGAGCATGCGGAACTTGCTGTCCGGTTCAAAACCCGGCAGCACGCGGCTCGCATGATAGTCATCGAACAGCTTACCGCCAAACTCCAAATAGAGCTTGCCGCCAAACTGCGAGATGCGCTCCTTAATGTGAGCAGCCTGCAGCTCGATATACTTCGCGTTGTCGAAACCCTGGCGCATATATGGCTCCCGTCCCGTTTCCATTTAATGTTCTAGGCGATTATAACGGAGCAGACCCTCCCCAACGCCCAAGCAATCAACTGGCACCAACCAAACACGCCATCGATAAGTTGCGGTGAAATAGTTCCCGTTTAACCCCTCAAGAGGGGGTGCGGACGATTTCTTGGACCGCGCCTAGGCGTATCCAAGCTTCCTGCGG
>UQRW01000083.1 GCA_900543515.1 uncultured Collinsella sp.
CGGGTGGTTTCTGATGCGGCGCGCTGCGCGCCCCGCACAGGCTAAAGCCTCTAATCAAAAAGAGCCGCCCCGGTTACCCAGGGCGGCCCTTTCGTCAGCACCTACATTGCAGACAAAATCACGTGCTACTTGGCGCGGCCCTCCTCATAGCGCTCGACCAGCTTGGCCTGAACGTCATAAGGCACCTGCTCATAGCCTGCGGGCTTCATGGTAAAGTCACCCGTGCCGCGCGTGATAGAGCGCAGGCGCGTCGAATAATCCGTCAGCTCTGCCAGCGGCGCCTGGGCAATAACCACGGTATCGCCGCGCTCATCGGTCTCCATGCCCGTCACGCGACCGCGCGATGCCGAGATGTCGCCCATCACAGCGCCGGCGTAGCTCTCGGGGATGGTCACCGTAATTTCCTCAATGGGCTCCAGCACCACCGGGTCGGCATCGGCACATGCCTTGCGCAGGCCGATGCGAGCTGCCGCGCGGAACGCCATCTCGTTGGAGTCGACGCTGTGATACGAGCCGTCGTACACAGCCACGCGAATGCCCGTGAGCGGGTAGCCGGCAATGATGCCGTCCTTCATGGTCTCCTGGACACCCTTGTCCACGGCGGGGATCAGCGAGCGCGGAATACGGCCGCCCACGACCTCGTCCACAAACTCATAGCCATCGCTCGTGCCGTCGGGCCCAATGAGCGGCTCCACGCGCAGCCAGCAGTCGCCGTACTGACCGGCGCCGCCGGTCTGCTTCTTATGGCGGCCCTGGGCACTTGCCGTACGGCGAATGGTCTCGCGATACGGAATGCGGATCGGCACGCTCTTGGCCACGACTTTGGTGCGATCCTCCAAACGGTTGAGCAGCACCGAAACCTGCGCCTCACCAACGGCGGAGATAATGGTCTGGCCGGTCTCCTCGTCGCGGTCGATGCTCATGGTCGGATCGGCCTTGCAGGCCTTCTCGATAAACGTGTAGAGCTTCTCTTCGTCGCCGCGATTCTCGGCCTCGATGGCAATGCGGTACTGCGAGTTGGGGAACTTAAACGCCGCGGCCTCGACCTTACCGGTAATCGAGAGCGTGTCGCCCGTCTCGGCAGCCAGCTTGGGCGCCACGATGATGTCGCCGGCATAGGCGTGACCGACCTCGGTCATATCGCGGCCGCACATCACATACAGGTGAGCCAGACGGTCGCCCTTGCGGGTACGCGCGTTGATCAGCTCAAGACCCGGCTCAAGCGTACCCGTCAGCACCTTGATAAAGCTGATGCGACCCTGCTGCGGATCGGCCAAGGTCTTAAACACAAACGCCACCGGACGGTCATCGTCACTCGAGATCTTAAGCGAATCGCCGTCGATAAGCGGCATCTCACCGTAGTCGGTCGGCGCCGGGAAGTACGTCGCGATGTCGTCCATCAGCGAGTTGACGCCCTGCTCCTTGATGCAATCGCCCGCAAAGACCGGCACAAAGATGCGCTCGGCAATCGCCTTCGACAGCAAGCCCTCAAGCTCCTCCTGCGTCAGCGTCTCCTCGCCTTCCAGGTACTTCATCATCAGCTCATCGTCGGCCTCGGCCACCAACTCGCACAGATGGTCATGGGCCTCCTCGGCCTGGGCACGATACTCCTCGGGAATCTCCGACTCAACGGCTTCGGTGCCGTTGCAATGGCGCGCCTTCATGCGCACCAGGTCGATAATGCCGTCAAAGTCCTCGCCCTCGCCCCAGGGAAGGGTCACGGCGCCCAATCGCGTGCCAAAGCGCTCCTGCAGCAGGTCCATCGTGGTCGCAAAGCTGGCCTCGGAGCGCGACAGGCGGTTTACGAACACCGCACGCGCCAAGCGCAGGTCCTCGGCGGCATACCAGAGCTTAACCGTCGTAGGCTGCGGGCCGGCCTCGGCGTCGACCACAAACAGAGCCGTCTCGCAGACGCTCATCGCGGCAAAGGCGTCGCCGATAAAATCGGGGTAACACGGGGCATCGAGCACATTGATGCGCGCGCCCTTCCAGTCGATCGGTGCAATGGTCGTCGAGATGGAAAATGCACGCTTGACCTCTTCGGGGTCATAGTCGAGCGTGGGCTTGGTGCCGTCGTGGCCGCCCAGGCGGGCGGTCTTGCCAGAAAGGTGGAGCATGGCCTCGGCGAGTGAAGTCTTGCCCACCCCGCCTTGGCCTACGAGCACCACGTTCCTTACATTGCCGGTCTTGGGAGCACCCATGATGACCTCCTTGCAGGGCCGCGCGCATTGCGCGACGCCAACGGGGAGAGTTCGCGGTCGGTGCCATCCCGGGAGCAGCATGGTCGGCAGCCGAGCCGACTCACCCTCCAAATGTCCTATGCCACCACCCTACCCTCACGGGCGACCGTCCATGCACACCTTTCGGCACACGTATGAATACAGGCGGCGAGAGGAAGAGACAAGCTTGTGAGGCGATTATTGAACCCCGCCGATGCAAACAAAAAGCCGCCACAGACCGTAAGACCTGCGGCGGCTTCGCCTCAATTAATAGTTGAGCAAATACCTGAGCCTATCCCTCGATACGGCTCAAGAACTCACGGGTACGTTGCTCACGCGGGTGATTGATAACCTGCTCGGCCGGACCCTCCTCGACAATGCGGCCTCCGTCCATAAAGACCACGCGATCGGCAACATCGCGCGCAAACTGCATCGCGTGGGTCACGATCACCATCGTCATATTCTGCGCGGCAAGGTCTTTAATGACACGCAGCACCTCGGCCGTTAGCTCGGGATCGAGCGCCGAGGTCGGCTCGTCAAAGAACAAGATTTCCGGGTCGAGCGCCAAGGCGCGGGCAATACTCACGCGCTGTTGCTGACCGCCCGAAAGCTCACACGGAACCTTGTTCTCGTTGCCCACAAGCCCCATCTGAGCAATCAATTCATGCGCACGAGCTTCCGCCTGCTCGCGCGGGCGCTTAAGAACGCGGATCGGCGCATCGGTGATGTTTTTCATCACGGTATAGTGCGGGAACAGATTGTAGTTCTGAAACACCAGGCCAAATCGCGAGCGCGCCTGCCTGGGCACATCGCCCTTCGCATAGACCGCGCCCGAACCCGCATCCGTCGCAACGGCAAGGTCGCCAAACGAGAGCGAGCCTCCGTCGAGCGTCTCGAGCAGCGTGGCACACCGCAGCAGCGTGGACTTGCCGCCACCCGAAGGCCCGATAATCGCCACGACCTCTCCACGCTTTACCTCGAGCGAGATATCCTTGAGCACCTCATTGCCGCCAAACGCCTTGCGAGCGTTCGATATATTCATTACCGAATTAATCATGGTAGTAATCCAATTTTTTCTCGGCGGCGCCCAGCAGCATCTCGACAACGAAATTAAAGACCCAGTAAATCAGCGCCGCAATCGCAAACGGCACCATGCTCACCTGCGAGGCGACCAGCGCCTTGGCCGTCGAGAACATCTCACCCACGCCAATGGCAAACGCCAGCGACGTGTCCTTGACCAGCGTGATGATCTCGTTGCCCATCGCCGGCAGAATACGCTTGGCGACCTGCGGCATCACGATATACAGAAACGTCTGCACGCGCGAATAGCCCAGCACCTCGGCAGCCTCGTATTGACCGCGCGGAATGGACTGCAAGCCCGAGCGATAGATCTCGGCAAAGTAACCGGCGTAGTTGATGATGAACGCCACGACGCACGCCGTCCACTTGGAATCGGGCGTGAGCGAAATGCCAAACACGTAATACGGGGCAAAGTAGATGGCAAACATCTGCAGCATGAGCGGCGTGCCGCGCATGACCGAGATATAGATGCGCGCAATCCAGCGAAGCGGCGCGATTTTGCTCATGCGCATAAACGCCACGGGAATTCCCAGCGGAATCGACCCGAGCAGCGTCAACACAAACAGCTGCAAACTGACCAAGAACCCCTGGCCAAGCATCTGCATCATGACCTGAATAGACATTACTTGAGCACCCAATTATCGAAAGACAAACCATAGCTTGAATATTTATCGCAGAGGTCCTTGACCGTGCCGTCCTCGTAGAGCGCCTTGAGCGACTCGGCTACAGCATCGGCCGACTTGGTGTCGCCCTTCTTAAAGCCAACGGCGTAGTGCTCGCTGGACAGCGGCTCATCAAGCTGCGTATAGGCATCGGGCTTGGCGGCAAGCTGATACTGGGCAATCGAAAGGTCGCACGCCACGGCATCGACCGCGCCGCTCTCGAGCTGCATAAAGGCCGTGTTGTACTCGCCGATCGTGTCGAGCGTGGCAAACGTCGCTGCCAGATCCTTCTGGTCACCCTCAAGCACGTCCTGCGCAGCGGAATCAGTCTGGGTAATCACAGTCTTGCCGGCAAGATCGTCCCAGCCCTTGATGCCCGCATCCTTCTTGACCACCAGCACCTGCTCGTTGAGCATGTACGGCTCGGAGAACGTGTAGTCGTCCTCACGGCCCTCCATGGTAAAGCCGTTCCAGATGCAGTTGATGGCGCCCGAGTTAAGCAGCGTATCCTTGGCGTCCCAGTCGATGGCCTCGTATTTGACCTCCCAGCCCTGCTTATCGGCAACAGCCTTGGCCAGATCGAGATCAAAGCCGGTGTACTCGCCATCGTCGCCCACAAAGCCGTACGGAGGATAGGACTTATCAAAGCCCACCACGAGCTTCTTGGACTCCGCAGCGCCCTTCACATCCTTGGCCGCGGCAGAGCCAGCAGCGGAGCCCTTGCCGGCACCACCGCCGCAACCGACAAGACCAAGGCCAAGCACCGTAGCGAGCGAGCCGGCTAGACCAACAAACTGACGACGAGACATATCGGTGTTCATGGTATCCCCCCTTGATGGCACTTTAGTTAAGTAAAGTGATTCGTGTAACGTTCAGAATCATACACTTTAGCGTGATAGAGCACAAGGAGAGTTTGCCCGCCGCGTGAGGGGTGTGGGGGTTAAGTTTCCTGCTCTACAGTCCTGCT
>UQRW01000084.1 GCA_900543515.1 uncultured Collinsella sp.
CGGCGCCATGATGGTCAACCTCAACGGCGAGCGCTACGCCGACGAATCCCGTCCGTACAAGGAGTTGGGCGACATGACGCTTGCTCAGCCCGAAGGCATCGGCGTCCAGATCTATGACGCCGCCATCCATGAGGAGGCGCAGAAGGATCCGCTCGCGCGTACGGACACTCTGAAGAAGAACGGCGAACTCTACAGCGCCGACACGATCGAGGGCCTCGCCAAGGCGATGGGGCTTCCCGCTGACAAGCTCGCCGCGACTGTCCGTGCCTACAACGAAGGTCTCGCAAAGGGCGCGGACGCCTTCGGGCGCACATCGCTTTCCGCTGGCAACGGCAAGCCCGCTCCGATCGTCAAGGCCCCGTTCTACGGATTCCGTGCGACGGCCGTCCTGCTCTCGACCTACTGCGGTCCGAAGATCGACAGTCAGGCCCGTGTGATCAACATCTTCGGAGAACCCATCGAAGGCCTCTGGGCGGCCGGTGAGGGTACGGGCGGCCTGCACGGCGCTGCCTACATGTCGGGCACGTCGGTCGGCAAGGCCGTCGTCTTCGGCAAGATCGCCGCCGAAAGCATCGCCGGCAAGCAGTAAGCCGGCGGAGGCCCGCCCAAGGCCTGCAGGCGTCAAATCCGTGAAATTCGGCCCGCAGTCGGTACGATTGCGGGCCGAATTCGCATACTGCCCGCGATTCCGATGTCCTGACCGATCGTCAAAACGTCCGGAGGACTATCATTTTGAGTGCCGGCACTCGGGCGAGAACCGTTCAACTGGAGGAAATGGATGCAGCATCAGTGGCAGACCTTCACCGATGAGGAGATCATGACGCAGCTGGCCCAGCGCGAGGCGGGCAACTGCTAGTACATGTACGTCAACCAGCTGCGATGGCTCAGCTTTGTTGGTCACGGCCTCAAGGAGCCGTTTTCGCTTCTGGCCAAGGACATCCCGGCGCCTGAGCTGCCGCCCGAGCTCGACGAACTCGCTCAAAAGCGGGCGCTGCAGTATTTCCGCGTTATCCTTCTGACCACAAAGGACGCTGAGAGTCTCAACCTCGAGCCGCAGGATATTTTTCCAGCCGACATCCTTCTCGACGGCCGGCGGGTACCAGTAACGGTGGACTTCATCTGCGCCAGCATCCATTGGTTCACGCTGTACTCGCTCGGGAAGTATCCGCTTCCGCAGGACTGGGCGGATGATTTCGCGGAGTATTTGCGGCTCAGATGGCCCGAATACAAGGGCGAGCCCGTCACGCACGACGTACTGACCTACTGGCTCATGTACTGGGAAGTACACGAGAGAGAGGTTCAGGCGCCGCTCGAGCGTCTCAAGAATGACGTCAAGGGCTTCTACCGGTGTTGCAGAGGCTCTGCTTCTTCACCTGCGGGTGGGCGTCAAGCGCTGGATTCGCGATCGTTCGAAGTGATGGTGAGGCTGATGCCGGTGGGGCGGATACCGGACGAGGAGGACTTGCGGGCAGGGACGGGCGTGCCGTCCGCCGAGGCAGGCAGAGCGGAAGCCCAGTGGCCGAAACAATGACTTCGTTCAGCAGGTGGCCGCTCAGACGCGCAGGGTCGATGGTCGAGGTGCACGAGCACCGGGAACACCATTGAATCCAAACAATGTCGCTAGCCCGCTTTCTCTGCTGCTGGCAGGGATTACAACGGGGAACGGCCATGTCTGTCCCTTGTAAGACCTCATGGAGCCTTGGATCAGGCGCCTAAGCTCAAGGTCATATAGAATGAGGATGCCCGTAGGGAACAAGAAAAAATAGCAGGCTCAGTCGTTGCCAGCACAAAGTAAAGGCATACCTAAGTCAAAGACGGTGTGGGGAAACAATCATGATTAAAAACTTGACCGTAACCAATGTCGGTCCATCACAGAAGCTCGATCTGACTTTTGGAACGCGTCTTAATCTCATCACTGGCGACAATGGGCTCGGGAAGAGTTTTTTGTTGGACCTCATCTGGTACGCCATGACCAGACAGTGGCCCTCTGAAGTAAACCCGCAGCTTACCAACAGCTCGATTGCCCGTCCCTCCTCTCACTCTCACACGGCTGTCCTCAAGGCGGAAATTCTGGGGTCGCAAAAAAATGCCAAGGTGCAAGCGACTTTTTCTGCTGACGACGATCGCTGGGTTTTCAATCGCGGCAATCCAGTATCGCCCGGCTTGGTTTTTTATTTGATGGCTGATGGTAGCTTTGCCGTATGGGATTCTGAACGGAATCGCAAGAGCAATGACATCGAGGCTCCCCCTCCCGCCTTCGTCCTGACAAACAAGCAGGTCTTCAATGGTCTCGCTGGTGATGGAGATGCCAAATTATGCAACGGCCTGATTGCCGACTGGGCTGCTTGGTCCGATAGTATCAGTTACGCGGATCTGGCGAAGCAGATGAATTCGGTTCTGCTGGCCTTGTCACCCTCCGGAGAAGCCTACGAAGCCGGCAAGCCGGTTAGAGTTGGCATCAGCGACTCGCGAAGAATCCCCACAATTAAGATGCCGTACGGCATCGAAGTTCCGATCACGCAAGCATCCTCTAGCATCAAAAGAATTGCTGAACTTGCCTATATGCTCGTATGGAGCGTCGCCGAGCACACGGAAATTGTTAATTTGAAAGGCAAGAAGATCGATACTCGCGTGACGATACTCGTTGACGAGGTAGAGTCTCATCTTCATCCACGCTGGCAGCGTTCCATTGTTCCTGCTCTGTTGGAGGCCATCGATGTGTTGTATAAACAACGAGGCGCCTCGGTTAGTACGCAAATCGTTATAACAACTCATTCTCCGTTGGTGATGTCTTCTGTCGAGTGTAAATTCAACCCGAAGTATGACCAATGGTTCGATTTGGATTTGATTGATGGAAATAATGTCTCTCTTACCAATCGTGAGTATATTCCCATGGGGAGCTTTGAAAATTGGCTGACTAGTAAAGCTTTCGACCTTACAACATCCTATTCAATGGATGCAGAGATGGTTTTGCGAAAAGCTAACGAACTCCTTAAGAAAGATTGCGTAAAAAGAAGCGAAATCTCGCAGGTGAGCAGTGAACTAGCAAAGGTTCTTCCAGAAATGGATCCTTATTGGATCATTTGGAATGCGGAATTGAAACGGAGGGGTATCAATTGATTCCTGTAAAGCCGGCGCCGGAGCCCTCAACATTCAATAAGAAGGTCAGGAAACCTGGTCGAGATTTTTTAAAGAATCTGGGTATTACAAAGCAAGGGGATGTAGCAGATAACATCCCGTGGGATAAGGCTCGCTTTTGGGCAAAATGCTCCAAAGAACTTGATAGCGCATACAATTACATATGTTGCTATGTCGGAATGAGGATCAACAATAGCAGTAATAGATTCGAAAGCCATTCAGTCGAACACTTCATTCCTAAAAGTATTAATCCTTGGTTGGCATACGAATGGGACAACTATCGTCTAGCTTGCAGGAAGGCAAATAGTGACCGGGATAAAAAGCCGGTCATAGATCCATTTCTAGTGGGGCCTGATGATTTCAGACTGGATCTATTTACCCAAAAGTTATTCCCTAATCCAATACTATCTAAACAAAAACAACAAGAAGTAAAAGACACAATCGATAACATCGATTTAAATTGCGACTATTGGGTCAAGAACAGGCAAAATTATTACTGCGAATACCTTAAAATGGAATCTGAGGAAGAGGGGAGGAAATACCTTCAAAAAAACGCCCCGATTTTACTCGCTGAACTTCTACGACCCTCTCAAAAAACCACTGTCGTCGAAGACGTCTAGCAACTTTGCCCTCTGGCGCGCTTTCCCGCCAATCGTTCCGCGCATGGCGTCAAGGCGTTTGTTTTCCCTGATTTTCTCGGGACGCTGATTGTGATGCTGTCGCCCTTGCACCGACGCGCTGACCATCGGGTAGATGGAGGCAACGCCCTATACGGGCCGCAGATGATTCATGGACGTGGCAGAGAGACAGCCGTC
>UQRW01000085.1 GCA_900543515.1 uncultured Collinsella sp.
ATATCATCACGACCAATTATGCGCGGAGGCTCAGCGCCGGCAGTGGGACGAAACGGGTTATGGAATATTGTGGCGCTCACTTGTTTGCCTCTCAAGGAAATCGATTATCGGTCAATCTTAGCTTTATTAGTTTATCGCAACTATATCGGATTATATCGAGTTGTATAAGCCTGTACAAACTTATCGTAGAAGTATCGAGCTATCGTAATGTAAACTAACAAATAGCCTAAACGCTGCCTTCTTCCCAACTCATGGCGAAGTCAAGCTGAGGGCCTTCTAACAACCATTGTCTAAAGCGAGAAGTACTCACTCTCGGAAGACAAGTTAGGCCCCAGCCATGGATCACCCGTCAAGAAAAACTCCGGCCAGCGCTGCGTGAACAGTGCCTGTTCGCGTTTCCAACGGCGCAGCTTCTCCTCGTTGGCCTCTTCCCTGCCGCGCGAGGTGAACTCGTAGTGATACAGCTCGGCATAGGGCGTATAGATGGTGCGGTAGCCCGCCTCCCATACGCGCAGGCAAAAGTCTGCGTCGTTAAAGCCAACGGCGAATTCCTCGTTGTAGCCGCCGACGCGCTCAAATACGTCGCGGCGGACCATCTGACAGGCGCCCGTCACGGCGCTGAAGTTGCCCGGGCGCACGGCACGGGCAAGATAACCCTCGCGCTTTGCGGAGAAGTCCTGGTTGGCATGAGCAAGTGCGCCACGCACACCAACCAAAATGCCGGCATGCTGCACCAGATGATCGGCAAAGTAGAGTTTGGCGCCCACCACGCCCGCATCGGGACGCTGCAGATAGCCCATCATCTCTTCGATAAAGTCGGGGCTTATGACCTCGGTATCATTGTTCAGCAACAGAAGGTAATCACCCTTGGCATGCTCCACGCCAAAGTTAATGATCTGGGAGTAATTGAACTCACCCGGCCAGTACGCAACGCGCGCGATGCCCTTGCCTTCGGATGCTGCAGCCACGCGCTCTGGCAGGGTTTCGTAATACGCAAACGTCTCCGGGGCTTCGCTGTTGTTCTCCACCAAGACGATCTCGTAATTGGTATACGTGGCCTTCTGGGCGATCGACATCACACAGGCGTCAAGCGTCTCAATGTGATCCTTGGTGGGAATCACAATGCTCACCAGCGGCGCAGGCTCCGGCAGCGCAAAGCGCATGCGGTAGACAAACGGCGTCTCGGTCTCCTCGACCGTTCCGCAAATGCCCAGCGCGTTAAAGTGGCGCTGCAGCGCAAGACGACCGGCTTCAATAGCATACGGCTTGCTATCGGCAGAGCCATCGGCGGTCGACCCCGGATGAACGCGCCAGTGATACAGCACGTGCGCAACATGTTCAAACCGCGCGCCCGCCGCAAGGCAGCGGAGCGTCAGGTCGTAGTCCTGGGCACCCGCAACGTCTTCTGGGGACGTGCCGATACGATCGATAAGCGCCTTCTCCACCATCAGGAAATGCGTCACGCAGTTATGGCTATAGAGCAAGTCTACATTGAGCTTGGTCTTAAAGACCGGCTGGCCCCACTCCCCCGTTTTCTGAAACATGTCCTCGTCGCAGAACAGGACCTGGGGACGCTCGCCCTCGGCAGCATTGTTCAGCGCGGCAACATAGTGGAACAACGCGTCCGGCTCCAGAATGTCATCGTGGTCCAAGAACGCGATGTAGTCGCCCATCGCTTGCTCAATACCCGCGTTGGTGTTGACCACAATGCCGCCGTTGCCGGGCAGCCCAAAGCGACGAACGCGCTCGTCGTGGGCGCCTGCCGCAAGGTCGGCAACCGCATCCCATTCAGGTGAGGCATCCATAAGGAGCAATTCCCAGTTGTCATAGCTCTGGGCTAGTACCGAGTCCAGCAGCTCGCGCAGGTAGACTCGATCGGTCTTGTAGCACGGCACCACGATGCTCACGAGCGGCCTATAGGCAAAGGCCGCCGAAGCGACACGCTGGCACGCCAAATCGCCCGGCTTTGCGCGATGCTGCTCAAACCAACGTCGATAAGCTGCGTCGTCTGCACGCGCGTCCTTCATACGGTTCCAGCTGTCGTCGACCATGCCGTTGTACAGGCGACCATCCATGGCGCAAA
Source organism: uncultured Collinsella sp. (assembly GCA_900543515.1). Lineage (GTDB taxonomy): Bacteria > Actinomycetota > Coriobacteriia > Coriobacteriales > Coriobacteriaceae > Collinsella. The sequence continues at coordinate 2,084 of UQRW01000085.1, forward strand.
ACCCGCTCTGGATCTGCTCTGTGGGATCGCTCACAATCGCGACAAAATCTCGTATATCCTGAGGCATCTCAACGCTCAGAAACGTTTTATTGACGCGGCATCCGTCCTGCTGCGGCACATCGACCTGCGACTCAAACACATGCACGGTGACATCGATGGCATTCATATGCGTATCGGAGATCTGGAACTCGGGTGCGCACTGGGGGTCTCCCGCCCAGGTAACCTCATAGCGCCACACCGCGCCGGAGTCTGCCGGCAAATAGCGAATGGCATCGATCTCGTAGCGACCGCAGTATTCGCCACGCTGCGCATCGCGGATAAGCGCGCACAGCGCAGGCTTTGCTTTGTAGTTAATCTTGGATTCCAGCTTGGCCACGCGGCTATCGAGGCGAATAGAGCCCAACCTTTGACCACCGGATGCAAAAACGACATCCATCGACGAGCCATCCAAAAACGGAAGTACCATGACGGCGAGCTCGCGCTCGTAACCGGAAACGGAAGGGCAAAGCGCCAGCACACGGCCATGATCGACCGGGAGCACCAGCGACGGCACACGAGAACCGCTCGTCGTCGCATGGGCAAACGCTTGAGAACCCTCCCGCTCAATAAGCGCGGCGACATCCTGACCGGCAAAACGAAGCAGCACAAACAGACGGCCCTGGCTGCGGCAAAGTGCCAAACGTTTGATACTCATCTACACTTCTCGCTTTCCCAGGGCGTTCGCTGCCATGCGTTTGCAGGCACCCAGGCGCCCAAACCTCAAGACGTCGTAATCGAACATGAGCTTTTTGCACAAACGAGCAGCAGGGGCCTTACCGATAAGTGCCGCGCGCACCATGGCGGCAACCGAAGGAGCACATTGTGCGAGCGCAGCATCGTTGTCCACGGCAGAACCGTTAAGCGCCGCGGCAACGGCAGCAAACACTTTGCCGCAGTCCGAACCCAGCAACCTCAGCGCATCGTACAGCACCAGATCACACAGGAAGTACGCCAGGTCATCAGCATGCTGTGCGTCGAGACCGTCGCGCTGCCAGTCAGCCAGCATAGCGGAGTAAATCTTCACGTGCTCCAGCAGACGTGTCTCGTCGTCGTAGCGCATGGTGTCCATGAGCGAACCCTTGCGAGCCACGCGATAGTCGTACAACTTGTTCGAGATAAGCGCGGTCTTGTGCGAACGACCGTACACGGCAAAGTCGAAGACCTGGTCCTCGCCATACTTAACGGTTTCGTCGAACACGATCCCGTTGCCCAGCAAGAAGTCGCGCTTGCAGGCGGTGCGCCATGCAAAGGGACGAGACGCTTCCTTAAACAGCAGGTCGGAGCTATAGCCCTCAAACGACACATCGCGCGGGCTCAGCACATAGTTAAGCCACGGATACCCCGCCTCCAGCGGATACGGGTTCGCGCCAAAGGTCAACACGTCGCAGTCCTCGCGCTCAAAGGCATCGACGATCACGCGGCATGCATCGGGCGTAAATCGGTCGTCGGAATCCAAAAACGCAACGATAGGCGCCGTGGACGCGGCGATGCCTGCATTACGCGCACTCGACAGGCCGCCGTTCTCCTTATCGACCAGCGTAAAGCGCGCGTCCTTTTCGCAATACGCAGCCGCAATATCGCGCGAACCGTCCGGCGAGCCATCGTTGACCAGCACGCCTTCCCAATCGGGCATGTCCTGCGCAAGCAGGGAGTCCAGGCACCAGGCCAGGCACTCCTCCACTTTGTAGATGGGAACGACAACGGAAATCTTGGGGGTAGCCATAATCACTCGCTCCTACTGTGCGGCGGGAACGTCATCAGGGTGCGGGTTGTCGCCGTAGGTGCGCTGATACGTCAGCACGCGCCAGACCAGCGGCAG
>UQRW01000086.1 GCA_900543515.1 uncultured Collinsella sp.
CGTTACGGCGTTTGGTAAAACGCCGTAACTCTTAGGGCCGCTGGCCCATGCCACCCTCGAGGGTAACGGTCTCGCCGTTCATGTACTTAAAGTCGGGGCCGCAGAGCTGAACGACCACGCGGCCGATCTCCTTCTCGACGTCGCCGTAGTGGCCTGCCGGCGGCATGTGGACGTTGGCCTTAAACGCCTCGGGATAGGCATCCTGGAAGTTCTCGAGCGCAGCAGTCCAGGCAAGCGGGCACACAATGTTGACGTTGATGCCGTCCTTGCCCCACTCGTTGGCGGCGACGCGGGTCAGACCGCGGATGCCCTCCTTGGCGGCAGCATAGCTGCACTGGCCATAGTTGCCAAACAGGCCGGCGCCCGAAGCAAAGTTGACCACGGAGCCCTTGGTCTCCTTCAGGTGCGGATAGGCCTTCTGCATGTACAGGTAGGTGGCATACAGGCCAGAGTAAATGGCCAGGTTAAACTGGTCCATAGTGTGGTCGGCGATGGTCACACCCGAGGCGCTGGCCTGAGCGTTGTTGACGACGGCGTCGATGCGACCGAACTCCTCAATCGCCTTGTCGATAACGTTCTGCACGACGGCTTCGTTGTCCTGACCAGCCGAGACATCGGCCTGAACAGGCAGAACCTTGACGCCGTACTCGGCCTCAAGAGACTCTTTGGCAGCCTCGAGCTTGGCGACGTTGCGACCGGTGATAACGAGGTTCGCGCCCTCCTTGGCAAAAGCGATATCGATGCCGTAGCCGATGGAGCCAGCGGAGCCGTCCTTGAGCGTGGCCTTGCCGCCGCCGGTGACGATCACGGTCTTACCAGTGAAAAGTCCCATACGAAGTCCTTTCAAAATCGCGACGGGCACGCCCGCCGACTGCGCGCATCCAAAATAAACGCGCCAAAAGCTGAAATGCAACTTTAGCTTCTTCAAGTGAAAAGAAAAGGCCTCGGCAGGCGAACGGCATAACGTCTTTCGGCGAAGGGATTGTCAAGTACAAACTGGATAAAGCGGCCGAATTTTTGCTATCGACGCGAGCCATCGAACACGTTTTGAAACTTTGCTGCGGCGCGCGGGATGCCGGCGCGAGACTTTATCATAGGGTGACAAACAACGATGAGGAGCACATGCCTATGACAGACGAGCTGGACCCCCAGACTCAACAGCATATTGATGATTCCGCAGACACCATTGACGACTGCGATACTTCTACCAGCAGCGATGGCGGCATTGATGCCGCTGTCGGGGAGGCTCCTGCCGCCGCAGACGAGGCCGCAGACGCAAATGTCGCCGCAGGGCAAGACAAAGAAGAGCAGCTAGAGCAGCCGGACCCGAGCGACACTGAGCCCAAGGCCGAGAACGCTCCGCAAGTAGCGGGCCCCATCGAGGTGTCTTCGGAAGAAGAGCTCGACGCCGTCATGGACTCCATGATGGATGCCGTCAAAGCGATGAAGGACGCTGTCGCCGATGCCGATGTCGACGCCGAGGAGGAGGAAGCCGCCGAGGCTGCCTCGACGTTTGTGCCCGGCGAGACCCCGGTTGCCGACCAGGGCAGCACCATGCCCTCGTTCCTGCAACTCGAGCACCCCACGATCGGCGCCGATGCGGTCGACCCGCACGCAGCGGGCTTTTCCGTGATCGAAGGCGGCACCGGCAATATCGCCGCGCCGCAGACTGCCGACACGAATGCCGCCGAGGCCGCGCACCCGACCACCCCGCATGCTCCCGCCACGAGCCTCGACCTGGGGAGCGCCGTCTCGAACACCGCTAACGCCGTGGGCACTTTTATCGCCCAGGGCGCGTCGGCCATGCGCGAGATGAACGCCGCCAAGAAGGCACTCGCCGATGCCCGCGCCCATTTAGCCGAGCTTGAGCAGCGCATCGCCGACCAGGCAGAGGAGCTCGAGACGCGCCGGGATATCGCAGGCCGCTACGATCAGATCATCGCCGACCAGCGCCAGGCAATCGCCACGGCACAGAAGACCGCTGCGGCAGCTGAAATTAACCGTGATGCCCATGCCGCCAAAGCGACGGAGCTCAAGGGCCAACTCGAGCAAATGAAGGCAGAGGACGATGCGACCGAGCTCCGCCTGAAGGCTGCACTCGACGCCGTGGAAGCCCGCGAGGCGAGCTCGCGCGAGACCGGCAACCGCCTCGTTCGTCGCCTTGAGGATTCCAAGCGCATCCGCGACAAAGTGAAGGCCGAGCGCGATGCCGGTATCGCCGCCGCACGACAAACTGCCGATGCTACGCGCGCACAGCTCGAGACCTTGCGTCGCGAGTATGCCGAGCTGCAGCGCAACCCTTCGGCAAATCCCGCCAATTACACCGTGCGCACCAGCGAGTTGTCTATGCAAATCTCCGACGCTGCCGACGCCCTCCGCAAGGCCGAGGAAGATATTCCGCGCGTGACCGCCGATCTTGAGCATTCACTCGCCGCCGCCGAGCAGGCCGTCGAGCAGGCACAGGCCCCCATCGCCGACGCTAAACGAGCGCACCAGGCCGTAACGGCTGAGGCAGATGCCGCGCGCGACGAGTTGCAGTCCGCAAAAACTGCCGCCGCGACGCGCCAGCGCGAGCTGCGCGAAAAGATCGCCACACAGGACAAGGCACGCCGCGAGCAAGAGCAGGCCATCGCAAACGCCCGGGCAGATGCCGCGCATGCGCAGTCGATTATCGAGCAGGCGACCGAGGTGCACGACCATCCCGAGATCACCGAATCGCTCGCCGGGTCCTTGGCACGCGACAAGGCCGAGCATACCGAGACCGAGCGCGAAGTTGCCCAACTCGAAGCCGCCGAAGACGACGTGCGCAAGCGAACCCGCGACTCACGCATCAAATTCACCGGAGCCATCGCCTGCATCATCGCCGCAATCCTGGTGATCATCGCAATCTGGCTGTTCATGAGCAAGTAAGCCGGTTGCCAAAAAACGCCCCAACGCAGTTGCGGTGAGATAGTTCCTATTTAGCCTTCAAAAAGGCCAATTCAAGAACTATCTCACCGCAACTTATCTAGATTGATGCAAGGCAGTCGTTGGGGACGTTCTTAAACGACTAGTCGAACAAGAACGTCCCCAACGACTAGTCAAGTGCCAAGCGCCGCAAGAGTGTCCCCTTTGACTAGTCATTTAAGAACGTCCCCAATGACTACCACCAGGTGCCAAGTGAACCACGGCAACGCCAATGTTTTGGCGAAGTCAGCGAAAACGCCCCTAAGCGAGCAAGGTGACGTGAAAGAGGAGGGCATTGACCT
>UQRW01000087.1 GCA_900543515.1 uncultured Collinsella sp.
CGCGCCGCCGCGGACGAAGCGGACAAGCGGCGATGCGCTTTGGCCTACCTACTCCCCCGCCACGCTCGCGCGCAGCTTGGCGGCGATGGGCTCGGATGCCAGCAGGAACACGAGCATGACCACGGAGCACGCCAGGCACACGATCCAGGTGCTCGCAAAGGAGCCCGAGACGGCAAAGAGCACATAGACCTGCCAAAGCTCACCCACAAAGCTCATGCCCGCGAGCACCGTCGAGGTGGCGATAACGGTAAGCGAGCCCAATACGCGGCCACTCACCTTATCGGCAACATGGCCGATAACGAGCGAACCCACGACACTCACCACGGTGGAGATGGCATTGGAGATGTTGTACTGCGCAAGGGAAATGCCCAGGTCGCTGACGATCAGCGGCTGGAACAGGCTCATGCAGTTGACGAAAATCGTGTAGCACGTGGCCATGATCACGAAGCCGGAGGTCACAACGAGCCAGCCGGGGAAGAACTTACGCTGCTGGGACATACTGCTCCTTATTTAACAAACGAATAGCCGGCGCCGGGCGCCGGTAGTGCCCAAGATTGCCTTGAAAGACAAGGGCATAGGCCTTACGGCCATGCCCGCAGGCTTGAAAGGCAAGGTTGGGTGCTACCGGTGGTCGGCGATATAGCCCAAAGCGACGGCGGTATAGGCCGCGGCGCCGAGAGGAAGCTCGGCATCGTTAAAACGTGCCTTGGGATGGTGCTGGGCAAAGTGTTCGTCCGTGTCGGTTACGGCCGCGCCCACGGTAAAGTACGCACTCGGAATCTCGCTCGAGATAAGCGCAAAGTCCTCACTCGCCATGGCATGGAAAAGCGGCAAGAAAGCCACCTTGGGCAGCACTGCGCCCACGTAGCCAAGCGACGCCTGAGTCATATCGCTGTCGAGTACAAGCGGCGGAACATCCGAAAGCGTCTCGATGGTCGCCGGCGTACGATATGTTGCGGCAACGCCGTTAACGACCTCCGCGATGCGGGTCTTTAGGTGCTCCATGAGCTCAACATCAAAGCCGCGCAGCGTTCCCTCAAGCACGCAGGTGTCGGGGATGACGTTGGCCGCCAAGCCGCCGGCAAACTTACCAACGGTAAGTGCGACTTCCTTGGCCGCCGGCACCTCGCGGGAGATGAGCTCCTGAAGTGCCAGATGCACATGCACGCCGGCCGTGATGGGGTCGATGCAAATCTCGGGGCTCGAGCCATGGCCGCCCTTGCCTTGAAGCGTGATGCGAAAACCGTACACGCCCGAGAGCGCCGGGCTGCCGTAGAGCACCAAACCAAGCGGCGACTGGCTATTGACATGCATGGCAAAGGCGACCTGAGGACGCGGGTTCTGCAGCAGACCGTCGGCGATGGCGGCGCGGGCACCCTCAAAGGTTTCCTCGCCCGGCTGGAACAGCAACTTAACCGTGGCGTTGGCATCAACAAGCTCTGCCTCGCGCGCTTTGAGCATACGAGCCGCACCAAGCAGCGCCGTCGCGTGCATATCGTGACCGCAAGCGTGCATGCAGCCGTTGGTGGATGCAAAGGGCTCGCCGGATTCCTCGGCAACGGGCAGGGCGTCCATGTCGCCACGGAGCATGATGACCGTACCGGCCTGCTCATTCGTGCAGACGCCATTACCCTGGGCCGCGGCGGCACCGGCGCCGACAAGGCCCACAACGCAGGAACCATCGACGAGCGTGGCAAACGGGATGTCCATCTCGGTCAGGCGCGCTTGGATATACGCAGAGGTCTGTGGGAGGCTATTACCCAGCTCGGGCATCTGGTGTAGATCGTGTCGCCACGCAGCGAGCTCGTCTGCAAAAGCCTGAGCTTCTGCAACAAGACCGTCACCGATAGCGGTCTGCGCCGCTGCGGTGGCCTTGGGCGCTGATTGCGGTTGAAGATCGGACAAAGCTGGTGCCATAGATGCCCTCCAGTATCGTTTTTGCAGCAAGCACTTTGATAGCATAAAGTGCAAGGTACTACTTTAAGGGCGAGGCATAAAAAATGCCGCCCCGGGAGGGCGGCGCAACAAGTTGTTTACAATTGCGGGCGCGGCTTTCGACGCAAAAAATCGAAGTGAGTCTCGCTCAAGATAATCGACAGGAAGATGAGCGCGAAGCCGGCGAGCAGGCGCGAGGTGAGCGCCTCCCCCATCAGCAGCACCGAGAACAGCACACCCGAAGGCGACTCCATCGAAAGGAGCAGCGAGCCCGTCGAGGCCGGGACATGCGCCAGGCCGACGTTTTGGATGAGCAGAGCCACGCATGTGCAGCCCACCGAGAGAAACGCCATCGCAGTGATAAAGCTCGGCGTCCACACGGACAGAGGCGCTTGGGTCTCGAATAGCAGCGACGTTGCCAGGCTCAGCACGCCGTTGCCCACAAACATCCAAAACGTGATGACGTTGATGTCCATTTTGCGACCGTACTTGGCAGTCACCGCCATCTGGATGGCGAAAAAGACCGCACCCGCCAGCGTAATGACGTCACCGATGTTGAATTCAACGCTATCGAGCGCCACCAAACCAATGCCCGCCAAGCACAGCAGTGCCGCGCCCAGGTTATAGCGGGTGAGTTTTTCGCCGCTCAGAAAATAGCTCGCGAACGGCACAAGGATGCAGTACGTGCCCGTCAAAAAAGCATTCTTGCCCGCCGCAGTATGTGCCAGACCGACCGTCTGCAACGCATAGGCCGCCCACATGAGCACGCCCATACTCAGGCCAACGATCAGGTTGCGAGCGTTGAAATGTGCAATGATGCGCTTGTGGAAGACGGCAAACATGACCAACGCTGCGGGCAGAAAGCGTACATAGAGCAGCTCGAACACCGGAATGGTGTCGAGCGCATCCTTCATAGTGGTAAAGGAGTAGCCCCAGATAATCGCCACCGAAAGCAGCAGAACTTTCCAGAACAGCGGCGAGCGAGCGCCGGCGCCGCGGGAGGTGCCGCCCGCGCCTAGGTCCTCGCGAGCAACAGGGCTATCGGGCAAGTTTTCGATTTCGTTGGCAGCGTATTGGGCCATGGAACATCCTCACACTCAAACTGGGCGTGGTGTCCGCACGCGTAAGGCTGCGTGCCGCCTCATGGTCAAATAAAAACGGGACGCGCCGGACCCCCGGTACGCCCCGCTACTGTAGCAACAACCAGCGTTGCATCGCAATCCAGCCCACTAAAGCGTTTTGTTCCGCCGTTCTACCGAACGGCGGACCGGCCGTC
>UQRW01000088.1 GCA_900543515.1 uncultured Collinsella sp.
CTGGGCATCGATGTAATCGTCGGCGTCCACAAAAAAGACGGTCTCGCCCTCGGCGACATCGATACCGGCATTTCGAGCACACGAGACGCCCGCGTTTTCCTGGTCAATCACCAGTACGCGATCGTCGGCCTGCGCGATCTGGCGCAACACGTTCAACGAATCATCAGTCGAACCGTCGTTGACGCAGACAACCTGAATCGAACGCTCAGACTGGGCCAACAGCGAATCGAGGCATCGCTGAATGGAGCGCGCAGAGTTGTAAACGGGGACGACAATGGTAGCTTTAGGACACGAGGCCTCTCCCATGCCGACCTACCCCCTCAGCGATTCGATGAGGAAGGCAGCAACCACGCCTGGGCCTCCAACCGAGGCGTAATACTTAGCACGCCCCAAGGCACCATCCGTCGCAAAACTCGGATGCTCGTCAACCCAGCCCTCAGGATCTTTGAGGATGGCAGCGAGATTTGCGCGCTTCCACGGCTTGAGGTCGTCAAGCGAAAACTCCCCCGCGTCCAAGGCCGCTTGGAACTCCTTGGCCATCTGAACCAGGAACTCCTTATAGAACTTAGGCGCCAGGCGCACGTAGTTCCACATGTACGAATCGTACTTAATAAGTTGATTGAACTTGAGCATGCGCGCGACGTCATCACTTGCGTGATTGCGAGCGTAATCCTCTCGGATCCAGCGCTCGATCTCGGCATATTCGGCATTGACGCAAAAGACCTTGGCCGAAGAATTGACCGAGGAGTTCTCGTTGTCCTGGCGATACGAAAGTACGGCATCGTGCAGGTAAACGGCCTTGTCGGCGCACGCGATCACCTTAAAGGCAAACGACGTGTCCTGGAAAGAGGCACCCGGGGTCGGCAAGAACTTGATGCCGTTGCGCTCAAGAAAATCGCGACGGTAGACGGCCGACCAAATCGAGGGCTTTTGCTTAAAGAACTGTGTCGTGTCGCTTGGGTGCACCGGTTTGCCGCAGTCTTTGGGCTTAAACATCTCGTGCAGCGAGCGGCGCTCCTCGGGCTTGGACCAGTAGAAGTCAAAGTTCGCCTTCGCAAAGTCGGCATTGCAGCCCTCGGCCGCCGACACAAGCTTCTCCAGCGCGTCGGGCGCCATAAAGTCATCGGACTCCAAGATACCCACGTACTCGCCGCGTGCCATCTCCAGGCCGCGGTTCATCGAGTCGCCGTAGCCGCTGTTGGCCTTGTCGATCATCTTGACGCGCCCATCGCGCTCCATATACTCGCGGATAATCGCCGGCGAGTTATCGGTCGACCCGTCGTTAATGCAGATGATCTCAATATCCTTGAGCGTCTGCGCCAGGGCGGAATCAAGACACTCGCGCAGGTAGCGCTGAACATTGTAAATGGGAATAAGCAGCGACAGAACAGGGCTGCCAGAGGCGTTAGTAGACAAATGTGCTCCTTAGGAAATACCTGTCGTTTCATGGTATCAAAGGGCCAGCGCGCCAGCGGGCGTTTATATAATCTATGGAGCTCGCAGAGGCAAACCGATAAGAAAGGACGTCATGCAGCCCAAAGCCGCACGCAACATACCCATCGAAGCACTGCGTTTGGTTGCGGTCGCCGGCATCGCGGTGTTCCACACCTTTCAGTGGACCTTCCAAGCCGCCTGCGTCGGCGCCGTAGAATATGCCCCACTTGCGATGTCCCCCTATTCCGGCGTGCTCGGTTTTATTAACTTGCTGGGCTGCTGGGCCAACGAGGTCTTCTTTATGATCTCGGGCTATTTTCTCATCGCTTCGGCCGCGCGTGCTTGGGACGGTGGAGCAACGTGGAAGTCGCAAATGCAACGGGCGGCGCAGCGCCTTGGCAAGGTCATCTTGCCTACTGCGTTTTATTGCCTCATGGCGCTCGCGTGGTCCACGGTCGTCTCACCCATTCCCGATGTCTCCCTGCACGCGCACTATTGGTACACGCTGGGGCTTGAGTTTATCTGGGTCTATGCCGCCACGGTCTTCATGGCGCCGCTGTTTGGCCTGGCCAAGAGTCGACTCTCTAAGAGGAGCTACAGGGCAGCGGTCATCGTCGTTGGAATCCTCGCATTTGTTGTTAACGGGTATTTAGCCGCCATGAGTGCGACAAGCGCCGGCGAGTTTTCTTGGCTCCAGAAGTCCATGAGCGCTACCACGTACGTAGTCGCATTTTTGATCGGCGGGCTGCTCCGCGACATTACCGATGTCATGGATTCGGACAGGGCGGGCGCCTTAGGCATGCGGTCGCTCGCAGCGGTTTTGGTGCTCACCACCATCCTGGAAGGCGAACTCTCCTTCACCGGCAACCTCACAGCAATGGCAGCCCTCTCCTACAAATCGACCTCGTTGATCTCGTTTGTCCTCGCTGCCACATTACAGTCTGAAGTGGGCCACCGATAAATTTCGATGGCGAGCATTCGGCGCAT
>UQRW01000089.1 GCA_900543515.1 uncultured Collinsella sp.
TATCGCTGAGCAACACGCGTGCCGTCATGGTGCTCACGCCGGTCGAGGAATAAGTTGTTCGAGAGTAGCTAAAAAGCCCCGTTCCAAATTGGCTACTCGATGACGATAAGGGAGAAATGATGCTTGAGAATGGCAAAACGATGCCTTCGGTTGATGCTTGGCTGCGCGAGGCCAAGGCCGATTCGTCGGCACCTGCGTGCGGTATGTATCTGACACATAACGGTGTGGTGCGCGCGACGCCCAAGTCCGAGGTCCGCGGGATCGAAACCGATGGCGTAGCTCCCGGGCGCAGGGTGGGCGGCATGGTGTTCGGCTTCGATGCTCAGAAAGTGCAGGCTGCTATCGAGGCCACGCGCGCGATGCCGGGTATCGGCTATGTGCGCGTGTGGCTGGCAAGCGGCGAGCTTGCCGTAGGTGACGACATCATGCTCGTGCTCATTGGCGGGGACATTCGCCCGCATGTGGTCGATGCGCTGCAGTCGCTCGTCGGCACCATCAAGAACGAGTGCGTGAGCGAGGTCGAGCGCGAGGTGTAAGGCCTCGTCGGCAATCCGAGTCTGTCTATAGCGAAAGCCCGCCGGCAGTTCATGTAGATCTGCCAGCGGGCTTTGATGTGTTGGAGCTATTTTGCTCTGGCGTTTGCTACACGCGTGTGGCGTCCTTGGGGCTCATGGTCATACTCTGAAAACGGTTCTCCATATATTCGTTATCGAAATGCTTGTCATAGAACTGTGCGACGGGAATATTTCGAACGGTTCCGTTGACGCGCTGATACCAATAGTCGAGCGATTGCAACGTCATGACGCCGTCGATCAACATGACGGCGGTCAGGATGACGGTAGCAGAGTAGCGGCGTTTCCATGGAATCATATTGATGAGCTTAAGCAGGCGCGGCAGCAAGACCTTGATCCAGATGAGGCCACCCAGGCCCCACATGCAGGCAAACGGCGTGCATGTGCGTCCCCCGGTCAATACCGCGATGGGATCGGGCATGCCGAATAGCCTAATGTGTGAATAGCTCCACGACACCACGCCAAATGAGGTCTGCATAAACCAGCCTACAAACACCTCGAAAGCGCCGCCGATCAGGGCACTTACCAGGAAAATGATCAGAGGATTCTTTTTATAGAAGCGGTTGAGCGCCATGGTCATGAGCACCGCGCCAAATCCGTAGATGGGGCTAAAGGGGCCAAATAGCATACCGGCACGGTCCTGATAGACGCCGGGATCGACGACGACCATATGCCAGACTTCCTCGAGAATGAGACCCAACACGCTGCAGACGAAGAATACCCAGAACAGGTTGAAGTAGTTGAGCTTGATGTAGCCCTCGCCGGTTTCGTCGCGGCCGAGCATCCCCTCGGCGGCGGCATCGCGGTCGAGCATCTCTTGCAGACGGCGCTGCAGTTCGCGCTCCTGGCGTAGCGTGGGGTCGACGGTGGCCGACAGCGCAATGAGGATGACAAGCTGGACGGCGGGGCGCAGCAGGAAGGGTCCGATGCCCTGGAGCATCACGTCAACTAAAAGCTCCACGACGGTAAATGCGATGAGGACGTAAGACAGGCGGGCGGCATTGCGCCGCTGGTCCTTGATGAGGTCCAGGCCAAAGACGATCAAGATGATCGCGCTTGCCGCCGAGAGCATAATGCCGGCGACGATAAGGCCAACCGCGACCAGGGTGTTATCACCGAGCTTAGCGGCGACGTTGCCGTTAATGAGTGCGGTGATGACCTGCCACATAAAGACGGCGACTGACGGGAGCGTGCCCACGCCAGATAGGGTGCACAGGACTGCGTAGACCTTGATGATAAGGGGGATCTTCTTGGCCTCCGTGGTGCTGGGGACACTGGGGTCGAGTTGATTTCGATCCATACGCTACCTTTCTCGTCTCGTAGTAGCCTACAAGGATACGCCGACGACCAGCTAAAAGACAGGACGAACGTCCCAATTGCAACAATGTAGCCCCTAGCGCGGGCGAGACACGGCGCACGGGAAGTCTTCGAGGCCGTTGCCCCTGAGAGTGGACTACCCAATAAAATGTTTGGTCGCAAAACGGATAATAAGCTCGGTGGGCTTTTAAAAAGCGCTGCTCATGCGCGGGGGAGCGCGTCGCGCCGTGCGTATAATAAGGCGGGTAACGCCAAAATACGAGGC